>NZ_JBHFPQ010000051.1:0-460380 GCF_041949875.1 Arhodomonas sp. KWT2
GTGTGCGATATCTCCATCCACGGGCCGGGCATCGGCCACCGGCGCGCGGCGGGCGAGCGTCGGCGGCGCCCGGCGGCCGACGTTCTCCGGTGTCGTGCGGGATGTCGGCTGCCCTGAGCAGCCGACCTACGCGGCCAACCGCGGCCCGATGCCGGTCTCTCCCGTCGCGACCGCGGGTGTCAGCGGCCGTGGGCCCGTAGCCTGGAGAGGGCGGTGGCCGGCGTGTAGGTATTCAGCGCGGGGCTGGCCGGTACGGCTGGACCTGGTTTGGCTGTGTTACACCCCCACGTTAGTTTTGGGATCCCTGTACCTCCCCCCCTACAGCAGGGGAACGGCCGTGCCATGGTACCGGGGCACGGGCGATGTCAAACGAGGTCGTGACCGGAGAGACCGGCATCGGGCCGCGGTTGGCCGCGTAGGTCGCCTGCTCAGGGCAGCCGACATCCCCGCACGACATCGGAGAACGCCGGGCGCCGCCAGCCCATGGGACAATGGCCGGGCTCGGCCGTACGCGTGGACCAGGCGCCGCAGGCGTTAAGACACCACCGGAGATGTCGGCTCCCAGGAGCAGCCGACCTACAAGCAGGGGAACGGCCGTGCCATGGTACCGGGGCACGGCCGATGTCAAACGAGGTCGTGACCGGAGAGACCGGCATCGGGCCGCGGTTGGCCGCGTAGGTCGGCTGCACAGGGCCGCCGACATCCCGCACGACACCGGAGAACGTCGGCCGCCGGGCGCCGCCGACGCTCGCCCGCCGCGCGCCGGTGGCCGATGCCCGGCCCGTGGATGGAGATATCGCACACGCTCGGCGGCCGGCACTTGAATAGCGGGCGAAGGCGTCACCCCCCCGGGCGATCCGGCCGGCACCCCCTCAGAAGTCGAAGGAATAGAACAGGTCGAGGGCGCTCTCCATACCGCTCACCGCCTCCAGGTAGAGCCGCTCGGTGAGCTGGTAGCGCAGGGTGAGGGTGTTCTCCGGGGAGAACACGCCGACGCCGTAGCGCACCAGCAGGTTCGGTGCCACGTAGCCGCTCACCGCCACCTGGGTGTCCTGGCCGCTGCCCGCGGTCTCCAGCTGAAAGTCCTCCACGCCGAGCTGACCGGCCAGCGAGCTGCCGATACCGCGCCCGCCCATCAGACCCAGCCCCAGCGCGGCCTGGGTCACGAGCTGGTTCTCGCCGGGCGTGCCGGCGCCGGGGCCGCGGCCGGTGATGAGGTACGACAGCGCATCCGCCTCCGGCATGGACGGCTCGGAGAACACGTTCGCCTGCAGCGCCGAGGGCGGGCCCGTTACCCGCAGCCCGGCGATGACCTCACCGGTGTCGCGCACCGCCTCCAGATCGATCTGCGGTTCGGTGATGGGGCCGGAGAAGATGAACCGCCCCTGGCGGATCTTCAGCCGCTGGCCGTAGCGCTCGAAGGTGCCGTCAACCAGGCTGATTTCCCCAAAGGCCTCGGCGCTGCTGGTGCCGATCTGGCGCAGTTGCAGCGCGCCCGCCAACGCGGTCTCGACGCCGAAGCCCTGGAAGCGGACATCATCGCCGAGCACGAGGTAGACGTTGGTCGAGAGCTTGAGGCCCTCCTCCCGCTTGGATTCCCCGCCCCCGTCCCCACGATTGACGATGACCACGTCGTCCGAGACCGCGACGGCGTTCTCGGGCAGCTCCTCCAGGGTGATCCGGCCCTGGGGCACTGTCAGCCGGCCGTTGACGCTGAGCGCACTGCCATCGTAGGTAATGGTCATGGCCGGGCTCACCCGTACCCGCACCAGCGGCGGATAGGCCACCTCCAGCCCCTCGCCGGAGACGGCGACGTTGGCGTGCAGCCCGTCGCCCCAGGAGATACTGCCACCGAGGCTGGCGCGGCCCTCGCCGCTCTTGAAGCCGCCGCTGAGGGTCGCACGGGTCCCCTGGATCCGGGCCGAGAGCGTCACCGCCTCCAGCGGGACCGGCAGGGACTGCACGGCGACCACACCGTCACGCAGGCGCACGGTGCCGTCGAAGGTGGGTGCGCGCAGCTGCCCCCCGAGGCTGCCGTCCACGGTCACGGTCCCCTCGAGGCGCCGCAGCTGCGGCAGGAAGGGCTGCACCAGTCCGAGACGGATACCGTCGATGCGCACGCGCCCGTCGAGGCCCGGCTCCGCCGCCCGCGGATCCGTTGACGCCTGGATATTCACCGAGCCGAGCTGCTCGGCGGTGAGCGCCAGCTCCAGCCGCGCACCGTCGTCGTCCAGGCCGGCATCCACCGTCAGCGAACGGTAGTCCAGCGTCACCGGCTCGTCGGTCTCGCTCCGCGCGGCGGTGATGCTGCCCTCACCGGTACGCGCGCTGACCTCCACACGGGGCAGGCCGCTGCCCTGCCAGCGCACGCGGGCGTCCGCGTTCAGGGTGGCGGACCACGCCAGCCCTTCCGGCAGCCACGGCTTGAGTACCGCAAGGGGGAGGTCGCCGATGCGCAGGTCGGCTCGGGCACCACCGGCACCGGCGACCAGCGGTTCGGTCAGGCACAGCCGGCCCTGATCCCTTCGCCAGCAGTGGGCGTCCACGTGGAGCTCGCCGGGACCGGCGCGCCAACGCAGCGCCGGCCGGTCGACGAGCGTCCAGCGCTCCGGGCCGGCACTGACGGTCGCCTCGGTCAGGGTGCCGTCCCAGTCGCCGCTGTCGGCGGCCAGCCCGCCGTCGAGCCGCAGCGAGCCGGTGACCGGCCCGCCGCCTTCCACGTTCACCACCAGCTGGTGCTGTGCCCGTGTGCCGTCCAGGGCGGCGGTGACGTCGCCGAGCTCCTGCCCGTCCCGGGCGACGCCGCCGGCGGACACGCGCAGGCGGCTGGCGCGGGTCATGAGCGCCGCGACACTGCCCTCCACGGCGAGACGGTCCACGCGGATGTCCTGATAGGCGATACCGGTGCCGTCCAGCGAGGCGCTCACGTCCGGCGCGGTCATCGCGCCGCCGACGCGGACGTCGCCGTTCAGCGTGCCGGCCACCCCTGGCCAGAGGGCGGCCAGCTCGGGCAGATCGAGCCGTGCCCGGGCGTCCCAGCGGCCGTCCGCCAGGCCGCCGTCGACGGCAATCTCGTCCGGACCACTGCGCAGACGCAGGCCGTCGAAGCGCCAGCCGGCACCCGGGGCACGGGCGAGGTGGCCGCGGAGCGAGACCGGGTAGCCGCGCAGCCGGCCCTCCACGCCGGGGATCGCCAGGACAACGCTCAGATCGCCGCCGCGCAGCGCGCCGGTGGTCGCGACCCGGCCGCCGAGACGCCCATCCAGCCCCGACCGGTACTGCCCGGGGTCCAGGTCCTCGGCGGTTAGCGCCGCCTGCCACTCGAGCCCGCTCCGCCAGTCCACGAGCCCCTTCGCGGAGACGCTGCCGCCGAGCAGCGCCGCGTCCAGCCGCTCGATACGCGCCGAGCCGGTGTCTCCGTCGGCGGTCAGCGCCAGACGCTTCACGGGGACCGGCAGGGGTACGGTGGCGTCGCCGGCGATACCGTCGACCTCGATCCGTGCCTGCCAGTCCAGACCGTCCCCCCAGGCCACCCCGCCGTCCCCGGAGACGGTACCGCCAAGCACCTGGCCGGTGAGCGTCCGGATCGCCGCATGGGCGGTGTCGCCCTCCGCGGCGAGCCGCCACTGCCCCTGCGGAATGCCCGGCCCCCCGATTCCGGCGTCAAGGCCGAGCGACCAGCCCTTGAGACCACCGTCCGCCTGCAGGTCCACACCGCCGGCACGCACGGTCGGCTCGCCGGTAAGCGGCCAGGCCAGGGCCTCGGCCCGCAGCCGCAGTCGTGACGGCAGCCCCGGCGTGAACAGTGCGGTGTGCGCCTCTAGACGGGCGCTCACCGGCCCGCCCGCATCGGCGGTGACATCGAGGTCCGCGAGAGAGCCGCCGGCGGTGAGCTTCAGCGTCTGATCCCCGCCGCCGGGATAACGGCCGCTGTGGGCATTCAGGGTCAGCTGTATCGGCCAGTCGCCACCGAGCCCGACCTTCCCGTGGGCGTCTAGCTCCGCCGCCGGCGCGCGCAGCGACAGCGCGTCCAGGCGGATCCGCTCGGTGGAGAGGGCACCGGCAATATGCAGCCGCGACAGGGTGTACGCCGCCTCGCCGCGATGGATCGTCGCGTCGCGCAGAGTGACGCCGGCGAGCTCGACGATCAGCGGCAGCGGCACCGCGTCAGGGAGGGACAGCCGGAAGTCCTCCGGCGGGAACGCCATGTCCGCCCCGCCCGCCGACGTCCCGCCGCCGTCGCCCCCGTCCGCCGGCGGGGCCGGAAGGTCGATCTGCAGCCCGTCCAGGGTCGTCTCGTCCATCGAAAGCCGGTTGCCCGCGGCGTCCGCCGCCGTGGTCAGCGAGGCGAGCCGCAGCCGGCGCTCGTCCACGCGTACCTGGGTGTCGTCCAGGACGACGCGGGAGACGGCGATGCGCACCGGCAGGGCGAAGCCGCCGTCTCCCGGCTGCGCCGTCGGCTGCCCTGCCGGCAGCTCGCCGGTATCGACGGCCACGTCGAGTCCGCGGGTAGCCAGCCGGTCCACGCAGACCGTGCCGTCCATCAGGCAGCCGGGCTGCCAGCGCAGGACCACCGCGTCGGCGGCCACGGACACGCCGGGCATGTCGTAGCGCAGGCGATTGAGGCTCACACCGCGCCACAGGCTGCCGTCGACGACCTCGGCGCTGAAGCCGGGCACGAAGCGCTCGGCAAGCGCGACGGCCTGGCGGGCGCCGGTGGTCGTACCGGCCAGCCAGGCCAGGCCGAGCACAGCGAGCACCAGCACGCCGAGGACTGCGAGGAGGATGCGCCGGATCACAGCGGCGGCCCCAGCGAGATGTGGATACGGAACGGCGGGTTCGGTTCGCTCACGCCCCAGGCGAAGTCCAGCCGCACCGGGCCCACCGGCGAGAGCCAGCGGATGCCGAAACCGCTGCCCACCTTGAAGTCCGTGCCCGGCTCGTCGAAGGCGTTGCCGGCATCGGTGAACACCGCCGCCCGCCAGGACTCGGCGAAGCGATAGCCGTACTCGATGCTGCCGGTGGCGAGGTAGCGCCCGCCGAGCAGGTCGCCGTCGTCGTCCTCCGGGGACAGGGTGTTGTAGCCGTAGCCGCGCACACTGTTGTCACCGCCGGCAAAGAAGCGCAGCGACGAGGGGATGCGCTCGAAGTTGGAGGTGGCGATGGCGCCGAGGTCGGCGCGCACACTGATCTGGTGGCGCTCGAAATAGGTCCGCAGCCACTTCATGCCCACCAGCCCCCGGGCCATGGAGACGTCGGAACCCACGCCCTTCTGGGCGACCTCGATGCTGTAGCTCTGGCGGTCGCCCCAGTAGGGATCGACGCCGCCGCGGGAGCGGGTACGCGAGAAGCTCAGGCCCGGCATGAGCAGGGTCGTCGTCGCCTCCTGGTCCGCCTGGGTGAAGTCCTCGTGGAGCAGGCGCAGGGACTGCACCCGCTCCCAGCCGGAATCGAAGTGCTGGCGACGGCGCACGGCGAGCGTGGCCCGGCTGCTCCGGGTGTCCTCTATGTCCTCGCGCTGGAGTCCGGCCTGGAGCTGGAGCTCGTCGTTGAGCGGGTCGCGCAACGGGATGGTGTAGTTCCCCGAGAGGTTCTGACGCACCGCGGAGACGCGCAGCTCCGCGCCGGCGGTATGGCCCGAGGCGTTGACCCAGTGGCGCTGCCAGTTGATCCGCGCCCGCGGCCCCTCATCGGTGGAGAAACCGGCACCGAAGCCGAGCGTGTTGGGCTCGCGGGCGGTGGCGTTGACGGTGACGGGCACGGCGCCACCGGGCTCGGCGGCGTCGCGCTCGGGGGAGACCTGGACGTCACCGAAATAGCCGCTGTCGAGCAGGTTGCGGTTGAGCGCGGCGACGCGTTCCGCAGCGTAGGGGGCGCCGGTGTCAAAGGGCACCAGACGCCGCAGGAGCTCGTCGTTGAACGGCAGATCGCCCTGGAAGGTCACCTCCCCGAGCTCGTAGCGCGGGCCGGTGTCGTAGACCAGGGTGATGTCGGCAGTGCGCTGTTCCGTGTCCACGGCGATGCGGTGCTCGCCGAAGCCGCCGTCGAAGTAGCCGTTCAACAGTGCGGTGTTGCGCAGGCGGGTCTTGGCGGTCTCGTAGGCCCCGTGGTCGAGGGCGTCACCCTCGGCGAGGGGCAGGCTGGCAATCACCGTGTCGAAGAGCCTGGTACCCGCGCCCTCGCCGGTGACGCGCACGTCCAGCTTACGGATATGCACCGGCTCGCCGGGATCGATGCGGAAGGTCACGCGCCAGCCATCGTCCGCAGCGGCGACGTCCGTCTCGATGCCGGCGTTGTAGTAGCCCACCGCCTCGAGGGCACGGCGCACGGCATCCACGGTATGGCGGGCGTAGGCACGGGCCTCGCGTTCACTGCCCACCTCGGGCGGCTCGCCGAGGTAGGCCATGACGTTCTGCCGCGCCCGCCCTTCCGGCGCATCCACGTCCAGGTGCAGCGACGCCGCCGGCACGCCCTGGACCCAGAGCGCGAGCACCAGTGCCAGCCCGCAGCCGGCTTGAGAGATCGAGGATCGCGTCATTCGAGTTATTGCTAATCGTCTCAGAGGTCGTGTCACGCGTCAGCCGGACTGTGCATCGATGGGGCAAGGCACGAGCCGCACGGTGGTGCCAGACTACATGAGCGGTGGGCAACGCTGCCCTACCGCAACGCAGTCCGGCCCGGAGGGAGTGCGGGAGCGGTCCGGCGGCGGCATCGCACCTGCCTGACGTGAGCCCCGCCACGCCGGCGCGAACGCGCTCTGCCCCCGAACCGCCGCGGTGCCCTGACACGCGACAATCCCTCTGGGAAGATCGCTCCCCGGTCCCGTCACTGCATCGCCGATCGCGCTCGGGGACGGCCCACCGGATCGGCATGATATTCTCCCATGTCGGACCTACGGCAAGCGAAGAAATTCCGATGCGTGCAAGCGACGACCAAGGCAACGAGCGGGACGGCGAGGAGCACCGCCTGCGCCTGCGGAACCTGCGGCTGTCCGACTACCCGGACGTCAAGCACATCATGGACCGCGTCTACAACACCCTCGGCGGGGCATGGTCGCGCAAGCAGTTCGCCGCCCAGGTGAACCGCTTCCCGGAGGGACAGATCTGCATCGAGGACAACGGCCGTGTAGCCGCGGCGGTGATCTCGATGATCGTCGACTACGACCGCTTCGGCGACAAGCACACCTATGAGGAGATCACCGGCAACGGTTTCCTCACCAACCACGACCCCAACGGCGACGTCCTCTACGGCGTGGACGTCTTCGTCGACCCGGACTACCGCGAGATGCGCCTCGGCCGGCGCCTCTACGACGCGCGCAAGGAGCTCTGCCGCAGCCTCAACCTCCGCGCCATCGTCGCTGGCGGGCGCATCCCGGGCTACCGCGAGCACGCCGGGGAGATGACGCCCGAGGAGTACATCGAGCTGGTCAAGCGCCGGGAGATCTACGACCCGATCCTCTCGTTCCAGCTCGCCAACGACTTCCACGTGCGCCGTGTGATCACCGGCTACATGCCGGAGGACCGCGACTCCCACGCCTACGCGACCCTGGTGCAGTGGGACAACATCTTCTACGAGGCCGAGCGCAGTCCGCTGATCGGCGGGCGCAAGTCGCTGGTGCGCGTTGGCACGGTGCAGTGGCAGATGCGCCGGGTGAAGACGTTCGACGACCTGATGACGAACATCGAGTTCTTCGTCGACGCCATGGCCGGCTACAACAGCGACTTCATCCTCTTCCCGGAGTTCTTCAACGCGCCGCTGCTCGCGCAGTTCAACCAGGACGAGCCCGCCGAGGCCATGCGCCGGCTCGCGCAGTACACCGAGGAGATCGTCGAGGCGATGTCCCGGCTGGCGGTGAGCTACAACATCAACATCATCGCCGGCTCCATGCCGTTGTACGATGAAGACGAGAGCGTGCTCTACAACGTCGCCTACCTGTGCCGGCGCGACGGCACCACGGACAGCCAGTACAAGCTCCACGCCACTCCGGACGAGCGCTTCTACTGGGGCGTCCAGGGCGGCGATGCCCTGCGCATCTTCGACACCGACGCCGGGCGTATCGGCATCCTAGTCTGCTACGACGTGGAGTTCCCGGAGCTCGGCCGGCTGCTCGCCGACCAGGGCATGCAGATCCTCTTCGTGCCGTTCTGGACCGACACCAAGAACGCCTACCTGCGGGTGCGCCGCTGCGCCCAGGCACGTGCCATCGAGAACGAGTGCTACGTCGCCATCACCGGCAGCGTGGGCAACCTCCCCAAGGTCGAGAACATCGAGATCCAGTACTCGCAGACCGCGGTGTTCTCGCCCTCGGACTTCGCCTTCCCCCACGACGGGATCGTGGCGGAGTCGACGCCCAACACGGAGATGACCCTGATCACCGATCTCGACATGGACCGGCTGATCCAGCTGCGTGCCGAGGGCTCGGTACGCAACACCCGCGACCGGCGCCTCGATCTCTTCCGCGTCGAGTGGCTGGACCAGTCCGGGGACTCGGACTAGCGGGGCATCCCCGGCTCCGCGGCACGAACCGGTAGAACGGGGGACCCGCCGGGCGGCCCACCGGGCAGCCGAACGGCGGTTCCCTTCCGGCCCGGCCGGCGCTATACGTTGTGGCTCCCCCCTCAGCCATGACTCGGAGCAACCCCATGGAGACCGGACCCGAAACCCCGTCAATGCCGCGCCCCGACTGGAGCGCGATGCTCACCCCGCAACGCGAGCTCATGGAGGCCTGGCTCGGCTTCGCCGAGCAGCTCACCCGGCTGCACATGGATACCATGCGCCGGTGCATGGAGCTGGCGCTGGAGGAGACGCGCTGCATGATGGCGGTACACGACGAGCGCTCGCTGCAGGACTACTGGCAGCACCAGCGCGGCTTCCTCGAGGAGCTCGACACCACCATCGGCCAGGAGCTCCAGGGCGTGCGCAGCCTCGGCGAGCGCCTCGCCCGCGAGGTCACCCATACGGCTCCCGCCGGCGAGGGCGAGACCCGCGCCAACGACGCCGCCTGAACACGCCGGAGCCCCCCGGCGGTGAGACCGCACGGGCCGGCGGGCCTCCCCCGCCGGCCTTCCCGTGGTCCCCGCACTGACCGCGGCGGCCATCGTTGTCTGCCCCGCCCTACCCCGCCTACGATTAGCCGACGAATCAACGCTGCGTTCGCGGCCCGTGCCCCCATTTGCACGGGAAACCACTGCCACCACGGAGGAGCCATGCCACTGCAAGCCGTCGACACCCGGTGGATCGATATCGCCAGCCACGACGACCGGACCTTCAGGGGATACCTGGCACTGCCGCCGGCGGGCCGGGGTCCCGGCATCGTCCTGATCCAGGAGATCTTCGGCGTCAATCACCATATCCGCAGCGTCGCCGAGCAGTACGCGCTGGACGGCTATGTGGTGCTCGCCCCGGACGTATTCTGGCGCCAGTCGCCCGGCGTGGAGCTCGCCTACGAGGGAGACGACATGGAGACCGCCTTCCGGCTGGTCGGCGAGATCGACTTCTCGGTCGCGGTGAAGGACCTGGCCAGCACCGTCCGGGCGCTACGCCGGCGACCCGAGTGCGACGGCAGCGTCGCCTCGCTCGGCTATTGCATGGGGGGCATCCTGTCCTATCTGGCTGGTATCGAGTCCGGTGCGGACCGGGTCGTGAGCTTTTACCCGGGGGGCATCCACCGGCACCTCGACAAGGCCGCCCGTCTCACCGTGCCGGCGCAGTTCCACTTCGCCGGCAACGATGGGCACATCACCGACGCCCACGTCGACGAGGCCCGCCGGGCCTTCTTCGGCCGCGGCGACGTCGGGATCCACGTCTACGACGGGGCCGATCACGGCTTCAACTGCTGGGCGCGGAGTGCGTATCACCGGCACGCGGCGGCGCTGTCCCACGGCCGGGTGCTGACCTTCCTGGAGGGCGGCAGCCCCTAGGCCACCGCGGCGGGCCCGACGGCCCGGGCGAGAGCGGCCGGCGGGCGCTGCCCGCCGGCCATGAGGGGATCGGGCCGGATCAGTCCGCCTCGGGGACGGTCTGCGTCTCCACGAACTCGAACAGCCCCTCGATACCGCCCTCGCGGCCGTAGCCGGACTGCTTCATACCGCCGAACGGCGCCTCCGGCGTCGGGCCGGTGCCGGAGTTCAGCGCGGCGTGGGCGAAATTCAGGCGCTCGATCACCCGGTGGCCTCGCTCGCGGTCGCCGGTAAAGATGTAGGACGCGAGGCCGTACTCGGTGTCGTTGGCCGCGGCGACCACCTCGTCATCGTCACGGAAGGTGATCATCGGCACCAGCGGCCCGAACGTTTCCTCGACGGTGCACAGCGCGCCGGCGGGCACGTCCAGCAGCACGGTGGGCGCGTAGAAAGTGCCCGGCAGGCCGGAGACATCCAGCTCGGCGACCTTTTTCGCGCCCTTGTTGAGCGCGTCCTGAACGTGGCGGCTGACCTTGTCGACGGCGTTCTCGTCGATGAGCGGGCCGATGGTCGTGCCCTCGGCGAGCCCGTCGCCCACGCGCAGGCCCCTCACACGCTCGGCAACCTTTTCCGCGAATGCCTCGGCGACGCGCTCGTGGACGAACACGCGGTTGGCACAGACGCAGGTCTGGCCGCCGCCGCGGAACTTGTTGCCCATGAGGTTATCGGCGGCGGCGTCCAGGTCGGCATCGTCGAACACCAGGAACGGCGCGTTGCCGCCGAGCTCCAGGGTCAGGCGCTTGATCCCGGGCGCGGCCTTCTCGATGAGCTCGCGGCCCACCTCGGTGGAGCCGGTGAACGAGAACACCCGCACCGACGGGTGCTTGAGCAGGGTGTCGGAGATCGTGCCCGCCGAGCCCATCACCAGGTTCACCTTGCCCGCGGGCAGGTCCAGCTCCCGGTCGAGCAGGGTGAACAGCGCGATCATGGTCAGCGGCGTCTTCGACGACGGCTTGATCACGCTCGCGCAATCCGCCGCCAGCGCCGAGGAGAGCTTCTTGGCGATCATGCCGATGGGGAAGTTCCAGGGCGTACTCAGCGCCACGACCCCCGCCGGACGCTGATGGACCGTCCAGGTGCAGTTCTTGGGGTGCTCGTCGATGGTGCGCGGGCGCAGCTCGTCGATGTGCTCGCCGCAGTAGCGGAAGAAGCCCGCAGCGTAGTCCACCTCGCCCTGGGCCTCGGCCAGCGGCTTGCCGTGCTCCATGGTCAGGATGCGGCCGATCTCCTCGCGGTTGGCACGCAGCACCTCGTCGATCTTCAGCAGCCATTCCCGGCGCTTCTCGAAGCTCGCCCGCTGCGCCAGCGCCCCCTCGGCGGCACGCACCGCATCGAGGGTGTCGTTCTCGCCCATGCCCGGGAACTCCGCCAGGGTCTCTGCGTTGGCGGGGTTGGTCACGGTGATCGGGCGCGACTTGCCGTCGGTCCACTGACCGTTGATGTAGCCCGCGATACGGGGCAGTAACGGCGATTCGATCATGGTTTTGCTCCCTGGGTGGATGCCCGCGCGCACCGGCCGTGCACACGGGTGTATCTGGGCACTGACAGCGACAGTACTCACCGCCCGTCAGGCGCGTCAACATGCGCGTTGTGCGCATCGGAAAAGACCTATTGACCCCCCGTGTGAGGGGGGTCTAACGTCGAAGCGTTAAACCAACACAACAGGGGAGACGAGGCCGATGGTCAATCCGGTGGAGATGGACCAGTACGAGCACACCGCGGCACCGATGTTCAGCCCGGCGCTGCAGGCGATTCCCATGCCGGGTATCCGCCGGATGATCAATATGGCCGCGCAGATGGATGACGTCATCCATCTGTCCATCGGCCAGCCGGATTTCCCGACGCCCAAGCACATCGTCGACTCGTACGTGGACGCCCTGCGCGCAGGCCAGACCGGCTACACCCTCGACGCCGGCCTGCCGGAGCTGCTCACCGCGCTCAAGGACTACTACAGCGAGCGCTACGACCGCGAGCTGGTGGAGGAAAACTTCCTGGTTACCACCGGCGCCACCGAGGCCATGTACCTCGCGCTCACCGCCACCGCGGCGCCGGGACGGCAGTTCATCGTCGCCGACCCGACCTTCGTGCTCTATGCGCCGCTGATCCGGATGAACGGCGGCGAGGTGAAGATCATCCCCACGCGTGCCGAGAACGGCCACCAGATCGATCCCCAGGAGGTCATCGACGCGATCGGCTCGCGCACCTTCGCGATCGTGCTCAACTCCCCCAACAACCCCACCGGGACGGTCTACCCCAAGGAGACCGTCGAGGCGATCGTGCAGGAAGCGGCCTACCGCGGCGTATACGTGTTCGCCGACGAGGTCTATGACCACCTGCTGCTCGACGAGATGGACTTCCCGAGCGTGATCTCGTGCACCTCGGACCTCGATCACGTCATGTCCATCTCCAGCTTCTCCAAGACCTACAGCATGGCAGGGCTGCGCATCGGCTGGATCATCTCCAGCCAGGGCGCGATCAAGAAGCTGCGGCGCTACCACATGTTCACCACCACCGTGGCCAACACCCCGGCGCAGTGGGCGGGCGTGACGGCACTGACCGGCGACCAGAGCTGCGTGAACGAGATGGTGGCCGAGTACCGCCGCCGGCGCGACCGCGTGGTGGAGCTCGTCAACCAGACCCCGTATCTCAGCGGTTACGTGCCCCAGGGCGGGTTCTACATCTTCCCGTCGCTGCCCCCGCACACCGACGGCGGCCAGCTCGCGCTGCGCATGCTCGAGGAAATCGGGGTGTGCGTGATCCCCGGGGACGCCTTCGGCGAGACCACCTCCAACGCCATCCGCATCAGCTACTCCAACTCGATGGAGCAGATCGAGGAGGCGTTCGAGCGCATGATCCCCTGGCTCGCCGATCAGAAGCTCGGCCCGCGGTAATCGGGCTCATCAACGCCCGGCGGCACCGACCGCCGGGCGTCGTTACGACAGCCGGACAGCGCGTAGGTCGTGCGCCGCAGGCGTGCGACGTGCAGCCCCAGTCAGCGAAGACGTCGCACACGGCCCGTGGCCGTGCCCGACCTACCGCCCCGGGACCACCGGTAGGTCGGCTGCTCCTGGCAGCCGACATCAGCGCCAGCCGCCCGGCACAGTCGACCCGCCGGCGGGGACATCCCGCACGGCTACCTCCCCGGCATTCCGGTGTCACCACCACGGCTGTCGGTTGCCGGGAGCAACCGAGCTACCCGAGCGGCGAGACCACCGCCCACCACGCACCACCCGGCCCCCTACCGTCCGCCGGCGTGCACCACGACTGCCGGTCCGGCACGCCCTGAAGGTCGGTTGCTCCTGGCAGCCGACGATCACCGCCGGCCCGCGTGCACCGCGACGGCAGCGAGGAGCGAGGCGGCCACGACCCACGCGAGCAGGCCAGCGACCACATCCGTCATCGCCAGCCCGGCATCCAGCAGCATGCCCACGACCCCCGGCGCCAGCGCCGTCGAGAGCACCATGAACGACTGGATCAGCGCCCGGATCGCACCCAGGTGGCGGGTGCCGTAGAGCTCGACCCACAGCGCGCCGAGCAGCGTGCCGCCGACACCCATGCTGAGCCCGGCGCAGGCGAGGTACAGCGGCGCCCCCCAGAGCGCGTCCACGCCGATGAGCACCAGCAGTGCCACCGCCAGCGGCGCGAGATAGACCGGCAGCAGCCGCTGGCCACCGGCGCGGTCGACCAGGGGACCGGCGACCAGCAGCGAGAGCACGTGGCACGAGCCGAAGGCGAGGAAGCTGCTCGCCAGCCAGGCCAGCGGCCAGCCCTTCTCCGAGGCCAGGGGCACCTGGTGGATGAACAGAGCGGTCATGGTGAAGGGGGGCGCCAGCACCGCGGGCAGAACGCCGTAGAAGCGCGGGTCGCGCAGCATCTGCCGGCGGCTCCAGTCGCCGTCGCTGCCGGCGGCCGCGCGTTCGCGCTCCACTGCCTCCTGGGCCTCCTGACGGCGGCCGTGTCCCCGCAGCAGCCACATCGCCAGGGGCAGCACCACGGCGAGCAGCAGCAGCGCCATCGCCAGCCACGTCTGCCGCCAGCCCAGCACGGCGATCGCCGCGACCACCACCGCCGGGAACACCGCCTCGCCGGTGGGCAGCCCCAGCGTGGCGACGCTGATCGCCGTACCGCGGCGCTCGTGGAAATAGCGCGCCATGGTGGTCTGCGCGGTGTGCATCATCAGACCCTGTCCGCACAGGCGCAGCAGTAGCAGCGCGACGCCGAGGACGAGCACGTGGTTCACCCCCGCCATCAGCAGGCAGCCCAGGGCCGCCCCCACGAGCACGGCGGCGGAGAACACGCGCAGGTCCACCCGGTCGAGCAGCCGGCCGAGCCAGATCAGGCTGAAGCCGCTGATCAGCGTGGCGGTGGAGTAGACACCGCCGAAACCGCCGTTGCTGAGATTCAGGGTCTCGCGGATCTGGCCGCCGAACAGCGAGATGAGGTAGGTCTGGCCGTAGCCCGAGAGCACGGCCAGGAGGAAACCGAAGCCGAGAAAGCGGCGATTCTCGAGAATGAAGCGCAGGTAGTCCACGTCCGGGCCATTCGCTCCGTATGGGGTGGGTGAGGTCCGCGACCGCGCCGCGGACCACTCGGCCCACACCGGGACGGCGGGGGCCGCAACGAGAAGAGGGGCGTCGGCCCGCAGGCCGGCGCCCCTCCGGTGGCAGGGACGCTGCCCGTCGCTAGCGCGTCGCCTCCAGTGCCGCCTCGAACTGGTCCGCCGCCCAGTCGATCTGCTCGGCATCGACGATCAGCGGCGGCACCCAGCGCACGACCTGACCGCCCCAGGCACCGCACTTGATCAGCAGCAGCCCGCGCCGCTCGCACTCCTTGAGCAGCCGCGCCGAGCGGTCACCATCCGGCCGGCCCTGTCCGTCCACCATGTGGGTGCCGAGCATCAGGCCCATGCCGCTGACGTTGCCGATCTCCGGATAGCGGGTCTTGAGCTCCTCGAGCCGGGCCCGGAGCTGGGCGCCGCGCTCGCGGGCGTTCTCCACCAGGCCCTCCTCGCGGATGACGTCCAGGGTGGCGCTCGCCGCCGCACAGGCCACGGCGTTGCCGCCGTAGGTGCCGCCCTGGGAGCCCATCCAGCCCTTGGCCATCAGCGCGTCCGACGCGCCCATCACCGACAGCGGGAAGCCGCTGGCGATGCCCTTGGCGGTCACCACGACGTCCGGCTCGATGCCGAAGTGCTCGAACGCCCAGTACTTGCCGGTACGGCCGTTGCCCGCCTGGACCTCGTCGAGGATGAACAGGATGCCGTGCTCCCGGCAGCGCTCTTGGAGCCCCTTCATGAAGGTGGTATTCGCGGGGACGTACCCGGCCTCGCCCTGCACGGGCTCGATCAGCATCGCCGCCGTTTCCTTCGGCACGCTGATGGTCTGCAGGACGTAGTCCAGCTCCTTGAGGCAGAACTGGGCCGCGGTTTCCTCGTCCCAGCCGTACCAGTAGGTGTCGGGGAACGGTGCAAACGCGACCCCGCCCATCATCGGCTGCACGCCCTGGCGCACGGGCGAGCTCGAGCTCGTCGTCGACAGCGAGCCCATGGTGCGGCCGTGGAAGCAGCCCCGGAAGGCGATGATGTTCGGCCGCCCCGTCGCCTGGCGCGCGAGACGGATAGAGGCCTCGACCGCCTCGGTGCCGGCGTTGGCGTAGAAGAAGCTGTCGATCGCCCCGGGCATCAGCTCGCCGAGCTTCTCGGAGAGCTCCAGGATCGGCCGGTGGCGGACGATGGCGTACTGCGCATGGACCACCCGGCCGATCTGGCGCTGGGCCGCCTCCACCACCTTGGGGTGGCAGTGGCCGGTGCTGAGCACGCCGATGCCGGAGGTGAAGTCGAGGTAGCGCTCGCCACTCTCGTCGTAGAGATACACCCCCTCGCCGCGCTCGGCGAGGACACCGCTGGACTGCTTGAGCAGCGGCGAGAGATGGCCTTCGTGTTCGCTCATTGATGCCTCCTCACTGCCTGCCGGCGCCCGTCCGGGGCCGGTCGTTGACCACGATCTCCCGACACTACGCCGGGCGGTTACGCGCTTTCAATCCAGGCGCGCAAGCACCGCCGCACCGACCTCGTCGGTGGGACGCACCCGCGTGCCGTGCTCGGCGAGGTCCGCCGCGACCGCTGCGCGCAGCCGCCGGCCCGCCTCCTCCGCCGCCGGGTCCTCCTCGCCCATCCAGTCCAGCATCATCGCGGCGGTGAGCATCATCGCCTGCGGGCCCGCGAGGTTGCGCCCGGCGATGTCCGGTCCGCTGCCGTGGGTGGGCTCGAACATCGGCGGCTGGCTCCGGTCCGACGGGTTGATGTTGCACGACGGCGCCACCCCCATGCCGCCGGAGAGCACCGCGGCGAGGTCCGTGAGGATATCGCCCTGGAGGTTGCTCGCGACCACCACGTCGAAGGCCCAGGGGCTGGTGACGAACTTCATGCACGCAGCGTCGACGAGCTCGTGGTGGGTGGCGATGTCGGGATAGTCGGCGGCGACCGTCTCGAACACCTCCGAATAGAGCTCACCCCAGTGGCGCAGCGCGTTGCGCTTGGTCACCAGGCACACCTGGGCCCGCGCGTCGCTGCCGTCGGCGGCGGTGAAATGACGCTCGCCGCGCTTGCCCTCGGCCCGTTCGGCGGCGCGCAGCCGCGCGCGCTCGAAGGCGTGGCGGATGATCCGCTCGGTCCCCCGGCGCGAGAAGACCTCCACCTGGGTGGCGATCTCGTGGGCGGTGCCCGGCGCAAGACGTCCGCCCTGGCCAACGTACTCGCCCTCGCTGTTCTCGCGGATCACGAGCATGTCGATGTCGCGGGCCCGCTCGTCGGCGAGGAACTGTGGCGCGCCGTCGAGCAGGGTCGCCGGGCGCTCGCACGCCCACTGGTCGAAGCCCTTGCGGATATCGAGCAGCGGCGACAGCGAGACGGCGTCCGGCAGCCAGTAGCGCTGTGGATCGTCACGCGGACCGGGATCGCCGAGGGCGCCGAGGAGGATCGCATCGAAACGCGCCAGGCGCTCACGCCAGTCGGCCGGCCAGAGCTCGCCGTGATCCCGGTGCCAGGCGGTGGAGGGCCAGTCGAACCGCTCCATCTGGAGATCGACGCCGCCGGAACCGGCAAGGCGCTCCAGCGCCGTCACGGTCTCCCGCATCACCTCGGGGCCGATGCCGTCGCCGGGGAGCACGGCCACACGCCAGGACGATCGCGCCATCTCGGGCCTCCTTCGCATGAAAGTAGATGGACCGCGTAACGATACCAGACCCCGGCCGACGAGCGGCGCCCAACGGATGTTGCGATGCACAAAAACCACTGCTATGTTGCACTGCAACAGCAACGGACAGTGGGAGGCTCCCATGTACGAGCAGATGATCAAGCAGATGTTCGACCAGATGAACGAGGCGGGCGAGCCGGCCCGGCGCTTCGCGAAGACGGCGATCGACCACGCCGAGAAGGCCGCCAGCCGCCAGATCGAGTCCGCGCGGACCTATGTCGGCCTCGGCGTCGAGCAGCTCCGGGCGGCCAGCGCGGTGCACGACGCCGCCAGCCTGCAGGACTACGTCGGTCGTCAGCAGGATATCGCGTCGCGCTTCGGCCGCCGCGTGACCGACGACCTCGAGGCCTTCGCCGGCATGGGCCGCGCGCTGGCCGAGTCCGCCGGCGGCTCCGCCCGTCGGACCCGGACGCGTCGCGGCAAGAGCACGACGGGTCAGGGCAAGTCCGCCGCGGCCTGAGGCGGACAATCGGCCCTGTGGCCGATTGGCGCAACCAGGCTCTCTCCCCTCCTTCGCCCCGTGCATCCCGCGGGGCGATTCTTTGTCCGCGCCCCGCATCGTCATCGAATCGTCACCGCTGCGTCATACAACGTGATGGCGCGAGGCGGCACCGGCGCGCATGCTTGCCGGCGATGATCCGGCCCGACACCAACCCCACCCTGTGGCTGATGCGCCGCGCGCTGCGCCGCTACGCCACCCTCGTGGCCACGAGCCTGCGGCCCGGCGCGATCGTGCGCCCCCGCCCGCGGCACCTGCTCACCCGCGGCGCCCTGCTGCTGGCGTTTCCGCCATTCTGGCTCTATCACACCGTCGGGCTGGCCCTCGACGAGGTCCTGTTCCGCGGCTACCGGCGCACGCCGGTGACGTCGCCGGTGTTCATCCTCGGCGTGCCGCGCAGCGGCACCACTGCGCTGCACGCGGCCCTCGCCGAGGACGGCCAGTTCACCACCTTCCGGGCCTGGGAATGCGTGTTCGGGGTGTCGGTGACGTGGTGCCGCTTCTGGGCGGCGGTGGGCCGCCTGGACCGCGGCCTCGGCGCACCGCTGGTACGGCTGCGCCGGCTGGCCGAGCGCCGGCTGTTCGCCGGACTGGACGACACCCATCCGGTACGCGCGGACGCACCGGAGGAGGACTACCTGGTACTGCTGCCGGTGCTGTGGTGCTTCGTGCTGGTGGTGCCGTTCCCGGATGCCGGCTGGCTGTGGCGCTTCGCGGCCTTCGGGGAGGCCCTGGACCGGGACGAACGCGCGGCGCTCGGCGGCTTCTACCGGGACTGTCTGCGCCGCCACCTCCATGCCCGGGGTGACGGCCGGCGGCTGCTGTCGAAGAACGCCGCCTTCGCGCCCCTGACCGACACGCTGCTCACGCTGTTCCCGGACGCCCGTATCATCGCCTGCGTGCGCGAGCCGGCCCGGGCCCTGTCCTCCCAGCTCAGCTGCCTGGAGCCGTCGCTGCGCGTCTGCCACGGCGATTACGACTCCGGGGCGTTCAACGCCCGGCTGGCGGCCCGTTTCGCCGGCTACTACGATCACCTGTTCGCGGCGCTGGGCCGTACCGCGCCCGGCACGGCGGTGTTCCTGCCGCTGCCCGCCCAGCGCACGCGGCTGGCGGCGAGTGTACACCGGATCTACACGATCCTGTCCCTGCCGCTGGCACCGGCGTTCGAGGCCCGCCTCGACGCGCTGGACGGACAGGCACGCACCCACTGCTCCCGCCACCGGCACGACGCCGGTGACGGCGACGCGTTCACGGCCACGCTCTCACCCGCGGCACGACGGTTCGACTACACGGCGACCGTCCCGATCCCCGCGCACGAGCTGACCGATCGCCGGAGAACGGCATGAGCGCGGTGCCCGTTACCGCCGCGCGGCCGCGCGTGGCCGTGGTCACCGACGCCGGTGCCGGGCGCAACGGCGTCGGCACCTACTACCAGGACCTCAGCGACGCCCTCGCCCCGCACCTCGATACGATCACCACCATCGGCCCGGACACCGGTAACGGTCTGCGCGAGTGGCTGTCGGTGCCACTGCCCGGCGACCGCTCCCAGCGGGTCGGCGTCCCCGATCCGAGGGCCCTCGCCCGGCGCCTCGCGGAGATCGCGCCGGAGACCGTGGTGATCGCCACGCCCGGCCCCTACGGTCTCCTCGGCGCCCGCGCCGCCCGCCGGCTCGGCGCCCGGGTGGTGTTCGGCATGCATACCCATTATGCCGCCCTGGGACGACTCTACTGGGGGGCGCTCCGCGGCACGGCGGGGCGGCTGGGCCTGCGTGCCTGCAACCGCCACCTGCTGCGCCGCGCCGATGCGGTCATGGCGGTCTCGGAGGGGATGCGGACACTGGCGGCGGCCGACGGCGCGCCGGCCGTGCGGGTGACGGGCACCCCCCTCGGCCCGCCGTTCCTGAACAGGCCCGTCCGGCCAGCGAGTGGCCGGCTCGAGGCCGTGCTCTTCGTCGGCCGCCTGGCCGCGGAGAAATCGCTGCCCGAGGTGCTGGCGGCGGCCCGTGCACTGCCGGGCATCCGGTTTTCCATCGCCGGCGAGGGACCGCTTCGCACCCGGGTGGAGGCCGACGCCGCGGCCCTCCCCAACCTCGACTACCTCGGCTGGCTCCCGCGCGAGGCGGTGGCCGCCGCACTGGACGACCACGACGCGCTCGCCCTGCCATCACGGCTCGAGGCCTTCGGCACCGTTGCCCTGGAGGCCCTCGCCCGGGAGCGCCCGGCGGTGGTCTCCGCCGGCTGCGGCATTCGCGACCGCGCCGAGCTCGCCCCCGGTCTCCACCCTATCGCTGAGCATGAGGACCTGACGGCCGCCCTGCGACGACTCGACGGCATGGCGCCGGCCGTGCTCCGCCACCGCACCCGGGAGGCCCGGGCGGCGGTCTCGCGACTGCAGGCGCAGACGGTGGCGGACTGGCTGGCCGTGATCGCCCCGGGAGCGGGCCCGTGCGGGCCGTAGTCTCGATCCACGACGTGATGCCGGAGACCCTGGCGCCGGTGCGCGAGCAGCTCAGCCTGCTGGCGCACCACGACATCGCCCCGGTGACCCTGCTGGTCGTGCCGGGGCGTGACTGGCCCCCCGACGGGCTCGCCCGGCTTCGCGAATGGCGCGCACGCGGACACGTCCTCGCCGGCCACGGCTGGCACCACCGCGCCACGGCTGTCCGGGGCTGCTATCACCGCCTGCACGCCGCGGCGCTCTCGCGCCAGGCCGCCGAGCACCTGGCCCTGGACGCCGCGGGGATACGTGCGCTGGTCCGCCGCTGCCGCACGTGGTTCGCGGACAACGACCTCGGCCGCCCGGCCCTGTACGTCCCGCCGGCCTGGGCCCTGGGCCCGATCCGTCCCACGGGGCTCGCCGACCTCGGTTTCCGCTACCTGGAGACCCTCACCGCCGTGCATGATCTGCGCACCGGTCGGCGGCGGCGGCTACCGGTCATCGGTTTCGAGGCGGATACGCCCGCGCGGGCGGCGGCGCTGGGCACCCTGGACGCCGTGTTCGGCCGCTGGCCGGGACCGGTGCGCATCGCGCTGCACCCGCGGGATCACCGTCTGCGCCTGCGCGGGACTCTGCTGCGACGGCTCGCCGCGGTACGCGACCCCCTGGACTACGACGGACTGATGGCCGGAGCGGATTCTGCATACCCGCACGCTGGGTGATAGAATTCCGACCAAACCAGTCCAGTTTCAGGTAGCGGAGGCCGTCATGCAGGCGCAACCCAACGAACCCGTGGTCTTCGAGCGCGACTGCGACGCCGCGCTGATCCCCTCCGGCGACACCGGCGTGATCCCGAAGGGTGCCGAGGGCATGATCACCCAGGCCCTCGGCGGCAGCTACACCGTCTACATCCAGGGCAACCTCTTCCGTATCGACGGCAAGGACGCGGACGCCATCGGCAAGGAGCCGGAGGCGGCCCCCGAGCTGCCGGACGACGCCTCGGACGCGGACGTCGAGCAGCTCGTCTGGGACCAGATGCGACGCTGCTACGACCCCGAGATCCCGATCAATATCGTCGAGCTCGGCCTCGTCTACACCTGCCAGGTGTCGCGCCGCGACGACGGCAGCCGCTCGGTGGCCATCGAGATGACGCTCACCGCCCCCGGCTGCGGCATGGGCGACATCCTCGCCTACGACGTACGCGAAAAGGTCCTGCAGGTGCCCACCGTGGAGGACGTGTCCGTGGAGATCGTGTTCGACCCGCCCTGGTCCTTCGAGATGATGTCCGAGGCCGCTCGTCTGCAAACGGGGATGATGTGATCGCCGACACGGAACCCAGGCGCCGATGGGGTTGTCCTTGCAGGCGGGGCGGGTGACGACGCAAGGGGAGGAGCGCAGGCAATGAAACGCACAGTGATCAGTGCCCTCGTCACCATGGCACTGCTGGCCGGGGTGGCCGGCATGTCGGGGCTTGAAGGTCTGGACGCCCGCATCGCCCAGCTGCGGGAGAACTGGGTCGCCGCCCAGGCGACACCGAACGAGGAGGTCAAGGAAGCGAAGATCTCCCGGCTCAACCGGGAAACGGCGAAGCTCGTGGCCCGCTTCCCGGATAACGAGACGGTGCTGCACTGGCACCGGGCCCTCGTGCACGCCGAGCGCCACTACATGCGCGGCGAGACCTGAACGCAGGCAGGGCGGGTGCCGCGGCGCCCGCCCGGCACCCGGGACCTGTACTCACCCCCTGCCGGAGCGCACGTCCCGATCAGGCGCCTCGTTGCGGGACTGCCCGGCAAGATGCCGGAGCGTGCGCACGTCCTCCAGCGACAGCTCTTTGCCGTGACTGGCGATCCAGCCCCGCTCCTGGAAGCGGCGGAACAACCGGCTCATGGTCTCCGGCGCCACACCCAGATAGTTGCTGAGCTCGGAACGCGACATCGGCAGCCGGAACCGCCACGGTGACAGGCCGCGGCGCGCGAACCGCTTGGACAGGCTCAGCAGCACGATGGCGAGCCGCTCCTCGGCGCTGCGGTTGGCCAGCGCATGGAGCATCTCATGATCCGAGAAGATCTCCTTGCTCATCAGCCGCAGGAGCTGGCGCTGCAGGCCCGGGATACGCGTCGACAATGCCTCCAGACGCTCGAACGGCACCTCGCAGACCGTGGTGGTCTCCAGCGCCTGGGCACCACAGGGGTGGCTGCCCTCGTTGATGGCGTCGAGCCCCACCACCTCGCCGGGTAGGTGGAAGCCCATGATCTGCTCCTCGCCGCTCTCGGAGAGCGTGTACGTCTTCAACGCGCCGGTGCGCACGACGTAGATCGCGCCGAAACCGTCGCCGGTTCGGTAGAGGTGCTCGTGACGCTTGATGGGCCGGCGTGGCTGCACGATCTGGTCGAGCCGGTCGACGTCCTCGGTCTCAAGGCTCACCGGCAGGCACAGCTGCACGAGCCCGCAATCGTTGCAGGCACTGCGCAGCCGCGCCACCCGGAACTCGCCGGGGTTGGGCTGGTCGCTCATGTCGCACCCTGGGTGAGTGGCAGTCCTTGGTTGTTCATCATCAGCATACGACATCACCCACGGCGGAGCACAGCCCGTTCTGGGGGTATTGTCAGGCCTCAGCTTGCCTGTCTGCACTCGTGGCAAGGCGCGCTGAGCGATGTGTAGCGGCGCTACATGAGCGAAGCGCAACGCCGCGCACGGGCGCAGACAGGCGAGCCCGAAGGGAGCTGCGGGGCTCTGAGACCTGAACAATACATCCGGAACGGCTGTAAGACGCACCGCACCGTTTCAGCCCAGCAGGGCCAGCGCGAGGTGCAGGCAGACCGCGGCCGGCACGGCGGCGAGGACGTCGTCCAGCATGATGCCGAAGCCCCCGTGCAGGCGCCGGTCGAACACCCGGATGGGCCAGGGCTTGACGATGTCGAAGACGCGGAAGGCCACCACACCCGCCGCCACCACGGCGGGGCTCTGCGGTGCCAGCGCCAGGGTGGCGGCCAGCCCCACGAACTCGTCCCAGACGATGGCGGGATGGTCGTCGACGCCCACCGCACGGGCGGTGACACCGCAGATCCAGCAGCCGATGACGAAGGCCGCCGCGAGCACCGTGGCATAGGCCCACGCCGGCAGCAGGCCGAGGGCCCAGACCAGGGGCGCCGCAACAACCGTACCGGCGGTGCCCGGGGCCCGCGGGAGCAGGCCGGACCCGAATCCCAGGGCGAGGAACTGGCGCGGATCGGCGAGACGAAACCCCGCGCTCATTCGCCGGTCCCGTCGAAGTGCCGGTAGCCGGTGCGCCCCGCGGCAAGCGGCGCGCCGTCCGCACCGACGAGGGTCACGGCCGCGGCACCGGCGGTAATCACGCCAACGGGCGTCACCGCCACGCCGGCATCCGCCGCACGACGCCGTAGGGCCTCGCCGGCGTCCGCCGGCGCGGTGAACAGCAGCTCGTAGTCGTCGCCGCCGCTGAGGGCGTAGTCCAGCGCGGCCCCGCCGCGCGCGGCCAGCGCGGGTGACAGCGGGACGTCGGCGGCACGCACCGTCGCCGCCACCCCACTGCGCTCGCACAGGTGGGCGGCATCGGCAAGCAGCCCGTCGGAGACGTCCACCGCGGCGGTGGCGAGCCCGCGCAGTGCCCGCCCGAGGGCGATCCGGGGGGTCGGCCGGTGGAGCCGCTCGATCAGGGGGGCCACGTCGTCTCCGCGCTCGCCGGCCTGCCAGCAGGCCAGCCCCGCGGCGGCCTCGCCGGGCCACCCCGAGACCCACAGGACGTCGCCGGGGCGGGCGCCGTCACGGCGCAGGGGATTGTCCACCGGCCCGCCGACGAACAGCGATGCCGTCAGCCGCTCGCCCCGCGTGGTGTCGCCGCCGATGAGCGCCAGGCCGTGGGTCCGCGCGAGCGCGTCCAGCCCGCCGCGCATGGCGGTGAGCCAGTTCTCGTCCACCGCCGGCAGGGTCAGCGCCAGCAGCGCCCAGGCAGGCTCCGCGCCCATCGCCGCCAGGTCGCTGAGGTTCACGGCCAGCAGCTTGTGGCCGATGCTCGCCGGCGGGGCGTCGGCGGGGAAGTGGACGTCCTCGATCATGGTGTCCACGGCCAGCGCGAGGGTCGTGCCGCCGACCTCGACCAGGGCGGCATCGTCGCCGCAGCCCAGGGTCACGTCGCCGCGCTCGGCCCCCAGGCCGGTGAAGAACCGCTCGATCAGCGCGAACTCCGAGAGGCTCATCCCTGCTCCGGCCGGAACCACTCGGGGTAGAGGGTGGCGATGGCCTCACCGCCGGCACGCCAGCCGTGGCAGCTGTTCATGAGCATCGGGCGACCGTCGCTGTCCGGCGGCGGATGGATGGTCTGGTAGGCGGTGGTGGCGATCGGGCGCAGCAGCTCGAAGAGGTGGGTGCAGCCCTCGACGCTCCCGATGCGTGAGCGAACCGCCTTCATCCAGCCGGGGCCGATGCGCACGCCCACCAGCGACTGGAAGGCAGCGGTCGCGCCGGGGCAGTCCGGGAACGGGGTCGCGTCCATGCTCGCGGCGACCTCGCGGATGGTGAGGTCGTCGTCCAGGGTGACGCGCAGCGCCATGTCGTGCACCGGCTCGCCGGGCGCGAGCTCGCCGCGGAAGCGCAGCCGGAAAGCGCCGTCCTTGACGTCCGTGAGTCGGGCCTCGATCTCCCAGAGGCCGTCCTCGCGGCGGAAGCCGTCCAGCTCGATGCGGCGGCGGTGCAGGCGACGGCGCGGCGCGGGCTCGGGCAGGGCCATCAGCCTTCCCCGGCGCCGAGCTCGGCGCGGCGCAACGCGCTGTCGTGGCCGACGCGGTCGAGCACGCCGTTGATGAAGCGGTGGCTCTGCTCGGCGCCGAACGCCTTGGCGAGCTCCACCGCCTCGTTGAGCACCACCCGGTAGGGTACCTCCATGCGCTCCAGCAGCTCGTAGGCCCCCAGGCGCAGGATCGCCTTCTCCACGGGGTCGAGGGTGCGGAACGGGCGGTCCAGGTGCCCCTCGAGCGCCGCATCCAGGCGCGAGGCCGAGGCCGGGACGCCGTGGAGGAGCACGGAGAAGTACTCCAGGTCCGTGCGGCCCATGCGGTAATCCTCGAGGAACTGCTTCTCGATGGAGGCGATGTCCTGGCCGGCGACCTGCCACTGGTAGAGCGCCTGCAGCGCACGCCGGCGGGCCCGGCTGCGCCGGCGATAGTCCTCGTAACGCGGGGTTGGGGTCATCTGCGTCCTCAGTCGAGCCGCCGCAGCAGGCTGATCATCTCGAGCACGGACATGGCCGCCTCCGCGCCCTTGTTGCCGGCCTTGGTGCCAGCGCGCTCGATGGCCTGCTCGATGGTGTCGGTGGTGAGCACGCCGAACGCCACTGGCACATCCGCACCCATCTGCACCTGGGCGAGGCCCTTGGTGCACTCGCCGGCGACGTAATCGAAGTGCGGCGTGCCGCCGCGGATTACGCAGCCGAGCGCCACGATGGCGTCGTAGCGCCCGGCCCCGGCCAGGCGCTGGGCCGCCAGCGGCAGCTCCCAGGCACCGGGCACGCGCACCAGGTCGATGCCGGCGTCGTCCACGCCGTGCCGGGTGAGGCAGTCGTTCGCGCCCTCGACGAGGCGGTCGACGATGAATGCGTTGAAGCGCGTCGCCACCAGGGCGATACGGGCGTCACGCGCGGTGAAGTCACCTTCTATCGTGTTCATTGGGTCCGGACCTGGCTGTCAGGGATGATGGCTTGGTTGCAGTCCTGGGGCTAGCGTTCGGGCTCGATGTACTCGACGACCTCCATGCCGAACCCGGAGAGGCCGTGCATCCGCTTCGGCGAGGAGAGCACGCGCATGCGGCGCACACCGAGATCGGTGAGGATCTGCGCGCCGACGCCGTAGGTGCGCAGGTCCTGGCTGGCCTCGCCCTCGGCGCGGCCGCCCTGGGTCTCGTCGATCTGGCCCGCCTGCAGGCGCTGGTAGTCGCGCATGCGCGCGAGCACGTCGGTGGCGTCACTGGGACGGCGCAGCATCACCACCACCGCCGTCTCCTCCTCGCCGAGCTGCTCCAGCGCCGGGCGCAAGGGCCAGCTCTGCTCCAGGCCGGTCGCGTCGAAGAGGTCGGAGAGGGTGTTCTGGATGTGCACGCGCACGAGCACCGGGTCCTCCGGGCGCGGACGCCCGCGCACCAGCGCGAAGTGCAGCGCCCCGTCGACCACGTCCTGGTAGGCGTACAGGTGGAAGCGCCCGTGGCTCGTGGGCAGCTCGCAGTCGGCGACCCGCTCGACCGTGCGCTCGTTGCGCACCCGGTAGGCGATGAGGTCCGCGATGGTGCCGATCTTGATCCCGTGCTCGCGGGCGAAGGCCATGAGGTCGTCGCGCCGCGCCATGGTGCCGTCCTCGTTGAGGACCTCGACGATCACCGCGGCCGGCTCGAAGCCGGCGAGGCGCGCAAGATCGCAGCCCGCCTCCGTGTGGCCGGCACGCGTGAGCACCCCGCCGGGCTGGGCCATGACCGGAAAGATGTGCCCCGGCTGGACGATGTCCTCCGGGCGCGCCTGGGGCGCAACCGCCGCCTGGACGGTGCGGGCGCGGTCGGCCGCGGAGATGCCGGTGGTCACCCCCCGTGCCGCCTCGATGGAGAGCGTGAAATTGGTGCCGTGCTGGTCGCCGTTGTCGTTGACCATCAGCGGGAGGCGCAGCTGCTCGCAGCGCTCGCGGGTCAGCGTCAGGCAGATCAGTCCGCGGCCGTAGCGTGCCATGAAGTTGATGTCGTCCGGGCGGACCATGGACGCGGGCATGAGCAGGTCGCCCTCGTTCTCCCGGTCCTCGTCGTCCATGATCACGACCATGCGCCCCTGGCGCAGCTCGTCGATGATCTCTTCGGTGCTGTTGAAGGCCATTGATGTCGTTCTCCGATCCCGTGGGCGCGCCGTCAGCCGCCGAAGCCGTGACGGGCGAGGAACGCCCGGGTGATGCCGCCGTCGCCGTCCGCCCCGCCGCCGCTCATCAGGCGTTCCAGATAGCGCGCGATGATGTCCACTTCCAGGTTCACGGTGTCGCCGGCGGCCCGCCCGCCGAGGGTGGTGACCGCGGTGGTGTGCGGCACCAGGTTGAGCTCGAACTCCGCGCCCGCTACCGCGTTGACCGTGAGGCTCACGCCGTCGATGCAGATGGAGCCCTTCTCGGCGATGTAGCGGGCCAGGCGCTCCGGCGCGCGGAAGCGCCAGCGCTCCGAGCGTCCCTCCGGGCGGCGCCAGACCACCTCACCGAGCCCGTCCACGTGGCCGCTGACCAGGTGCCCGCCCAGCGGCGTGGCGAGCGTCAGCGCCTTCTCCAGATTCACCGGGTCGCCGGTGCGCAGCCCACCCAGGGTCGTGCGCTCCAGGCTCTCGGAGGAGACGTCCGCCTCGAAGCGCGGGCCGTCGATGCGCACCGCGGTGAGGCAGCAGCCGTTGACCGCGATGCTGTCTCCGATACCGACCTCCGCGAGGCCGAGCTCCGGGGCCTCGATGGTCAGCCGGCGACCGCCGTCCACGGCGGTCTGGCCGCCGACGCGGCCGAGGCACTGCACGATCCCGGTAAACATCCTTCTCAGCCCTCTCCCGCCGGCGCGAGCACCAGCCTCAGATCATCGCCCACCTGACGGCGGTCCGTCACCCGCAACGGGATTCTGTCCGCCATAGCCTCGAGTTCTGGCAGCACGAGCAGACCGCGGGCGGCATCGCCCATCAGGTGCGGCGCATAGTAGACGATCAGCTCGTCGGCGAGGCCGGCGGCGACCACCGCGCCGGCCAGGGTCGGCCCCGCCTCCACCATCACCTCGTTGACCCCGTCCCGCGCCATGGCGGCGAGCACGGCGGTCAGCACGGGGCGCCCCTCCGGGTCCGGCGGCAGCGGTACCACGCGGGCACCGGCGGCCTCCAGCGACGCCACCCGGGCGTCGTCCGGCCAGCTGCAGAACACCGTCACGCCGCCACCGTCGGTGACCAGACGGGCCGTCTCCGGCAGGCGCAGGGACGGGTCGATCACGTAGCGCGCCGGCTGCACCACCGGCGCATCGACGTCACGGACGGTGAGCGCCGGGTCGTCGGCGAGCACCGTGCCGATCCCCGTGAGCATGGCGCTGCTGCGTGCCCGCCAGCGATGGACGTCACGCCGGGCCGGGGCCCCGGTGATCCATCGGCTCTCGCCGGAGGCCATCGCGGTGCGGCCGTCCAGGCTCGCGGCAAGCTTCACCCGGACCCAGGGCATGCCTTCGGCCATGCGCCGGAGGAAGCCCGGGTTCAGTCCCCGCGCCTGCGCCGCCATCAGTCCGGCGGCGACATCCACGCCGGCACCTCGCAGGCGCTCGAGCCCGCCGCCGGCCACCGCCGGGTTGGGGTCCGTGCCCGCGACCACCACCCGCGCCACGCCGGCCTCCGCGAGCGCGTCCGCGCAGGGCGGGGTGCGGCCGTGGTGGGCACAGGGCTCCAGGGTGACATAGGCCGTGGCGCCGTGTGCCGCGGCCCCCGCCGCGCGCAGGGCGTGGACCTCGGCATGGGGCCCGCCGGCGCGTTCGTGCCAGCCCTCGCCGACGATCTCGCCCGCCCGGGCGATCACGCAGCCGACACGGGGATTCGGGTCCGTGGTGTACAGGCCCCGGCGCGCGAGCCGGATCGCCCGCGCCATGAGGGCGTGGTCCGTCGCGGAGAAGCTGCCCGGGCCCGGCTCACTCCCGCCGGTCATTGTCGCCGTCGCCCGTGTCCGCCGAGCGCTTCTCCAGCCCCTCGATGACCTCGCGGAAGGCACTGACGTCCTCGAAGCTGCGGTACACCGAGGCGAAACGCACGTAGGCGACCTGATCGAGCTCGCGGAGCTCCTCCATCACCCAGTCGCCGATACGGCTCGCCGGCACCTCGCGCTCGCCGGTGGACTGGATGCGCTTGCGGATCCGGTTGATCGCCGCCTCGATCGCCTCGGTGGCGACCGGGCGCTTCTCCAGGGCGCGGGACAGGCCCGTGCGCAGCTTCTCATCCGAGAAGGGCACGCGCGAACCGTCGCGCTTGACCACCCGCGGCATCAGCAGCTCCGCGGTCTCGTAGGTGGTGAAGCGCTCGCCGCAGGTGGAGCACTCGCGGCGACGACGCACCTGGTCGCCCTCGCTCGCGAGCCGCGAGTCGATCACGCGGCTGTCCTGCGCCTGGCAGAAGGGGCAGCGCATCGGGTTGCGCTCAGCCCCGCCCGTAGACCGGGAAGCGGGCGCAGAGGTCCGTGACCTTGGCGCGGACCGCCTCGATCACCGACTCGTTGCCGAGGTCGTCGAGCACGTCGCACATCCAGCCGGCAAGCTCCTTCGCCTCCTTCTCGCCGATGCCGCGGGTGGTGATCGCGGGCGTGCCGATACGCAGGCCCGAGGTCACGAACGGCGACTGCGGGTCGTTGGGCACGGTGTTCTTGTTCACCGTGATGCTGGCGCGCCCCAGCGCGGCGTCCGCGTCCTTGCCGGTGACCCCCTTGTCGATGAGGTCGATGAGGAAGAGGTGGTTGTCCGTGCCGCCGGAGACGATGTTGTAGCCGCGCTCGGCGAGCACCCCCGCCATCGCCCGCGCGTTGTCCACCACCTGCTGCTGGTAGGCCTTGAACGCCGGGTCCAGGGCCTCCTTGAAGGCCACCGCCTTGCCGGCGATGACGTGCATCAGCGGTCCGCCCTGGGTACCGGGGAAGATCAGCGAGTTGAGCTTCTTCTCCAGCTCCGGCTCACCCTTGGAGAGGATCAGCCCGCCGCGGGGGCCGCGCAGGGTCTTGTGCGTGGTGGTGGTGACCACGTGGGCGTGGGGCAGCGGGTCCGGATAGACGCCCGCGGCGACCAGCCCGGCGACGTGCGCCATGTCGACGATGAAGTAGGCACCCACCTTGTCGGCGATGGTGCGCATGCGCGCCCAGTCGATGACCCGGGAGTACGCGGAGAAGCCGCCGATGAGCAGCTTCGGGCGGTGCTCCTCGGCGAGGCGCTCGATCTCGTCGTAGTCGAGCTCGCCGGTCTCGGCGTTCACACCGTACTGCACGGCGTTGAAGATCTTGCCGGAGAAGTTCGGCTTGGCACCGTGGGTCAGGTGGCCACCGTGGTCGAGGCTCAGGCCGAGGATCGTGTCGCCCGGCTTGGCCAGCGCCAGATAGACCGCCGCGTTCGCCTGCGAGCCCGAGTGGGGCTGGACGTTGGCGAAATCGGCGCCGAAGAGCGCCTTGGCGCGGTCGATCGCCAGCTGCTCGGCGACGTCGACGAACTCGCAGCCACCGTAGTAGCGGCGGCCCGGATAGCCCTCGGCGTACTTGTTCGTGAGCACACTGCCCTGGGCCTCGAGCACCCGGGGGCTGGTGTAGTTCTCCGAAGCGATCAGCTCGATGTGCTCCTCCTGGCGGCGACGCTCGTCGTCCATGGCCTTGGAGAGCTCGGGATCGAAGCCCGCAATGGTCATATCACTGGAGAACATGCAACTTCCTCTCAACGCTTCGCAAAGGCAGTGCCCCGCGCACCACGGCTACCGGGCGCAGCGGGCGATGTCACTGAATCGGACAGAATAAAGGATATTGACGGGTGTTGCATGAACGATGGCGACATCCGGACGTCCGGACAGGGGGGCGGGACAGGACCGCCCGCCGGTACGGCGGGCGGCCCAATGGCGCGCCCTAGGCGCTCCCGGAGGCGGCACCGGCCGGGGCCGCGGCATCACGTCCGGCGATATGGCGGTCGAACAGCCGGTTGGCGGCCCCCAGGGACATCAGGTGGGCAAAGACCCAGCCCAGGAACCCCTCGCGATGCAGGGCGAGGACGTCGTCGTCACCAAGCGCGCGGAAGGCCTCCTCGTCGATGGCCTGGAAATCGTTGACGGTGAAGCGCTCCCCCCCCGGATGACTGAGCTGGAGGGTACGCGGGCGGAGCAGGCCGAGATCCTGGAGGGTGCGGACGAATGCCTCGGTACGACGCATTTCCGCGGTAAACCCCCGCAGAAAGTCGACGACCTCGTCCAGGTAGGGCGTATTGGCGCCGTTGTCGTCGAACAGGGCCTCGCCCTCGGATTCGTTCCAGCCCTCGTAGGCGGCGTCGAAGCACACCGAGAAGCGCTCCGCGTCGGTGTCGGCGAGCACGAACGGATAGCGGCGGATGAAGGCCGGGACATAGACGTTCGCCAGCCACTGGCCGTCATCGTCGAGGAACTCGTTACGCTCCGGCTCGAGGCCGAGCAGCGCGATGGGCACGGTCTGCTCCCCCTCGCCGATGAACAGGATCGGGTAGTCCCGCGCGGCCTGGTAGAACTCCTGACCGGCCAGCGGCACGAAGTGGGTGTTGGCGGCGAAACGGCAGTCCCCGGTCGGCTTGAGCCGCAGCCCCCGGTGACGCTCCCGGTTGAGCAGGGTGATCTCGCGGTAGAACAGCAGTGCACTCATCTCGGTTTTCCCCATGACGACGAATCGGGACACGCCTGGCCGGCCACGCTCACCAGGGCCGCCAGCTCAGCTGAAGCAGGAGCTGGCCGGAATCCTGCCGGGGGACGACCTTCTTGAAGGCATGGGCGTAGACGGCCCTGGCCACGAGCGTGCGCCCCAGGCGGTACTGCAGCCCGACGCCGAGGCTGTAGATCGACGGGTTGTCGCCGTCGATATCCACCGCCTGGCCGTAATCCGCGAGCAGCGAAGCCTCCCAGCCGGGATGAAACGACCAGTGCGCCTCCAGCCCCAGGTCGAGCCCGTGAGGGGCGGCGAGGATCCCGGCGTCGTAGCCGCGCACGCTGCTCGGTCCGCCGAGCTGGTAGAGCAGTGACGAGGGCAGCCCGTCGCTGGCGGAAGCGTACTGCCAGCCGAACCGCCCGACCAGGCGGTAGTCCTCGCCGGCCTGCCAGCGCGTGAAGAAGTCGCCCTGCAGGCGCTGGTACTGCCCGGAGCGCCCGGTGGTGTCGTTGCGGTGAGTGGTGTAGAGCAGCCGCTGCTCGTAGCGCGCGTACCACGGCGCGTTGCGGTACTCCACGGACCCGGCGAGGGTGGCGGTGCCGTCGCGGGTCTCGCTGAGCGGGACATCCCCCTCCAGGGTGGTCTCCGAGCGGCTGAACTCGTAGCCCGCGCGCCCGGTGGCGAGCCAGCGCCGGTCGAGCCACCAGGGCTGCTCGAAGCCGAGCTCCAGGACGCTCGAGGTGCCCTCGATGTCGAGATCCTCGAACGGCCCGCGGATGATGGACAGCGCGTTGCGGCTGGCGCTGGCATAGACCGCGCCGTTGTACCGGTTCACGGGGAAACGGTAGCGCAGGTTGCCGTAGGTCGTCCCGCGGCTCTTGAGCACCGTGCCGCTGAGGGTGTCGGCGTGGCCGGTGGGCGAGAACCAGGCCCCGCTCATGCCCACCTGGTAGGTCCCGCTGTTCTCGCTGCCGTAGTTGTTGGCGAGGACGCGCCAGACGAAGGGCTCCGGCTCGTAGACCTTGTAACGCAGCCGCGTCGTGCCGAAGGACTCGCCCGCGGCGAGGTCGGCGGAGAGCTGCGGCCCCGGCGTGGTGGCGTTGAGCCGCCGGATATCGGCGAGCAGCCGCGAGGTGTCGAGCACCTCGCCCGTCTCCAGCGGCACCCGCTCGGTGAAGAACGAGCGCGGCACCGTCTCCGGCGACGTCTGCCACTCCACCGCCTCGAGCCTGGCCTCCACCAGCACCACCCGCAGCGTTCCGTCCGCGACGCTCTGCGAGGGGATGATGGCCCGTGCGGTGAGCAGGTCGCGACGCTCGTAGAGGGCGTTAACCCGGCGCAGCAGCTCGTTGAGGTCGGCAAAGGTGACCGGGCGCCCGACGTAGTCCTGCGCGATGCCCTCCAGGGTGTCGGCATCGAGGAACGACGACGAGTTGAACCGGATGTTCTCCAGCCGGAAGCGCCGGCCGTCCTCGGGCAGCTTCTGGTCCTCCGGCGCGCCGCCGCGCAGGGCGGGCACCTCGGTGCGTCCCGCGCGCTCGCGCTGCTCCGAGTCGCGCTCCTGCTCCGCCTGGCGCTGGCGCTCCAGCGAGGGATCGTAGACCGAGGGCGGCGGCGCGGTGCCGGCACGTGCCACGCCGGCGAGGACGGCGGCGGCGAGCAGCGCCGTCAGGGCTCCGGCACTCCACCTCATAGTGTGCGCTCGTCGCCATCGCGCTCCTGCCCCCCGCCATCGGCGGGACGACCCTGGAGGTTGACCGGGGGCACGAACCCCGCGTCCTGCCCGGCCGCGCCACCGGCGAACTCCGGCAGCGCCGGCAGCGGCACGACGACCCGCGTCGGTCCGGCCGCTGCCCCCTCCGTCGCCTCCGTCTCGTGAAGCTGGCGCTCCACGTGCCGCTCCGCGGACGTGCCCGTGTAGTCCACGTTGCCCTCCTCCTCGTGGTCCTCGTAGTAGTTGGGGACGATCACCCTGTAGCCCGGCCGGGCGTGCACGACGTACGCGTCCGTGCGCGTCTGCCGGCCTGTCTGCGTCAGCCAGAACGCCCGGTCGAGCTCGCGGAGCTGGACGTCGGCGCCGGCGTAGCTGGCATCGAGATTGTCGACGACGATTGCCGCCTCCCCGGTGGTGGCCCGCAGGACGTCCACGTAGGCGGCGTCCTCGAGCATGAGGTCGGTGCCGGTCATGGTGAGCGTGGTGTCATTGCTGTGCAGCCAGCGGCTGACGATGGCCGGACTGTCGAAGCGTGCCTCCACCCGGGTCGCGGCCGGCCGCTGACTGCCCGCCACGTCCAGGGTGAGTGCGTCGTCGCCGGTGTAGCGCCCCTGCGCGATCCCGATGTACTGGCTGGCGATGTCCATGGCGTCCGAGGCGACCACCTCGTCGAGGTGCACGCTGGCGCCGGAGCGCAGGGTCAGCACGGAGCCGGCGAGACGGCCGATGGACAGATCGGAGCCCGGCGCGTAGGCATCGCCGTCGGCGGTGCCGGCACGGATCGTCGCGGTCCGGCCCGCCACCGCACGCTCCAGGCTCAGGCTTTCGCCGGTGATCACGTCCATGTCCGAGCCCGCCTCCAGGGCCCGGGTGGTGAGCCGGCCGCCCACGTCGATGTCCAGGTCGTCCGCCTGCGAGGCGATCCGTTCGCCGACGTCGAGGTCGCGGCGCACGTCGAGGCGGGCCCTGCCGTCGGCCACCACCGCCCCGGCGACGTCCATGCTGCCGCCAATGTCGGCCGACAGCGTCTCCCCGGTGGTCACGCTCGCCGCCGAGGCGTCGCCGGCCACGTCCAGGGTCGTGGGCCCGCCGGCCTCGACCCGGGTGCCGACACTCAGATCGCCGTCGGTCACGACGTCCATCCGGCCGCCGGCGTCGAGCTGTTCGGCGACCGTGATGTCGTCCTCCGCGGTGAAGCGCATGTCGCGTCCGGCGGAGGCCCCGTCGAGGCGGATATGGCCGCCGGAGGTGATGGTCATGTCGCGGCCCGCCTCGACCTGTCCGGTGAGGTCGATATCGCCGCCGGTGCCCACCGTCAGGTCCCGTCCCGCCTTGAGCGACAGGGTGCCGCCATAGCGGGCGTCGTCCATGAGCAGGCGGTTGCCGGCGATGATGCCGAGGTCCCGGTGGGCGACGGCCCGGGCGCCGACCACGTTCCAGTCCGCGGTCAGCTGCACGTCCCGGCCGGTGCTGCGCACCTGGCCGAAGTGCAGGTTATAGCCCGCCATGGCGAGATCGCGGGCCGCGCGGGCGTTGCCGCCGGTGACGTCGCCGGTGGCGTCGATGGTCAGGTCGCGCCCGGCGTCCAGGTCGAACCGGTCGAGGGGGACATCCGGGTCCGCCGGATAGCCGAACAGGATGTCGCCACCATCCGCGTGCGTATCCGTAGCCGCGTTGACCAGGCGCATGTCGCCACCGGATTCGGCGTGACGCACGGTCATCCTGCCGCCCCCGGTGCGGAAATCCGCGGTGGTGCCCGCGTAGGCCGTGCCCACCAGCAGGTCGCCCGCGGTGCTCGTCACGCTCAACGGACCGGCCTCGGCCACCGCCTCGCCGACGGTGACGTCACCGCCCGCGCTGACGATCACGGGGGCGTACACGCTGCGCAGCCGGCCGGCGTCGATGCGTCCGCCATTCACGGTCACGCTGTCGCCGGCACGGGCACCGGTGCCGGCTATACCGTCGACGGCGGTGACGTCGAGCGTCCCGCCGGCATCCAGCGCCCAGCCGCTGTCGCCCGCCTCGCCGAAGGCGATCTCCCCGGCACCGCGGTTATCGATGGTCATGGTGGTACCACTGCGGGCACGGACGACGGCCAGATCGCCCTGCCCCTCGCCGGTCACATCCAGCCGGCTGCCGGCATTCAGCATCCCCGCGTCGAGGTCGCCGCCGGTCACGGTGACCGCCAGGCCGGCCGGGTTGTCGTCCTGCTGATCGGTACCGGTGGTCACCGTGCCCAGCGTCACGGGTCCATCGGTGCCGGTCAGGGTCGCGGACGTGCCGGCCTCGGCGGTGTCCACGCGGAAAGCACCGTGCTCGTTGCCGGCGGTCAGGGCGGTGGCGGTCACGACCTCGCCCAGCGTCAGCACCCCGCGGGTGTTCTCCACCGTGGCCGCGGTAGCGCTGAAGGCGTGGTCGATGGTGACATCACCCCGGCCGCTGCCCGTGACGTCCAGCCGGCCGCCGGCGTCCAGCGTCCCGGCCTTGAGGTCGCCGCCGGTCACCGTTGCCTGCAGGCCGTGGCCCCGGCTGATCACCTTGCCGAGGGTCATGGCACCGCCGGTGTTGGTGAGCCGCACGCCCCAGGGATCGGCCGGCGCCGCGCCGGCGCCTGCCTCGGCGTAATCGAGGGTGAAGACGCCTTGGGCGTTGTCCATCGCGAGCACGCCGCCGGAGACGATCCTGTCCACGCTCAGCGCGCCGCCCGCTGCCCCGCCGACGTTATTGGCGAGGGTCGCCGCGCCGCCGCTCCGGGCGTCTTCAATGGTGATATCGCTGCCCCCGGTGCCGGTCACGGTGAGCCCTGTGGCGGCATCGAGGGTTGCGGCATCCAGCTGTCCCCCGGCGATGGCGACGTTCAGCCCGGCCGTCCGGGTCGTCACCGTCCCCAGATTCATGTCGCCACCGGTGTTCCCGAGTACCGCGGCATCCGCCACCGCCTCGTCCAGCGCGAAGACGCCGTCGGCGTTATCCGCAGTCAGCGAGGTGGCGGCATGCGCCGTGCCGATATCAAGCCCCCGCGCGGTGGTCAGGGTCACCGCATCACCGGCGCTCACGGTCCCCGCGGTGAACGCGCCGAGATCGGCGGTCACCTCCCCCGTGCGGGCCGTCACGGTATCGGCATCGACGGCCTGATCGCCGTTGAGCGTCACCGTCCCGGCGGCCTCGATGCGCCCGCCGGTGGTATCGGACGCCCAGGTCAGGTACGCATCCCCGCCCCCGGCATCGATGCGCTCGAAGGTCGGCGCGTTGATCGCGAGGGCCGTGTCCGCCGTGCCGATGGCCCCGCCGGCGTCCACGTCGACCCTGCCGCCGGACCAGGTCACGAGGTTGGGGGTATCGCCGGCAATGGCGGTGATGTCGCCGGTGACGTCCAGCGCGAGGATTGCGTCGTTTTCCACGTCGATGGTCGCGACGCGGGCGTCGCCGTCCACCCGGAGGGTCACGCCGTCATCACCGTTGAGCCGGCTGCCGGCCGCCATGGTCAGGCTGTCCATGTGGGCGGTCAGCCCATCTGAATAGAACGCGGTGTCCTCCCCGAAATGCCAGTCACCGGTGGTGACGGTGGCCGTCGCACCGGGCACGGAAATGCTCGCGTCCTGGTGCAGGCTCAGGTCGCCGGCGACCACGCTGAGGTCGCCCCAGGCAGTCATGCCGCCGTCTTCCAGGAAGGTCAGATCGCCGTCGCCCAGATTGAAATCGGCCTCCTCCCAGGCCGTGAACCCGCCGTCCCTGCCAACGGTGGTGGAGGCGGCGGTGAGCCCGAAATGCCCGTCGACGACGAAACGGGCATCGGCGGCGACATCCACCGCGGCGTCACCGCGCAGGGTAAGGGCACCGCCGATCTCCCCGTCACCGAGGGTCAGGGAATCCGGGCTGGTCAGCCAGGCGTCGCCGCCGCTGTCGGCACCCAGGGTACCGTCCACGCCGGTGAGACGGACGTCGATGGGCGCCCCCGCCCCGCCGATGGCGCCGTCCGCCTTGAGCGTCACCGACTGGCCGCTGACGTTGAGGTCGGCGACGGTGCGGTAGAGATCTCCCGCAACGGCGTCCAGGTAGACGCTGCCGTCCACGATCACGCGGCCGACGCCGAAGTCGCCGGTGAGCCACTCCAGCGCCACATCCCCGGAGGAGGAGACACCGCCGAGGGTCCCCGCGACATCCAGCGCCAGCGGGGCACCGTCGGCGTCGCCGATCGAGCCGTTGGAGGCACCGAGGGTGATGTCGCCGCCGACGGTGACCGTGCCCGGCGCGCTGTCGGCCACGGTGATACTGTCGTTGGCCAGGAGCCGGGCGTCATCCCCCACGTCGACGGTCCCGACGCGGATGTTGCTGAGCGCCTGGATATAGGCGGAGCCGCCGGCGGCGATATCGAAGCGGCCACCGGCGTCCACGTACATGGGGATGGTCTGGTTCACCACCAGGGCGGCGATATCGCCGTCGTCGTCGTGCTCGATGGTCACGTCACCGGGTGCCCGCGCGGTGCCCAGGGCACCGATCTCCTCGTCGGTGAGGCTGCCGTCGAGCAGGTCCTGGTAATCGATGCGCATGGGATCGGCGACCTCGCCGATGCTCCCGCCGGCCTCCAGGGTGACGTCGCGGCCGCTGACGTTCGGGGCCTCGTCCACGGCGCCGCCCCCGCCCGTCTCCAGCGCGACCACGTTGATGGAACGGCGCAGCTCGTCGTCGGTCCACGCGGCGCCGGCGGTGAGCTGCGCGACCTGGCCGTCGGTGGCCTGGTAATCGTAATCCGCCTCGAAGGACTGGAAGGCACCCCGTGACAACCAGTCACCACCGAGATTCTCCTCGAACAGACCGGTGACGCGCTGGTACTCGTCCGCCGCATAGGCACGCACCGCGGCATCGTCGTCGACCTGTCCGCGGGCGGCGAGAAGCGTGCGGTAGCGCTCGAGACCGGCGTCCGTGAGCTCGAACCCATCGCTGCCCGTGCGCCCCGAGCGCATGAGCTGCCAGTAGCTGCGATACGCCTGTTCGATGCTGTGCTCGAAGGCGGGTACCGCGCGCCCGCGGGCATAGGATTCCGCACCGTCCTCGTCGCGGATCTTGAGCCGCTTCCAGATCGCCTCGCGGGTCTCGCGGCTGACCGCCTCGCTGTCGACGCGGCGCCGGGCGTCGCGGATGCGCCCGTCCGGGGCGGCGAGGTAGACGTCACCGAGGTTGGAGACGGCGCTGTCGATCCAGAGGTCGCCGGAGCGGTCGCTGATGCCGATGTCACGCTCGGCGGTGACGTCGAGCACGCCGCCGGCGGCACCGCCGTCGCCGTTGTCGCCCTCGACGAGCTCGACGACCAGGGGCGAGCCGGCGCTGCCGACACCGCCCACGGCGCTGGTCACGGTGAGATCGCGGGCCCGGATGTGGGGGGCGTCACCGTCCCGGGAACCGGCCGCGAGCGCACCGTTGGCATGGATGACGACGTCCTGCGCGCCGTCGGCGGCGTCGATGCGCGTCACGCTCGCACCGGAGGCGAGGTCGAGACGGACTGCTCCCTCGGCGGAGTCCGCGGACAGGGCGCCGTCCCCGGTGAGGTCCAGGCCCAGCATACGGTTGGCGGTACCGATATCCCCCTGGGCGTCCAGGGTCGCGGAGGCGGTACGGATGGCGTCGCCACCGGTGATGATGGCGCCGTCGCGGGAGGTCACCGACAGCGAGCCGGAGGGGTTCTCCACCCCGCCACCGAGGATCACGTCCCCACCGCTGTCGACATTGATGCGTCCGTTGTCGTAGCCGGAGAAGTCGATATCGATGGGATAATCGACCCGGGCGGAGCGCTTCACCTCCAGTTTGCCCCAGCGGGGAAAGTGGTAGGCCCACCGCGTCTTGAGGTCCTCATCGAGGACGTCCATGCCGTTGTCGCAGGTTTTCCCCACCTCGTCGGGGCAGCCGTAGGCATAGGTCATGCTCCACGTGAAGTTGCTGCCGAAATCGGCACTCGACTTCTGCCAGTAGGCGGAGTCGTCCGACGTGTCGCGGACCAGGTGTCCGTCCTCGCTGGTCCGCCACGGATCGTGACTGTCACTGAACTTCCATTTGCCCAGCCATCCGCCGAGGTCGTCGCCGTCCTCGTAGTCGCTGTCGCGGCTGAAGGTCGCCTGCTCGCTCCACTCCCAGCGCGTTCCCGACTGCGGCGTGAAGCTGTCGGAGCTGCCGCTCGCGGCGACCTCCCGCGCGTTCTCGATGGACTGCCCGTCGGTGCCGTCGGCGATGAATTTGCGTATGCCCTCGCCCTGGGTGTAGCGATACCACGCGGTCAGGTCCTTGAGCTCGTCGGCGATGATCACGGTGCCCACCGCGCCGTCACCGGTGCCCAGGCGGTTGACGCGCAGGTCGTGGGCGGTCTGGTTGTCGATGTCGATGTGACCGTAACCGCTCTCGACATCGATCGTGCCCTGATCGGAGGAGCTGATGACCTTGCCCTTGAGGTAGAGATAGCCGCCGCCGGAGGCGCTCACGTCCTCGATCTCGACCTGGTCCGTACCGAAGTCATAGTAGGCCCGGATCGCCTCGTCGCTGTCGACGTTCGCATCGCCGAGGTAATCGAGATACAGGTACGGGATCTCGCCCTTGCCGGATTTCACCCCCGCCTGGTTCTTCATCAGATCGACCCAGTCATCGAGCTCCGGCGTGATCACCACGTTGCGCTCGGTGGTCCGGCCGGTGCTGATGGTGCCGTTGATGTCGATGATGTCGGCGTCGATGGCGACGGCCTCCGCACCCCGCCAGGTCTGCGTGCCCGTGTCGGCGTCGTCGATGGAGTCGGCCGTTTTGTCCAGGCTCCAGCCCGTGGGGACCACCGGCACGTGGGACTGGCGGTCGGCATCGCCGTCGCCGTCGATATCCATGACATGGGTGACCATCCCGCCCGGGACGTCGTAGGACTCGGCCGTTCCCACCGTGCAGTTACTGGTGGCCGTACCGTCGTACTGACCGGGGATGCAGCCGCCGAACAGGATCGTACTCTCGCCCGCGTATTCGTCGCCGCCGCTGGTGAAGTGCTCGTCGTCGTTGAGCAGGTCGTCGTTATAGTCATCGAGCAGATCGCCGTAGTAGGCGTTCGCCGCGTATACGACCACCTCGACCACGTCGTCGGGCAGGTCGGCGTAGTCGTCCCAGATGTCCGACGGCCTCTGGCCCGGGGACCAGTACTCGGCCTCCTGCGGGGCGACGATCATCGGCCCCTCCACCGCCACCGAGACGTTGCGGCCCAGGACGCTGGCGAGCGACGCGAAGGCGCCGTTGGCCACCGAGATATCGATGGTGCCGCTCACGTTACTGACGGTGTCCTCCTGGAACAGCGCCGGACCGTAGCCGGCGTTGTTCAGGGTGTCCTCCATGGTGTTGCGGATGCGCACGGTCGCATCGTCGCCGGCCCCGGCGGTGTCGACAGCCACGGAACCGTCCACACTATCCGCCACGCCGGTATAGACAACGCTCCCACCGGGGTTGTCCGGGATCGTCACCGAGCCGAGGCGCAGGTAGCGGGCGCTGTCGTTGATCACGGAGATGGTCGGGCCGCCGTTGGCGTGGATGCCGCCGCTGCCGGTAATGCTGTCGGCGCGCAGGATCACGTCGCCACCGGCCGCGAACAGACCGTCGAGGAACCAGGCGTCGACGTCCCGGTCCACGATGCCCTGCTTGATCACCGCCGCGACCTTGGAGTCGATGTTCGAGGCCTCGATCAGCGAGGTGGGATTGAAGCGCTGCTCCCGGCCGATGAACGGCGCCGCGTCGTCGTTGTAGGTGAGTTTGCCGTCCTCGTCGATGTGGATGTCGAGCCGATCGAAGATGCCGGCGGTGACACTGCCGTCGACGACCAACGAGGCCGAGGACGAGGCCTGGCGGGAGGAGTCCTTGTCCTCGATCGGGATGAACCCGGCCTGGAAACCCTTGGCCAGCCCCTCGACGGTGTTGTTGACGGTCTCGTTGTAGGCCGTGATCTCCACGTCCCGGCCCGCGCTCACGGTGGCGCCGGAGCCGATGTCCACGCTGGCGCTGGAGGACTGGTCGGCGGCCGCGGAGGCGTCCGCTATGGCAATGACCCCCCTCACCAGGCTGTTGGCGGTGGTGATGGTGGTCAGGCGGTTGTCGCGGCCGAGATCCGCCGCCTGTCCGGGCGCCAGGGTGAGGTAGCCCCAGGCGGTCAGGCTGGCGTCGTCGGCGACGGTGATGGACTGATTGTCGCGGACCGTGGTCGTGGCGCTCGCATCGGTGGCAGCGGCACCGCCCCAGGTCCTCGCCGTGGCGTCGTGCACGACGCTCGAGAACGCCAGGGTATTGACGCTGATATTCCCCCGCGAGGACAGCGTGGCCTCGCCGATGCTGACGTCGGTGTCCATGGTCGCGTCGATCGCGGACGCCACGCCGCCGGCCGCGAACCCGCCGTTGGTGGCGAACACGGCATTCTCCGCCGCCGAGAGATCGGTAACCGCCTCCAGGACCAGGTCGGGCGTGGAGCCGTCGTTGGACTGCTCACCCACGGACAGGGTCGCGCCGTCCGCGACCTCTGTCGTCGTGGCGATATCGAGCGTGGTCTCGTGATCCGCGGCCTGGCCGGTGGCGACGCCGCCGGACGCGGCGTCGACGGTGGTGTCGTCCGGGTGGCGGCTGCTCACGTCGCTCTTGGCACGCAGGGTCGCACCGTTGGCGACGTGAAGCGCGCTGCCGCCGAAGTGCACGGTGCTGGAGGAGGTCAGCGCGGCATCGGAGAAGGCCCCGCTGACGCCGACCAGCGAGGCGTTGACGCTGTCGGCACGGCTGCCGTAACCGCCGTTGTAGGCGCTGACTATCTCGGCCTTCTCGGCGGTAACCGTGCCGCCGTCTCCGACCGCCGCGCGGGCCGCCCCCCTGCTGTCGGTGTAGGCCGCGGCGGCGTTCCCCGAAACCACCCCGCCGCTGCCGGCCACGGCATCGGAGACGTTGAGCTGATTCGCCGTGGCCTTCACCGTCAGGTCGCTCAGCGAGTCATCGGCTCCCAGCTCGAAGCCATCGCCCAGGCCTGCCGTGGTGTCGGTCTCACCGCTCGCCCGGGCCAGCGCGAGACCGACGGCGAGCGCGCCGCCGACGGAGTAGCCGCGGGCCTCGGCACGGCGTTCGCCGTCGCTGGTCGCAGTCACCGACAGGGCGCCGCCCTCCATGCCCAGGCCGGTTCCGACGCCGGCGGTCACGGTGTCGGTGCCGTAGGCGAACGCCGCGCTCGCGTCGGCACCGACCAGGGCACCGCCGCTGGCGCTGAACGAGGTGGCCGTGACGTCGGCACTGTCGTTGTCCGCAGGTGTGGCGGTGACCGTGAGGCCGTCACCGTCACGCACCGAGACGTCGTTCCCCACGGTCGCGGAAACGTCCACCGCGCTGTCGGCGAAGGCCAGCGATGCCCCCATGGACACGCCGAGGCTGACTGCAGCCCCCTGGGACTCGACATCGAGGCCACCGCCGTACACCGCCTTCACCGTGGCATCGGCATTGAGGTTGACCCCGTCGCCGACGGACGCCGCGACGGAGGCCCGGTCGTTGCCGTCGTCGTCCTTCGGCGGCGCGAGATTGCGGCCGATGGCCACCGCACCGTTGGCCGCACCACCGAGGCCCCCCGCAGCGCTGCGGGCGATCACGTCGGTGGTCCCGGTACCCTGCCCCGTGACAGTCAGGCTCCCGGCGGTCACCGTGCCGGCTGCGAGCACCTCCGCGGCGACCGCCGAACGACGCTCACCCACGGCGATAGAGGCACCGACCGCACCGATGCCGCCGATGCTCGCGGCATCGGCCTCGGAATCCACGCCGAGGGTGTCCTTGGCGGTGACGGTTATCGTGCCGTCATCCACGTCCGCGCTTCCGCCAAGGCGGGCGGTGACACTGTTCTCCAGGCGCGCCACCGACACCGCGGCCCCGAGACCGGCGGCGAAGCCGGCACTGCCCGTGGCCGCCAGCACGTCCACCGCCTTGTCGTCGCCGTCGTCCATGGCGTCGGCCCTGACGGTCAGCGACGATGCGTCGAGCTCGCCGGTGTCCACCCCGGCGATCACCGCCGAGCGCAGGAAGGTCATGCCGGCCGCGGCGCCGATCGAGCCGCCGCCGGCCTGCACGTTGCCCGCCCGGTTGCTGCTGGCCAGCCTTTCGCTGGCATGAACGTCCACGGCACCGCCGGCATTCACGCTGCCGCCGGAGATGGTCGCCGCCGTCTCCTGGGCGTTGTCCGCCGTGAGGGCGTCGCTGACGGAGAAGGCGGCGCCGTCGTTCACCGCCTTGTCCTCGTTGTCGTCTGCGCTGTCGTGGAACACACCGCCACCAGTGTCCGCGCCGGCGGCGACGTCCGCGCGCTGCGTCATCGTCGTCGCGCTGCCGCCACCGATGCTGTCGAACTCGCTCAGGGTGCCGGCGCCGTCATGGTCGAGCTCGGAGCCGGCGGAGACGTCGACGGCGGCGTCGACGTCCGACTCGTCATCGCTGTAGCTGTAGACCGGAGAGCCCGGCCCCACGAGCAGCAGGCCGATGGTCCCGCCTATGGCGGCACCGCCGGGGGCCGCGCCGCCGTTGACCGTGAACAGCCCCGCATCGAGGGTGTGCTCGGCGGTGACATTCACGGCGCCGCTGGTACGCACGTCCGAGCGATCCACGAAGGCCCGGGTGGCGTTGTTGGTGACCACCACGTTGGCGCTCGCCCCGAGCACCGAGCCGGGCCCGGTGGCGACGCCGGCGGACCCGGCGTTTCCGGTCACGGCGGTGTCATCCTCGGCGAGTACCGACAGTGACCCGGCACGGGAGTCGGCGGCGCCGCTCTCGCCCCGGAGGGTCGCCCCCCGCACACCCGCCCGGGTCACGTTGCGGGCGAGCAGCACGTTGGCCGAGCCCGCCACGCCGCCGCCGGCGGTGAACGCGGCGGCGGCGGCATTCGCGACCAGATCCGTGTCCGAGTGCGCCTTGACGTTCACCGCGCCGCCAGCGTTCACCGTCGTGGTTACGTATTCAGGCGGCGCGCCGTCGTTCTGGCCGGCATCCGGGTCCTCGCCTCCCAGCCAGGCGTCAACCACCGTCTCGTTGATTCCGAGGGCAAAGGCGCCCCCGGCGGAGCCACCACCGGCCACGGCGCTGCCGACGTTGGCGGACATCCGGGCGGTGTCGTCGGCATCGATGGTGAGGGCGCGGACCGTCGCGGTGCCGCCGCGCAGGCGTGCCGTGGTCTCGCCGGCGAGCCGGATCGCCCCCATGGTGATCGTGCCGTTGCCGGCGGCGGCGCTGGCGCTGGTCACGAAGTTCGCCGCGCCGCGGGCGCTGTCCGCCTGGATACCGAGGTCGCCGCCGGCATGGATCGTCGCATCGTCGGCGTACGCGCTCGTGGTGTGGTCAATGGCGGTCACATCCAGGGAGCCGCTCAGCGCCGCAATGCCGCTCACCGCACCGCTGAAGAGGTAGCCGATGCTGTAGACATTGCTCGCGGCGGCGATGTCGACGTTCTGGGCCGCCCCGCCGCGTTGCCCGTTGATGGTCGCGGCGTCGACGTAGGCCGAGGTGGTACCGCCGAGCACCGACGTGTTGCCGACTCCGGCCATGGCGGCGGAGCCGGACGGGTTGGGCAGGGTCGCTGCACCGGCGGCCGAGAGCGAGCCCACCTGCTGGCTGGAGCTCGCGTTCACCGCGAGGCCGGAGACCCCGCGGGTGTCGCGCTCCAGCTCCGAGAACGGATCGAACGCGGACGCGTCGTCCCAGCCCGTGGGGTCCGGGGCGTCGTCTATGGCCGCGGCGTCCACCGTCAGCTTGTTATCCGCGTCGCCGTCGGCCTGCACCACCGTATCGGCGCCGGCGATATACGCCTCGGTGGTCGAGGTCAGCAGGTTGACGCCGAGGGCCCCGGCCGCGCCAACGCGGGTTCCGCCGATGGACAACGCCCCGCCGACGGTCTGGATGCGGTTGTTGTTGCGCGCCGCGATTCCCAGATTGCCGTCGGAGGCGACGTGGGCACCGCCGTCGATGGCGGCGGTCACGTCGGCGTCGAGGATGTTCACCGCCAGCGAACCGGCGATCCCCGCCTTGCCTCCGCCGCCGAGACCCACCGCCGCGCTGCGGATTGTCTGGTCCGCCAGTGCGTCGATGGTGATCCGCCCCGCGCCGAGCCCCTGCACGTCGCCCTGATCGTCCAGGGCGGCGCCGGTGATGGTCGCCGTGGTGGCGGTATCGATCCGGTTGACCGTGGATGCCTGGCCACCGCCGAGGGTCGATCCGAGCCCGGCGGAGATGGCGTAGGCGTAGACGGAGGAGGTGTCGTCGGCGTCGACGTCCAGGGTGCCGGCATCGCCGTGGACGCGCCTGACGGTGACGGTGTTCGCCGAGGCGATACTGCCGCTGGCGGCGGCACCGGCGACCGCGGCCTTGTTGGCGACCGCACCGGCAACGCCGAGACCGTAGACGGTGCCACTCGAGATCGAGGACAGCGTGGCGGTGCCGGCGACATCCAGGCCGGTGTCGATGAGATCGACGCTGCGGGTCTGCGCGATGGTGCCCACGGCGGCGCCGCCGCCCACGGCCAACGAACCGCTGCCGTTGAGGTTGCCCGCCAGCGTGGCGATACGGCTGGCACCGCCGGTGTCGTCGACGGCGCCGTCCCTGACGCGGGCATTCAGGGTGCCCGCGCTCAGCGTGCCGCCCTCGACGTGCACGCCGGCACTGTCCTTGATGCGGTTGAACGACGCGGCTCCCCCGGCCGCGACCTTCTGCGCGGCCTGGCCGCCGACCGCCAGGGAGACGATCTCGTTGATGGCCGCGGAGTCCAGGGTGAGGGTGCCGTCTCCGGCGTCGATGGCGCTGTCCTCGACCCGGGTCTCGCGCGTGCCGTCGGTGAGGTTGATGGACACCGCCCCGCCCACCGCGGCCTTCCCGGAGGCCAGGACGCTGCCCGCCGCGGACCAGATGCTGCTGCCGCTGTCGGGCTGGGCGGTGGTGAAGGTCACATCCTCGGCGGTGATGCCGGCATCCCGCACCGTGGTCTTCACCGAGCCGCCGATACGGTTGTAGCTCAGTGCACCGCCGATGGCGGCACTCTTGGACACCGCGCCGCTGACCGCCCCCGCACGGATGGCCTCGCTGCGGTCCGCGTCCACCGTCAGCCCGCCGCCGGCGTCAAGGTCGGCGTACTCCAGACCGGCATCGACGCTGCCGGCGACGTCTGTCACGCCGATCGCCGCGCCGGTAGCGGCCTTGCTCGCGGCGGAAAACGCCCCGGAAAAGGCGTAGTAGCCGCCGCTGTGGCTGGCACCGATATCCGCGTCGCCGGTCGAGGCGTCCAGGCGGGCGCCATCGGCATCACCCACCAGGGCCGTCACCGTGCCGCGCTCCACCAGCGCGGTCGCCGAGCCGAGGACGGCGGCGGATTTCGAGCCACCGGCACCGGCCGCCACGCCCACCGTCTCGACACCGTTGACCGCGGAGACATCCAGTCCCCCGCTGAGCGTCAGCCCGTGACCGCCGCCGGGTGCGGCAAGGCCGCTGACGGTCGCGGTGTAGTCGGAGCCGCTGTAGATCACGCCGGCGGAGCCGCCACCGGACGCCTTGCCGCCGGCCGCGAGGTTGCCGGCAATCCCGATGACGAACTCGCCGGCGAGCGAGGCATCGAACAGCGACTGGGACTCGGCGGTACTGTCGTCCTCGCGCAGGTCCTCCTTCTCGGTCTCCACGGTGGTGTCGAGGTCGCCGAGCGTCGCGCCGGTGAAATCCAGCCCTGCGCCGTCGAGGCTGTCGCCGGCGGCATCGGCGAACAGCGGATCGAAATCGTCCATTCCGGTGACGCTGTGGGCGGCGACGTCGAGGGTCGCCGCGTCGACGTGGGTGCTGCCCCCGCCGTCCACCCGGGCGGTCACGCTGTTGCCAAGGTAGACCATGGTCCCGGAGCCGGACAGCGCGGCCCCCTGCGCCCCGGAAACCGCCGCCCCCAGGGCGCCGGCGAGCACCCGGGAGCGGCTCGCGGCCTCCACCGTCACGTCGTCCGCTCCGGTCACCGTGGTGCCGTCCAGCGCCGCGATCAGGCTGTTGGCGACCGTGCCCACCGTGAGCGCACCGCCGGCGCTGGCCCCCCGGCCACCGGTATTGCCCGCCAGGGCGCCACCGCCCAGGAGGCTGCGCGTGCGGTCATAGGCGCGGACGTTCACATCGTTTGCCGTATTCCCGTCATCCGCCAGGGTGAGGCTGCTGGCGGTCACGGCGGCCTCGGTGGTCTGCCCGTTCACGCCGACGGAGCCGGACATCGCCACCGAGAGGCTGTCGGACTGGCTGGTATCCACCGCGAGACCGGCGCCGAAGGCCACGTGGTCGCCACCGGAGATGGCGGCGACATCCAGCCCGCCGAGGGCGTCGGCGGAGATGCCGCTCACGGTTGCCCGGGTGCTGCCCCGGATCCAGTCGAAGGCCAGCGCACCGGACAGCGCCGAGCTGAACTTGTCGCGCTTGCCGCCCCCCATGGTGATGGCGCCGGCGCCGGAACCGCTGTACTGCTGGATCTGGCTGAGCGCCGCCACGTCGACGTCCGCGGCCTGCGCCGCGATGGTGACGTCGTTCAGGGCCGCCCGCGTGCGCTGGTTGGAGACGTTGAACGTCGCCGACCCCGCACCGGAGAGCTTCGCCGGCAGCGAGCGGTCGCTCTGCTGGATGTCGTTGTCGGCGCTCTTGCTGTCGCCGTCCGAGGAGAAATAGCCCGCGAGGTTACCGCCCCAGGTGGAGAGCTTGTCCAGGGCCGGCTGTGCCTTGTCCGTGATGGTGCCGATCAGGCCGTCGCCACGGGACCGGGTGTCGTCGCTGCGTTTGGCGGTGTTGTCGCTGTCCTTGTTGCCGCTCGCCCGTGCCAGCGCCCCGGCCACGGCGAACGCGCCGTTCTGGCCGCGGGACTCCGCGCCGAGATTCAGACCGTCCACCGACCAGGTGGCGGCGGCGCCGGCGTCGCGGGCCGTGACCCAGCCCGGCCGCCACGCGGCGGTGTCACCGACCTGGGCCCGCACGTCGGTATCGACGTTGTTGAGTGCGAACCCCGCACCGATGCCCACGTTCTCGCTGAGCGCCACCGCCCCGACCGCGCTCCACTGGCCGAGGTCGTGGGTCGCGCCGATGTCCACCACGCCCGCGTTCACCGTGGTGGAGGCGTCGACCGCGGCGACCACGTCGCTCGCGACGTCGTTCACCGCCGCGGAGCCGTTGCCGGCCACGCTCTTGCCCTTGCCGGCGGAAGGCGAGACCAGCAGCCGCAGGTTGCGCTCGCTGGCCGCGACATCGAACGCCGGCGCGGTGACGGTGCCGTTGACCCCCGTCCCGGCCGTCGCGCTGGAGTCGTGGGTCGCGATGTTCAGGCCGGCCCCGACCGAGCCGCCCTCCGCGCTGTTCCCGAAGAGCAGCGGCCCGAGGTTGCCCGCCACCGCGAGGCGTTCGATGGCGTTGTCGGCGTGGATGCCGACACCGCCATCCCAGTCCTGCTCGGCGTCGGTCAGGGCATCCGTACCCTCGACCCGGCCGGACAGCAGCCAGCGCGCCGTGAGCGCACCGGTGTCGTCGTACTCGCGGTGGAGCACGCTGCTCCAGGGCGCCGGGTCGGCGGCGCTGGACTCCAGCGTCACGCCGTTGCCCACCCAGGCCTCGGCGTCGATGTCGGTCTCCATCACCGAGATCGCACCGGCCGCGGCGAGGTCGTCGGCCTCGCCGGAGGCCCGGGCGTACTGGCTCGGCAGGTTGTAGAGCGCATCCCCCGCGTCGTAGACGTCTTTCGCCCGCTCGAGCAGCGAGAGGTAGCCGTCCCACTGGTCCATGTCCGCCAGGGCGTCGTCCAGGTCGGTCTGCAACGGCACCGCATTGCGCGCGCCGACACCGATGTTCGCCGCGGTGACGGAGCTGTCGTCACCGACCCAGGCCCGGGTGTCGTGGGCGGTGTTGCTGTAGACCAGCGCGACACTGAGCCCGACCGCCGCCTTGTCCTTGCGCTTGGCACTGGCATTGACGGCGCTGACCGCGTAGTTGCGCAGGTTCGCCTGGCGCTGCAGGGACTGGACGGCGACGTTGCCGTCCACGGTGACGTCCGCGCCACCGCCGGTGCCGAGCTCGGCGATCGCGGTGTGATCCGCGTCGGCGATCGCGACCGCGGACCCCAGGCGCAGCGGCGTGGAGCCGCTGCCGCCGTCGCTGGCGGCGAGATTGAACGCGCTGTTGATCTTGCGGGTGAGGAAGTCCAGGTACGGTGCCTGGAGCCGGTACGTCTCCCGCACGTCCCGGGCGAGCCAGTCCACGTAGCCGGCACCCGCCTTGGCCCGGGCGCTGTTGCGCTGCGCATCCACCAGGTCCAGGGCCTGTACCGAGAGGTCCCCGCCGGCAGAGAGGTCGGACCGGAAGACCGCCCTGGTGGTGCTGTCGTAGTCGGCAACGGCGACGGCCGGTGCCGCGGTGGCCCCCTTGCCGATGGCCGAGAAGCTGACGTCGTTGGTCAGCGACTGCCGGGTGAAGGCGTTCACCAACACGTCGGAATCGTTGGCTGTATTCAGCGTCACACCGTCATCGACGAGTGCGGTGGTTTCGCTGTCGGTGACCGCCACACCCAGGGCGAAGCCCATGGTCGTCAGGGCATTGCCCTCGGCGTCGTGCTGGTTGATCGCCTCCGCGCTCTGGCGGAGTGTGTCCTCGCTGCTGGCGGTGACGTCCAGGTCGCCGTCGACATTGACCGTCGCACCGGAGTCGATGCGCGCTCTGGTGATCCCGCCGAGCTCGCCGTAGGCCACGCCCATGTTGAACGGGATCGCCTTGTTGTAGGCACCGAAATCGCCGTCGGCGCCGTTGTCGACCCGGCGCACGGCGTCCGCGTCTATGGACACGTCACGCTCGGCGGTCAGGGTCGCCGTACCCTTGACGGTGACCTCGGCGTCGGAGCGGGCGATGGAGACCGCCACCATGTCCTGCACCGCCTGGAGCTGGTCCGGATCATCGCTGGGAATGGCGTCCGCCAGACCGCTGAAGCTGTCGCGGCCATAACCCTGAAGACGCTCATAGAGCGACGAAAAGTTGCTGGCATCGTCGGTGATCTCGAGCACGCCGGACAGGAAGGACGGCGAGACCTCGGCGAGGCTGCCGGCATCGAGGGTGATATCCCGGCCCTTGAGTGTGCCGGCCACGGTCACGGTGGCACTGGCATCCGCCTCGCCGGCGAGCTGGACGTCGCTGGCGGCGGCGGTAATGGTGAGATCGCCGGATGCCGACGCCTCCTGCGCGTTGCGCGCGTTGACCAGCGCCCCCGCGGCCACCGTCACGGTGGCCGCCGCCCCGTCGTCCGCGCCGACGGCACCGGGGGTCTCCACGTCCGCGGCGGTGCCCCCGCTGCCGTCACATACCGCGCAGACGTCAGCGGCATTGGCGGTGATCCGGATATCACCGGCCTGCTCGCTGTTGCCCGGGTCCGTGGTGATCTCCGCCGCTGCGCCAACGCCGACATCGGGCCCGGCAATCTCGATATCGCCCGCGGCCACCTCGCCGCCGGCGGAGACCGCCGCGCCGTCATCGTCGCTCATCATGGCGGCGAGCCGGCCGTTGACCTCGACGCTGTCGCGGGCGTCGATGACGATGGAGCCGCGGGGCGCGTCAACGCCATCGACGTTAACGGCAGACTTGAACACCGCCCAGCCCCCGCCGTAGCCGGTGTCCGTCTGCGCCGACAGCGACGCCCCCTGGGCGACGATGGCCTCGGCACCGAAGAGACTGATCGCGCCGTCGGCATTGACCTGCCCCTCGATGGTGATGCTGCCGTCGGCAGCGTCGTAGTCGCCCCGCATCAGCCTCGCGACACGCTCGTCCATCGCCCCGCCATCCACGGTGGCGTCGCCGACGGCCGCCAGCATGGCGTCCATCTCGGCCCCGGTGGGCGTGGTCACCACGAGGCTGCCGACGTTGACCACCCCCGAGGCCCCAACCACGAGGCCATGGGGGTCCGCGAAGACGATATTGCCACCGACACCGCCGCCCTCGCGGAGCCCGTTGAGGGTGCCGTTGATCCGGGCCCGGGCGTCGTGGACGAGGTTGACGAGGTTATCCGTGCCGTCGGGCACGTAGAGATTCACCGTATTGCCGGTGCCGACCTCGAACCGCGCGAAGGAGTTGAAACCGGAGTCGCCCTTGACCGTGCCGGTGGTGACGTCGGTGGTCGAGCCGTTGACGTCGAGCCGGGTATCGGTACTGCCCTCCAGATTGATCGTGTTGCCGGCCGCCCAGCCCACCGCGGGCACCAGTACGGCCGTCATTGCCGCTGTCAGTGCCGAAAGCCGGCGCGCCGCCGACGTGGTCTCGTAATGGCGGGCCGCCAGCAGCCCCCGCGCCGGTGTATCCCCGTCACCCATCGTGCAACCGAACATCCTTATTGCCCTCGCTGAATACGGCAGCCGGGCCGGCACCACGGCTCCGGCGCGGTACCCTACTACCCGTTGCGTTAGTCGGCTGTTAGCCGCCCGGACCGGATACGGGCCACAGCCTTTCGCCCGCGGTGCCCATTGCCGGCGCGGGTTTGTTGTGGCTTTAAGTCTCTGCAGGGCGCGCGCACGTCTCAATACGGCCGGATTTGATGCATAACAAATCACGGCTGCAGAATAATCGTTGCCGCGGGAAGCTGGCGGCCCGGGGACAGACCGGGTCCCTTCCGCCCGGCACAGGGGGTGACACTGATGAAATCCGGCGCAAGGACCGTCGAATGGATATTCGACAGCCCGGTCCCGCATGAGCAGCCGCCGACCATGGCCGAGATGCCGCTGCCGGGCGGGCACATGCGCTTCGAGACGGTGCAGACCGCGCACGGGGTGCGGGCCATCCTCGCCGACGGCCACACCGGCGCGGATCCGGTAAACATCCTGGCCGCCGACGAGAGCGACCTGCACGAGATCGGCCTGATCATCCCCTGGGAGACCGCCTTCGACGTGTTCATCCCCGGCGTCGACCAGCCCCGCACCATCCGGGACGGCCACTGGCACTGGCACATGCCCGCGGAGCGCTGGGTGGACTTCCGGCTGCCGGCGCGAAGCCGGATCCGGACGGTCGGCATCACCCTCTCGAACGACCTCTTCGAGCGCCTCTCGGAAGGCGCCCGCCTCCCGGCGCCGGTGGCGGCGATAGGCCGGAGCCACGCCCCGGGCGCGTTCGAGCTGCACCGGCGCATGGACGCGGCGTTACGCCCCGCCGTGGGGCAGCTCTTCTCCAGCCCCTACCACGGCGAGATCCGCCGCCTGTCACTGGAGGGCCGGCTGCTCGAGGTCGTCAGCGGGGCGTTCGAATCCCTGACCCGCAACGACTCGCCGGGCACGCACCTGAGCGCCTGGGAGGTGGCTCGCGTGCGCGACGCCGCCGCCGGGCTGCTCGAGCACCCGGCCTGCCCGCCCTCGATCGACGAGCTCGGCCGGGACACCGGACTGGGAGCGACGCGCCTGATGCAGGCGTTCAAGGCCCATTACGGCGTGCCGCCGGCGCAGTGGCTGCAGCAGCGCAAGCTGGAAATGGCCCACCAGCTGCTCGCGGACACGCCGCTGGGGATCAAGGAGATCGCCTTCCGCCTCGGCTACCGGCACGTGAGCAACTTCGCGAGCGCGTTCAAACGTCATTACGGCGTCACCCCGGGCAGCCTGCGCCGGCAACGGTAACCGCCCGGTTGCCAAACACCGCGTCAGCGCCAACACTGGGGCGTCATCCGCAACGGGAAACCGGGGGCATGAGCACACGCGCGCGACGCCGTAGCCGGCCGCGGCTCTGGGTGGGCTGGCGGGAATGGATCGGCCTGCCTCAGCTGGGCATCGAGGCGGTGAAGGCGAAGATCGACACCGGCGCGTCGACCTCCGCGCTGCACGCGGTCCACATCCACCGCTTCAGCGACAACGGCCGCGACCGGGTCGCCTTCGAGGTCCACCCGCTGCAGCGCCGCACCGACCGCACCGTGCACTGCGCGGCCGATGTGCTCGAAGAGCGCATGGTCACCAGCTCCACCGGGCACCGCGAACGGCGCATCGTGATCCGCACACCACTGCTCATCGCGGGACAGCGATTTCCCATTGATCTGTCACTGACCAACCGCGATACCATGGGTTTTCGCATGCTCATCGGTCGCCGCGCCATGAAACGCCGCCTGCTGGTGGATCCGGGGGCCTCGTACCTGGCCGGCGCGGCGGACAGCGAAGTCTGGGTACGTCGCCCGCCGCCGTCGCGGTGACCGGGCACGGGCCCGTACGCGCCAGCCGGGGGCATCGCCCGACGCCGGGGCGGATATCCGCCGCCCTCACCATCCGCAGTAGCCAGCGTGGAACGAGATACGAATGGCCGAGCCACTGCAGATCTATGTCCTCTCCCGTAACGCCCGCCTGTACTCGACGCGCCGCATCGTCGAGGCCGGGAAGGAACGCGGCCATACCATGCGTGTCGTCGACCCGCTGCGCTGCTATGTGAAGATCAGCGCGCACCGGCCGGAGGTGCACTACAAGGGCGACATCCTCGAGTCGCCGAACGCGGTGATCCCGCGCATCGGCGCCTCGGTGACCTTCTACGGCACCGCCGTGCTGCGGCAGTTCGAGATGATGGGCGTGTTTCCGCTCAACGAGTCCGTGGCGATCACCCGCTCACGGGACAAACTGCGCTCGATGCAGCTGCTCGCACGCCGCGGCATCGGCCTGCCGGTGACCGGATTCGCCTACTCGCCGGACGACAACGAGGACCTCATCAGCCTGGTCGGCGGCGCCCCGCTGGTGATCAAGCTCCTCGAAGGGACCCAGGGCAAGGGCGTGGTGCTCGCAGAGACCACCAAGGCCGCGGAAAGCGTGATCGACGCCTTTCACGGCCTGAACGCCTACTTCCTCACCCAGGAGTTCATCCGCGAGGCCGGCGGCGCGGATATCCGCTGCTTCGTGGTGGGCAACAGGGTCATCGCCTCGATGAAGCGCCAGGCGAAGGAAGGGGAGTTCCGCTCCAACGTCCACCGCGGCGGCGCCGCCACCCCCATCCGCATCACCCCCGAGGAGCGTCAGACGGCGGTACGCGCTGCCCGGATCATGGGGCTCAATGTCGCCGGCGTGGACATCATGCGCTCCAACCACGGCCCGGTGGTGCTGGAGGTGAACTCCTCGCCGGGGCTCGAGGGCATCGAGACCTCCACTGGCAAGGACGTCGCCGGGGCAATCGTCCAGTTCATCGAGAAGGAAGGCAAGGCCGGCAAGACGCGCACAAAGGGCAAGGGCTGACGCGGCCTTCCGCCACGCGGCGCCGGGCGGCCCGCGCACCGGGCCGCCCGCGGACAGCCTCCGGGGCTACTGGCCGCCGCCCTGCTGCATCATCTCCCGTGGGTCCATGGGCTCGGCGGGCAGCTCGAAACGACCGGCCGCCGGGGCGTCACCGGATATCTCCACGACCTCGAACTGCCCCTCCAGCCGGAGCAGCCCCAGACCGCGCTCCTGCAGTCCGGACATCACGCCGCCCTCGTCCCAGTCGGCCCCCATGCTCCGGGCCAGCTCGCCCCAGGCATCGCTCAGGGACTGCGCCATGGGGTCGTCGCTGAGCACGACACGGCCGGACTTCTCCTCGCCCTTTTCGCGCCAGCGCATGCGATAGAGCTCGCCGTCGATCCCGGCGACGGTGGCACTCCCGTCCAGGGCATCCAGGCCGAGCAGCGCCGTGCGCCCCGCAAGGCCGTCGCCCTTGGCCTCGCCGCCGCCCTTCTGCATCGCCGTAAGATCGAGCACCATGGCGTCGGCGCCGCTACCACGCACCGCATAGGCGTGACCGTCGCGCACGAGCATGTAGCCCTGCTGACCCGGCACCTCCATGCGGACCTCGCCATCGTCGCCCCACTCGAAGGTCATGGGCTTCATCGTCCCCTGGGGACCGGCCTCGACGCGCACCTTCGCGGTACCCGCGGCAAACGCCGGCAGCATGACGAGCGCCAGCGCACCCGCGGTGATCACCGTAAACAGACGTTTCATGGTCTCTTCCTCGTGTGTGGTGTGGTAGTCGTCCAACCGGCTTTATCCCTACCAGAGAACCCCTTACACTGCACTTAATCGTATTCCGCCCGCGCCCGCGGGCGCGATTCCGTCCCTGTACCCACTACGAGAACCCGATAGCTGCCAATGGCCCAGTACATCTACACCATGAACCGCGTGGGCAAGGTCGTCCCGCCCAAGCGGCAGATCCTCAAGGACATCTCGCTGTCATTCTTCCCCGGTGCCAAGATCGGCGTGCTCGGCCTCAATGGCTCCGGCAAGTCGACGCTGCTGCGCATCATGGCAGGCCTGGATACCGAGTACGAAGGCGAGGCTCGGCCGCAGCCCGGGATCAACATCGGCTACCTGCCCCAGGAGCCGGAGCTCGATCCGGGCAAGGACGTGCGCGGCAACGTCGAGGATGGCGTGGCCGAGACCAAGGCGCTGGTGGACCGGTTCAACGAGGTCTCCGCCCAGTTCGCCGATCCGGACGCCGACTTCGAGGCCCTGATGGCCGAGCAGGCCAAGCTCCAGGACCAGATCGAAGCCGCCGGCGCCTGGGACCTGGACCGCAAGCTCGAGCAGGCGGCGGACGCCCTGCGCCTGCCGCCCTGGGAAGCGGACGTCACCACCCTGTCCGGCGGCGAGAAACGCCGGGTGGCCCTGTGCCGGCTGCTGCTGTCCAAGCCGGACATGCTGCTGCTCGATGAGCCCACCAACCACCTGGACGCGGAGTCCGTGGCGTGGCTGGAGACCTTCCTCACCGAGTTCGAGGGCACCGTGGTGGCGGTCACCCATGACCGCTACTTTCTCGATAACGCCGCCGGCTGGATCCTCGAGCTCGACCGCGGCGAGGGCATCCCCTGGCAGGGCAACTACTCGTCCTGGCTGGAGCAGAAAGAGAAGCGCCTGGAGCAGGAGGCCCGCGAGGAGGCCGCCCACCGCCGGACCATGAAGAAGGAGCTGGAGTGGGTGCAGACCAACCCCAAGGGCCGCCAGGCGAAGAGCAAGGCCCGACTGCGCCAGTTCGAGGAGCTGCAGTCCCGCGAGTTCCAGAAGCGCAACGAGACCAACGAGATCTACATCCCGCCGGGTGAACGCCTGGGCGACCTGGTCATCGAGGCCGCCCACGTGCGCAAGGCCTTCGGCGACACGCTGCTCATCGACGACCTCGACTTCAAGATGCCGCCCGGGGCGCTCGTGGGCATCATCGGCCCCAACGGTGCGGGCAAGTCCACGATGTTCCGCATGATCGTCGGCCAGGAGCAGCCGGACGAGGGCGAAATCCGCGTGGGCGAGACGGTCGATCTGGCCTACGTGGACCAGAGCCGCGAGGACCTGGACGGCGACAAGACCGTCTGGGAGGAGATATCCGGCGGCCACGACATCATCAAGGTCGGCAACTACGAGGTGCCGTCCCGGGCGTACGTGGGGCGCTTCAACTTCAAGGGATCGGAGCAGCAGAAGCGCATCGGCGAGCTCTCCGGCGGCGAACGCAACCGCGTCCACCTCGCCAAGCTCCTGCAGAAGGGCGGCAACACGCTGCTCCTCGACGAGCCGACCAACGATCTGGACGTCGAGACCCTGCGGGCATTGGAGGAGGCGCTGCTGGCCTTCCCGGGCTGCGCCATGGTCATCTCCCATGACCGCTGGTTCCTCGACCGCATCGCCACCCATATCCTCGCCTTCGAGGGCGACAGCCAGGTGACCTGGTTCGAGGGCAACTACACCGAGTACGAGGCGGACCGGCGGCGGCGCCTGGGCGACGAGGCCGCCCGCCCCCACCGCATCAAGTACCGGCGTCTGGCGGGCTGAGCCCGGCCACGTGTGCCGGCCCGCCCGGGCGGGCCGCACACTCGCGGAATATGCGCACCGTGCAGCGTGCGCAGGTGGCGTCGTCGAGGCGGGGAACCGTCTCGGCGATGGCCGTACCCGGATTCGCGCTCAGCCGCGGCTGCCCCGGACGATCCGCGTGGCCGGTACGGTGCAGCGCCCGGCGCACGTCGTCCTTGAGCGAGCAGATCACCAGGGCGCCCCCCATCCCCTCCAGCCGCTCGGCCTCCTCGGCCAGCATGCCGGCACCGGCGACATCGATCAGCGGAATGCCGCTGCCGATGACCAGAAGGTACGGCCGCTCCGGCCCCGTGTGCGCCCGCACGGCATCCCGCACGTGCTCCACCGCACCGAAGAACACCGCGCCGTCGACACGAAGCACCGCGAACTGCGGGCAGACCGCCAGCTCGTGCTTGCCGGCGTTACGCAGGTCCCGCCCCGGCCGGTCGGCCCGGGGCGCCACCTCCACGATGCGCGGGCGGGCGGCCTGGGCGAGGTAGACGAACAGCGAGACGACCACGCCGATGAGCACGGCGTAGGCGAGCTCCAGGAACACGGTGGCGAGGAACGTGGCCACCAGCACCGCCGCCTCGCCCCGGCCGGCACGCAGGACCTCGCGAATGGCGGGCACGTCCACCAGGCGGACCGCCACCACCAGGATCACCCCGGCCATCGCCGGCAGCGGCAGCCACTGCCCCAGGCCGGGCCAGGCCAGGGCCACCGCGGCCACGGTCACCGCCGAGACCAGTGCGGCGACGCTCGTGCGTGCGCCAGCCTCCTGATTGGCCGCCGAGCGCGTGAACGAGCCAGTCCCGGGCAGGCAGCCCAGGAACGAGCCGACCAGGTTGGACACCCCCTGCCCGGTGCACTCGCGATCGGCGTCGATGCGCTGGCCGCTGCGCCGGCCCAGGGCTCGGGCGATGGCAGCGGCCTCCAGCAGGCCCAGCAGCGCAATCGCCGCGGCCCCCGGCACCAGCTGCGGCAGCCGGCCCGGCGAGATCACCGGATGGATCGCGGGCAGCGAGGCGAGGCTGAGCGTGCCCACGCGGGCGACATCGCCGCCCCCGGCCAGCGCCACGCCGGCACTGCCGGCCACCAGGCCGCCGAGCAGCGCGCCCCCGCGCAGGCCGAGACGGCGCAGTACCAGGATCGCCAGGATCACCCCCGCACCGGTGGCGACAGAGGGCCAGGAGGCCTGCTGGAGCATCGCCCCGGGACTGTTCGTCGAGCCGGCACCGAGCAACTCCGGCACCTGACTCCAGGCAATGAGCACGGCGGCGCCGGCGGTGAAGCCGACGATCACCGTGTGCGAGACGAAGTTCACCAGCCGCCCCAGACGCAACAGGCCCACGGCGAGCTGCATCACGCCGGCCAGGGCCATCACCGTGACCACCAGCATCAGGTAGTCGCCGCTGCCGGGCTCGGCAAGAGGCGAGACCACGGCGAAGGTCAGCAGCGACAGCGCCGCCGCGGGGCCGGTGATCATCTCCCGGGAGCTGCCGGCAAGCGCGGCCACCGCCGTCACCACGACGGCGCTGCGCAGCCCCCACTCGGCGGGGACACCGGCGATCAGGGCGTAGGCGATGACCTGGGGTAGCGCGAGCAGCCCACCGATGCCGCCGGCGACGGCATCGGCTCGCAGGGCCGCGAGAGTGAATCGGGGCCGTCGGGCCACGCTGGCAGAGCTCCTTTATTAATCGGGCGCCGCCGGCGCGGGGCGACGCGGTTCAGCCGGCGTTATCCCACTCCGGGGCCAGGCCGGCAGGGTTGACGACACGACCGTCCGCCCGGGCGAGCCCGCTGATGCGGCGCATCTCCTCGTCGGACAGCGAGAAACCGAGGATATCGAAGTTGGCGCGCACATGCTCGGCCCGACGGCTGCGCGGGATCGCCACCACGCCCGGCTGCTGGTAATGCCAGCGCAGGATCACCTGGGCCGGTGTGCGGTCGTGATCGCGGGCGATCGCGGCGATGGTGCCGTCGTTCAGCACACCGCCCTGCCCCAGGGGGCAGTAGGCCGTCAGCGCCATGCCGCGCTCGCGCAGCGCCTCGAGCAGCGGCGCCTGGGAGAGGTAGGGGTGATACTCCACCTGGTCGGTGACCAGCGGCGCGCGGCTGAGCCCCTCGGCCTCGCGCACCAGCGCCACAGGGAAGTTGCTCACCCCGATATGGCGGGCCAACCCCTGCTCGCGGACATCGTTGAGCGCGCCGATGGTCTCCCCGAGCGGGACATCCCGGTTCGGCCAGTGGAGCAGCAGCAGATCGACGCTGTCCACGCCGAGACGCCCCAGGCTCTCGCGCACGGAGCGCTGCAGGTCGCCGTCGCGGAAACGGTCCACCCAGACCTTGGTGGTCAACCAGATGTCCTCCCGGGGCACGCCGGCATCGGCGATACCCCGGCCGACACCGGCCTCGTTGCCGTACATCTGCGCCGTGTCGATGTGGCGGTAGCCCGCCTCCAGGGCGGTACGGACCATCTCGCGGGCGTTGTCGTCATCGAGCTGGAAGGTGCCGAAGCCCAGCTTCGGGATGCGGGCACCGGCGGATTCAACGTACTCCATTGCCATGAGTCCCCCTTACGGAATCACCTCTGAGAGGATCGATATAGATAGCCTGCGAACGTTAAAGGGGATGACGACTCATCACGTCCCTTTCAACCCCGGCGCTGCGGTACACTACGCGATCCCGTGCATCAGCCAGTGAAGGCAACCCCCCATGAGCACCGGCCCGCAGCGCACCGCGATCCTCCTCGCCCACTGCCCGGACCAGCGCGGCCTGGTCGCGGCGGTGGGCGATTTCGTCGCCCGCCACGGCGGCAACATCGTCTACTTCGACCAGCACGTCGACGACAGCCAGGGCGTGTTCTTCATGCGCGTCGAGTGGGCGCTGGACGGATTCAGCATCGCCCCGGAGGCCATCGGCGGGACCTTCGCCGACGAGATCGCCGGGCACTACGGGATGACGTGGCGGCTGCACTTCTCCGACGAGCGCCCGAGGCTGGCACTGTTCGTCTCCCGGCTGCCGCACTGCCTCTACGACCTGCTCTCGCGCTGGCAGGGGGGCGAGTGGGCGGTGGACATTCCGCTGATCGTCTCCAATCACGAGGACCTGCGCCCGGTCGCGGAGCGCTTCGGCATCGACTATCACTGCCTGCCGATCACCCCGGAGAACAAGGCGGCGCAGGAGGCACGCGAGCTCGAGCTACTACGCGCCCACGAGATCGATCTGGTGGTGCTGGCGCGCTACATGCAGATCGTCGGCCCCGCGCTGATCGGGGCCTATCGCGAGCGGCTGATCAATATCCACCACTCGTTCCTGCCGGCCTTCGCCGGCGCACGGCCGTACCACGCGGCCCATGCCCGCGGCGTGAAGATCATCGGCGCGACCAGCCATTACGTCACCGAGGAACTCGACGCCGGGCCCATCATCGCCCAGGACGTCACCCCGGTGACCCACCGGGACGACGTCGACGAGCTGGTGCGCAAGGGACGCGACCTGGAGCGGCTGGTGCTCGCGCAGGCGGTGCACGCCCACCTGCAGCGCAAGATCCTCTCCTACGGCAACCGCACCGTGATCTTCGACTAGGGCGTGACCCGCTTGCAGCCCGGCCTGCGCCCGGACTCCTGCGCCTGGCGGTACAGGGACATGGCACGGGGCATGTCCGACTGGAGGCCGTCGATACGCGAGCCATGGGAGGGGTGGGTGGAGAGGAACTCCGGCGGCTGAGCGCCCTTGGACTCCGCCTCCATGTTCTCCCACAACGCGACGCTCTCGCGTGGGTCGAAGCCGGCCCGGGCCATCAGCTCCAGGCCGATGGTGTCGGCCTCGCTCTCGTGGAGACGGCTGAACGGCAGCAGCACACCCACCTCGGCACCGAGGCCGAGCAGGGCCAGGGCCTGCTGGCGGTCACCGTCGCCGTTGCCGGCGATGATGCCGGCGACGGCCAGCCCCGTTCCCACGGCAAACTGCTGGGACATGCGCTCGTTGCTGTGGTCGGCCATGACGTGTCCGACCTCGTGGCCGATGACCGCAGCGAGCTGATCCGGCGACTTCGCCACTTCCAGCAACCCGCGATGGACGCCGATCTTGCCGCCCGGAAGGGCGAATGCGTTGGCGCTGTCGAGGTCGAACACACGCACCTCCCAGTCGCCGTCGGGCTGGTAGCGCTGGGGCACAACGGCGGTGATGGCGTCGGCCACGCAGCGCACGTAGCCGGTCACCGCCTTGTTGTCGAGCACCGGCTTCTCGTCCTTCATCTCCTTGAAGGCAGCCACGCCCATGGCCTGCATCTGGCCGGCGGGGAAGAGCTGGAGCTGGCGCCGCCCCGTCGGCGAGGTCGCACAGGCGACGACGAGCAGGGCCACCACCGTGGCGATCGCGAGTTGCCGCAGCATGGGGTCTCCTCCCGGGCATCGACCATTCGCTCCGGCGGCACGCCGCCGGCTCATTCCGGCCCGCCGCCGGCAACCTCCTGGTAGCGCAGCCGCGCGGCGTTGGCCAGCACTGTGAGCACCGATAGTACCACCAGCACCGCCAGTACGCCCGGGGTCACCAGCCACCCGAAAACCGGCCATGCGAGCCCCGCGGCAACGGGTGCCAGCGCCAGCGCGTACACCAGTGCGCCAAAGGCCCCCTCGCGCATGTTGCGCACGGTGAGACGGCCAACGAGGACGGCGTCCGCCACCGCGTGGAGGGAATCGCGCACCAGGGTCACGTCGGCGCTGTCGACTGCGACCTCGCTGCCCCGGGCCACCGCGATGCCGACGTCCGCGCCCGCCAGCGCGAGGGTGTCGTTGACGCCGTCGCCGACCATGCCGACCCGCTCCCCCGACTGCTGGAGGTAACGGATATGGCGGGCCTTGTCCTCGGCACGCACGCCCGCGCGCACCTCGCCGATGGCCGCGCTATCCGCGACCGCCCGGGCCGCGCGGGGCTCATCGCCGGTGAGCATCACCACCCGCAGGCCCAGCCGGCGCAGCCGGGTCACCGAGTCCCGGGCCTCGGGACGCAGCGGTGCCGCCAGCGCCAGCGCACCGGCCAGGACCCCGTCGGCGGCGACGAACAGCGGCGTGCTGCCCTCGTCCAGGAGCTCCAGACCGCGTTTGCTGAGCGGGTTGTCTATTCGCGCCGCGGCCAGCGCCCGGTGTGTCCCGACGACCACGTCGCGGCCGTCGATGCGGCCACGCAGCGCACCGCCGGGCAGGCGCTCGACGTCCTCGGCCACCCCGGCCCGGATGCTGCGCTCCTCTGCGGCCCGGCTCACCGGCCCGGGACGTTCACCGGCCTCCACCGCCGCCGCCCAGCGGAAGATGTCGCGGATGGCGACCCCGTCGACGGGCTCGACGGCGACCACCTCGGCGGCCGCGGCCGTGAGCGTGCCGGTCTTGTCCAGGGCGATCACCGAAAGTCCCGCGAGGGCGTCCAGGACGTCCGGCTGGCGGGCGATCACGCCGAACTCCACCAGGCGTATGAGCCCGGCATTCAGGGCGAGGGGCACGGCCAGGGGCACCGCGGGCGACGCCGCGAGCACCAGCAGCACGCACGCCGACAGCAGGGCCTGCCCGGGGGTCCCGTCGAGCAGCCACCAGCCGGCCAGTGACAGCACCGCCGCCGTCAGGGCACCGGTGAGCAGCCAGCCGAGGAGACGGTCCAGGCCGTGGCAGGGACGGCGGCTCGGGCCACCGGGACGGTGAACCCCCGCAATCATACCGGCAAGCTCCCCCTCGCCGGGTGGCCGCGTCACCACCATGGTGAAGCCGCCGTCCCGGCACAGGGTGCCCGCGAGGACCCGGTCACCGGGCTCGCGGCTGACCACGCCTTCCGTTCCGGTAAACGCGGACTCGTCCAGACTCGCCCGTCCCGTCTCGATGCGGCCGTCGGCGGGCACACGTTCGCCGTCGTCGACATGGACCCGCGCCCCCTCGGTGAGCCGCGACGACGGCACCCGCCGCCAGCCGCGGGCGGTATGCTCGGCGGCCGTGGCCGGCAGCAGCGCCCTCAGGCTGTCCGCCGGGCGGGCGACCGGCCCCGCGCCCCGGCCCATCAACGCGACCCCGGCCTGGTAGACCGCGAGGGCGAACAGCGGGAACGCCAGGTACCCGCCCTGCCCCTCCGGCACGAGCAGTGCAGGGGCGGCAAGCACGAGCAGCGCATGTCCGATACCCGCAGCCACACCGCCGCATACCAGCCCGACTGCGGGGACGCACCGCGGCCGCTCCCGGGGCGTCCCGCGGGCCAGCGCCGCGGGCAGGATCCGGACCATCACCAGCACGACCACCGCCACACCGCCCGCGCGCCACGCGGGCCCCGCCCCCAGTGCCTGCGCATAGGTGTCGATGATGAGGAGCACGGCCCCGGCAAACGCCGCGGCCAGGGCCGAGCGTCCGGTCCGCGGGTCCGCCTCGCGGGAGGGACCGGCGGCGGCCACCGTGTAGCCGAGCGTGGCCAGCACGGTAACGAGGTCCGTCTCGCTGACCTCGCCGCGCACGACCAGCCTTCGCTGCCCGGGCCTCAGCCAGACACCGCTGACACCGCCAAGACGGGCGACCGCCGCCTCGACGGCGGTCCGCGCGGCGGCCGGCACCGGCTCACGGATCTCGAAGGCGCGGCAGTGGACCGCACTCCAGCACATGCTTTCCCCCGTTTCGACACCAGCGGCATCCCCTGCGGACCGGGTCCCGCTGCTATGCTGAACACCGGACGTCACGGTTATCGAGGGTCCGGACCACGGGAGCGAAGGATGCCGCAGACGATTGTATTCGATGTGAACGAGACACTGCTCGATCTGGGCGCGCTGGACCCGGTCTTCGAACGGCTGTTCGGCGACGCCGGCGCCCGCCGGGAGTGGTTCGCCCAGGTCCTGCAGAGCGCGATGACCGTCACGCTGACCGGCCGTTACGAGGACTTCAGCGCCGTCGGGGCGGCGGCGCTGAGCATGGTCGCGCAACGCCGCGGTGTCACCCTGGAGCGCGCCGGCCGTCAGGATATCGCCGCCGGCATGCGCCGGCTCCCGCCCCACCCGGAGGTTGCGGACGCCCTCGCCCGCCTGCGGGATGCCGGCTTCCCGCTGGTGGCCCTGACCAACTCCGCCCCGGAGGTGATGCGCGACCAGCTCGCCCATGCGGGGCTCAGCCCGCTGCTGGACGCGATGCACTCGGTGGACGCCGCGCGCGCGCTCAAGCCGGCACGCGCCGTCTACGACACCGCCGCCCGGCTGATCGGCGAGCGCCCGGCCGCACTGACGATGGTGGCCGCCCACGGCTGGGACATCGCCGGTGCCATGAGCGCCGGCTGGCAGGGCGCCTTCATCGCGCGCCCCGGCCAGGTCCCGGAGGCGCTGTTCCCGGCGCCGACGATCATCGCCGCCGACCTGGCGGAGGCGGCGGATGCCCTCATCGCCCGTGGCTGAGCCCTAGGCGCGCCGCCGCCTCAAGGCCTCGGCGACGTTGGCCCCCAGCATCAGCAGGCACGGCGTGAGCACCAGCGTGAGCGCCGTCGCGAAGGTGAGACCGCCGGCGATGGCGCTGGAGAGCTGGGCCCACCACTGGGTGGACGGGGCGTTGTACTGCACCTCCCGCCCGATGATGTCGACGTTGAGCTTCAGCACCATCGGCATCAGCCCGAGCACGGTGGTCACGGAGGTGAGCAGCACCGGCCGCAGCCGCTGGGCGGCGGTCCTCAGCACCGCCTCCCGCGCCGCCATGCCTTCCCGGCGGAGGACGTTGTAGGTGTCGATGAGCACGATATTGTTGTTCACCACGATGCCGGCCAGCGCAATCATCCCCACCCCGCCCATGACGATGCCGAACGGCCGCTGGGTCGCCAGCAGGCCGAGCAGCACGCCGGCGGTGGAGAAGAGGATGGCGGAGAGCACCAGCACCGCCTGGTAGAGGCTGTTGAACTGGGTAACCAGGATCAGCGCCATGAACAGCACCGCCACGATGAACGCGTTCGAGAGAAAGGTCTGGGCCTCGCGCTGATCCTCGTCCTGGCCGGCGAATGCGATCTCGACGGACGGCGGCATGTCCGCCTCGCCGATGGCATCGCGCAGGCGCTGGACCTGGGTGTCCGCCAGCACGCCGGGGGCGACCTCGGAGGCGACAGTAAACGTCCGCCGCCCGTCGACGCGCTCGATGGTGCCGGTGCTCGGCCCCGGCCGCTGGGTCACGAAGTTGGCGATGGGCACCTGGCCCTGGTCGGTGGGCACACGCAGCAGACCCAGTGTCTCCAGGCTGCGGTCCTCCGGCGGGAACCGCACACGGATATCCACCTCCTCGTCCGCGTCGTCCGGGCGATAGTCATCGAGCAGCACCCCGTTGGTGACCAGCTGCACCGCATTGCCCACGAGCTGTACGTCCGCGCCATAGCGGGCGGCACGTTCGCGGTCCACCTCCAGCCGCCACTCGACCCCGGGCACCGGGCGGTTATCCTCGGTGTCGCTGAACCCACCGAGCTCGTCCATCAGCGTGCGCACCCGCTCGACCCCGGTGTTCAGCGCCTCCGGCCGGTCCGCGCTCACCCGCACCTGGATCGGCTTGCCCTGGGAGGGCCCCGACTCGGCCTTGCGGACCTCGACGCGAATGCCGGGCAACGGCGCGGTGACATCGCGGATCCGCTGCATGATCTCCGCCGCCGGTGCACGCTGGTCCCAGTCGCGGAACTCGAGCTGGATGACGCCCACGGTATCCGGCGAGACGTTCTGCATGCGCTCCGGGTCGCTTATGGTGCGGGCGTAGACGTGCTCGATGGACCCGAATCCGAGCAGACGCTCCTCCACCGCCCGGACCAGGGCATCGCGCTCCCATACCGACAGATCGCCGCGGGCATGGACCTGGACCTGGGCGAAGTCCGGCTCCACCTCGGGGAAGAACTCCACGCCGCGGCCGAACAGGCCGTAGGCGGCATAGGTCACCACCACCGTGGCGACCATGCCGGCCAGGACCAGACCCGGCCGGTCCAGGGCCCGCGAGAGCATGCGCACGTAGCCGCCGACAAAGCCGCGCAGGCTCGCGAGATCGCCGCGTTCCGCCGCCTCCAGCGCGGCGGCGTTGGCCGCGCTCGCCGGGTCGCGGCGTGCGATCAGCCCGCCGAGCACGGGAACGAACACCAGCGCCATGGCCAGCGAGGCGGACAGGGTCAGGAGCACGGTAATGGGGAGGTATTTCATGAACTCCCCGACCACGCCGGGCCAGACCGTGAGCGGCAGGAACACCGCCAGGGTGGTGGCGGTCGAGGAGATCACCGGCCAGGCCATGCGGGTAGCCCCGTGCAGGTAGGCGTCACGCCGCGGCCAGCCCTCGGAGAGCCGGCGTTCGGCGAGCTCCACCACCACGATGGCCCCGTCCACCAGCATCCCCACCACGAGGATGAGGCTGAACAGGACCACGATGTTCATGGTGTAGCCGATCAGGTACACGGCCAGGATGCCGGCGAGAAAAGACCCCGGAATGGCCATGCCCACCAGCAGCGCGGGCCGCCAGCCCAGCGCCGCAATGATCACCACCATCACCAGGATCACGCCGGCGAGGACGTTGTTCTGCAAGTCCCGCAGCATGGTGCGGATGTCTTCGGAGCGGTCCTGGAGGTAGGCCACCTGCAGGCTGTCGGGCCACTCCCCCCGGGCCTGCTCGACCACCTCCCGTGCCGCGGCGACGGTCTCAATGATGTTGGCCCCGACGCGCTTGGAGATCTCCAGGGTCAGGGCGGGCTGACCGTCGACCCGGGCGAACTCGTCGGGATCCTTGTAGGTGCGGCGGATACTGGCGACGTCGCCGAAGGTCACGACCCGGTCACCGCTGGTCTTCACCGGCAGGGTCATGACGTCGTCCAGGTCCTCGACCAGTCCGGGGACCTTCACCGCGAGGCGCCCCGCCCCGGTGTCCAGGGCTCCCGCGGCGACCAGGAGGTTATTGCCGCTCAGCACCGAGAAAAGCCGCGCATAGGAGACGCCGTAGGTCTCCATCACCCGGCGGTCCACGATGATCTCCATGACCTCCTCGCGGTCGCCACCGACATCCGCCTCGAGGATGCCGGGCAGGGCCTCGAGGCGGTCCTGCAACCGCGTGGCGACGTCCACCAGGGTGCGCTCCGGCACCGGCCCGGACAGCGCCACGGTGAGCACCGGGAACAGTGCGACGTTGACCTCCTGGACCGCCGGCTCCTCGGCCCCCGGCGGCAGGTCCGACTTGGCGATGTCCACCTGCTCGCGCACGTCGGCGAGGGCCCGGTCGGCGTCGAAGCCCGCCTCGAACTCCAGCACGATCGCGGTATAGCCCTGGGCCGCGGTGGTGCGCATCTCCTTGAGGCCCTCGATGGACTGGAGCTCCTTCTCCAGGGGCCGGGCCAGCAGCCGCTCGCCGTCCTCCGGGGAAATGCCCTCGTAGGCGACGGAGACATAGATGATGGGGATGGCGACGTCGGGCTCGGCCTCCTTCGGGATATCCCGGTACGCCTGCCAGCCCATCACGGTAATGATGAGCAGGAACAGCAGCACCGTGCGGCTGCGCCCGAACGCCGCGGCGATCAGCCGGCCCACGGCTCAGCCCGTCTCCGGCAACGGGGCGGCGGGCGCGGGGACACGCCCGTCGAGCTTCAGGGGCGAGTCCGCGGCGTCCACCGGGGTCACCGGCTCTCCGGCGCGCACGAACCCCTGACCCACCGTGATCACCCGCGCACGCTCCGGCAGGCCGCTGATCCAGACCCCGTCGCGCTCGGCGCGGACCACCGAGACCGGGTGGAAGGCCACCCGGCCCTCATCATCGACGGTCTTCGCCCCCAGGGCGCCGTCGTCGCCCAGGGTCAGCACCGCAGGGGAGACGAAGTGAGCACTGACCCGGTCGGCGGGCAGCCGGACCGTCGCGCTGACCCCGGCAGGGACGTCGCCCCCGCCATTGGGCACCGCCACCTCCACACGGAAGGTGCGGGTCTCCTCGTCCGCGGTGGCGGCGACGTAGTCCACCTGCCCCTCGCGCTCGACGCCGGTGGCAAAGCGCACCCGCGCCGCGGTGCCCACGGTCACGCGGGCGATGTCCTGCTGGGCGACGAACACCGTTACCCGCAGGGGGTCGAGATCGACGACCTCCGCCACCTCGCCGCCGGCGGTGAGGTAATCGCCCTCCTCCACAGTGACGGACTCGAGGATGCCGTCGAAGGGGGCGCGCACGTCGGTGTTGGCGATCTCCTCGCGTATCGACGCCAGCTCGGCACGGGCGGCCTCGAGCGCGGCCTCCGCCGCCTGGCGCTGGGTGGTGGACTGGTAGCCACTGTCGGCGAGACGCCGGGCGGCGGCCGCCTCGGCCTCGCGCTGGCTCACCAGCGCACGGGCCTCGGCCAGGCGCGCCTGACGGTCGTTCATGGCGATGCGGGCGATGCTCGCCCCTGCGGCTACCGGACGGCCCTTGGTGAGCGGCGGCTCGGCAACCCGTCCGCCGGTCTCCGCACGCACGCTCACGCGGCGGTCGGGCCGGGACTGCCCCTGGAGGACGAGCCAGCGCGTGATGGTCCGGGCCTGCTGCTCGCTGACCTGCACGCGCATCGCCGCCGGTGCGTTCTCCGCCGGCGACGACGCCGCGGCCGGTTCGGCCCCGCCACGGGCCAGATAGCCGCTGGCAATCCAGCCCGCCAGTGCCACGAGCACCAGGACGGCGATCAGCCAGGGGCGCATGTGCCGTGTCACTCCTCGCCTCCTCAACACGGGGGGTTCGTGGGGGAATCGACCGGATTGACCTGTGTCAAAAGCCCTCCGGCCGTATGCGATAGCCTCTGCGATGGGGGTTACGGCCCGACACCATACCTCGCCGAAGCCTCATCAGGAGGATCCGGACCGACGATGGCAATCGAACTCTACAACGACGGCCACCATGCCTGCTATACGTTCGACTCGCTGGTTTCCGGCGAGCACGGCATCCAGTCCAACCAGTTCCTCATACTGGACGGGGACGCCGCAGCCTTGGTGGACCCCGGCGGCGATCTCACCTACACACCGCTGTCGGTGACCCTGGGCCGCCAGATCCGTCTCAAGGAAATGGACTACGTGTTCGCGTCCCACCAGGATCCCGACATCATCGCCTCGCTGGACCGCTGGCTGATGTACACGGACTGCAAGGTGGTGTGCTCGAAGCTGTGGACGCGCTTTCTGCCGCACCTGGTGCCCGGCTACCAGAGCGCACGCATCGTCGACCGCATCGTCGGCCTGGAGGACGAGGGCGGCAGGATCCCGCTGGGCGATTCCGTGATCAAGGCCGTGCCCGCGCACTTCCTGCACTCGGTGGGCAACTTCCAGTTCTACGACACCACCGCGCGGATCCTGTTCTCCGGCGACATGGGCGCCTCGCTGGTCGAGGACCACCCCGGCGAACCGGTCGAGGACTTCGAGGCGCACATCCCCACGATGAAGGGCTTCCACCAGCGCTACATGGTGGCTAACCGCGCCTGCCGGCTGTGGGCGCGCATGGTCCGGCAGATGGACATCGACTGGCTGGTGCCCCAGCACGGCCGGCCGTTCAAGGGCCGCGAGATGATCCACCGCTTCCTGGACTGGATCGAGAACCTCCCCTGCGGAATCGACCTGCTCGACGAGAGCAGCTACCGCGTGCCCCGCTAGGCGGCAACGCCGGCCACCCACGCCGGGCGCCACCCGTCCGGCGCGCCGCGGACGCCGCGCGGGTCAGTCGTCGAAGAGGTGGCCGAACTTGGCGGCCTTGGTTTCCAGGTAGCCGTGATTGTGGGGATTGCGGCCGGCCTGCAGGGCGATGCGCTCGGCCACGTGGACGCCCGCCCCCTCGAGCCCGTTCACCTTGCTGGGATTGTTGGTGAGCAGCCGCACCGACGTCACCCCGAGATAGCGGAGCATGTCCGCGGCGACGGTGTAGTCGCGGGCGTCGGCGGCGAAGCCCAGGGCCTCGTTGGCCTCCACCGTGTCCGCGCCCTCACGGTCCTGGACGGCGTACGCCCGGATCTTGTTCAGCAGCCCGATGCCCCGGCCCTCCTGGCGGAGGTAGACCAGCACGCCGCGGCCCTCGCGGCCGATGCGCCGCAGGGCCTCCTCGAGCTGCGGGCCACAGTCGCAGCGCTGGCTGAACAGGGCATCGCCGGTGAGACACTCCGAGTGCACGCGCACCAGCGCCGACTCCGCGCCGTCGACCTCGCCCATGACCAGGGCCACGTGCTCACGCCCGCCCCCCGGCTCCTCGAAGCCGTGGATGATGAACTCCCCCCACCGGGTCGGAAGCCGGGCCGCACTGACGTGCACGGCACCGGGGCTGCTGGCTGCCTGTTCGCTCATGGTCCCGTCAATCGTGGATTGAACCCGTCACGATATCACGCCCCCCGCCCGTGCGGGGCCTCGAGGTCGATCTCCGGGCCCACGGGGATGATGCCGGTGGGATTGATCGTCGGGTGCGAGGTGTAATAGTGGCGCTTGATGTGATCGAGGCTCACGGTCGGCGCCACCCCCGGCACCTGGTAGATCTCGCGGGTGTAGGCCCACAGGTTCGGATAATCCACCAGTCGGCGGATATTGCACTTGAAGTGGCCGACGTAAACCGGGTCGAAACGCACCAGGGTGGTGAATAGCCGCACGTCCGCCTCGGTCAGGCGGTCGCCGGCGAGGTAGGGCTGGCGGGCCAGCCGTGCCTCGAGCTCGTCGAGGGCCTCGAACAGCGCCGTGACCGCCTCCTCGTAGGCCGCCTGCGCGGTGGCGAAGCCGGCCTTGTAGACACCGTTATTGACCCGGTCGTAGACGAACGGGTTGATGGCGTCGATGGCCTCGCGATGGTCAGCCGGATACAGATCGACGTCGTCCCGGCCCCAGCGGTCGAACGCGGTGTTGAGCATCCGCACCAGGTCGGCGGACTCGTTGTTGACGATGGTGCCCTCGCGGGTGTCCCACAGGGTCGGCACCGTGACCCGCCCGGTGTAGTCCGGCCGCGCCCGGGTATAGAGCTGGTACAGGTGATCGAGGCCGTGCAGACGATCCCCGGTGGCGCCCGGGTAGTCGCCGAACGACCAGCCCTGATCCCCCATGTACGGATGGACCACCGACACCCCGATGACGTCCTCCAGGCCCTTGAGGCGCCGCGTGATCAGCACGCGGTGGGCCCACGGGCAGGCCAGCGAGACGTAGAGGTGATAGCGCCCGGGCTCCGCGGCGAAGCGCGCCGAGGGCTCCGGCGAGACCCAGTCGCGGAACACCGTCTCCGGCCGCTCGAAGCGCCCGCCGGTGCTGTCGGTGTCATACCAGCGATCGTGCCAGACACCGTCGATGAGCAGACCCATGTTCGCCTCCTCTGGCAGTCCGCGCCCCGCGGCGGTGCCGCGGGGACCAGTGGCCTTAGGCCGCGAGCTTCGCCGCGATCTCGGTAACGTGGCGCCCCTGGGCGCGGGCGAGCGAGCGCTCCTTGTCCGTCGGCTGACGCGAGCCGTCACCGCCGGCCATGGTGCCCGCACCGTAGGGCGAGCCGCCGCGGGGCTCGCTGATGTCGAACAGCTCCGGGGCCTTCGCGTACGGCAGCCCGACCAGCACCATGCCGTGATGGGCCATAGTGAACCACGCACTCACGATGGTGGTCTCGTTGCCGGCGCCGGTACCCGTGGAGGTGAACACGCTGCCCACCTTGCCGGCCAGTGCACCGCTGGCCCACAGCCCGCCGGTCTGGTCGAGGAAATTGCGCATCTGCCCGGCCATGTTGCCGAACCGGGTCGGCGTACCGAGGATCACCGCGTCATAGTCGGCGAGCTCGCCGGGGGAAGCCACCGGGGCCGCCTGATCGAGCTTGGCGCCGGCATTGCGCGCCGCCTCCTCGGGCATGGTCTCGGGTACCCGCTTGACCACGACCTCGGCGCCGGGCACCTCGCGCGCCCCTGCCGCGACGGCATCCGCCATCTGCTCGATGTGACCATACATGCTGTAGTAGAGGACCAGTACGCGTGTCATATCGGAATCTCCTTCGCCATGCTATTGAGTACGGTCTCAGGCTAACTGAAAACCCTGAGGCGACAATCTTCTTGATTCCGAAAAAACTGTTTCCTATAAGTAAACGATAACCTTTGCCGGAGCCCTGCCATGGACCGATTCGCCGCCCTCGAGGCCTTCGTCGGCGTTGCCGAGGAGGGCAGCTTCACCGCCGCCGCGGAGCGCATGGACGTCTCCAAGTCGGTGATCAGCAAGCAGGTCAAGGCACTCGAGCAGCATCTGGGCGTACGGCTGTTCAACCGCACGACCCGACGGCTGCACCTCACCGAGCCCGGGGCGCAGTTCCGCGACCGGGCCCTGCGCATCCTCGAGGAGCTGGGGGAGGCGGAACGCGCGGTGGGCGACCTCCAGGCCCGGCCCCGCGGCCTGCTGCGGGTCAATGTACCCGTCTCCTTCGCCCTGCAGCACCTCTCCGCCGTACTGCCCGCCTTCCTGGACCGTTACCCGGAGCTGTCGGTGGACGTGGTCCTCAACGATCGCTTCGTCGACCTGGTCAACGAGGGCTTCGACGTGGCGATACGGATCACCGAGCTCCAGGACTCCAGCCACATCGCCCGCCGCATCGCCCCCTGTGAGGGCTGGATCTGCGCGTCACCGGACTACCTGGCCCGCCACGGCCGGCCGCAGACGCCGGAGGCACTGGCCGGGCACGCCTGCCTGGTCTATGCCTACGCCCGCAACACCCGGGAATGGCGGCTGACCGGAGCGGACGGGCGTACCCACCGGGTCCCCGTACGCGGGCGCTTCCAGGCCAACAACGGCGAGATCCTGATAGACGCGGCCTGCGCCGGCACCGGGCTGGTGCTCACCCCGGATTTCATCGCCAACCGGGCAGTGGCCGAGGGCCGGCTCGAGCGGGTGCTCTGCGATTACCGGGCCCCGGGGATGGCCATCCACGCCATCTACCCCTACACGCACAACGTCTCGGCCAAGGTGCGCGTGTTCATCGATTTCCTGCGCGAGTGCTACGGCGACGGACCGCCGCCCTGGGCATGGGAACGGCTCAACGGGCGATCGGAGCGCGCGGGCAGCTGATCCCCCAGGCACGCGAGCAACCGGTCGCCCAGCACCTTCAGGCGGGACAGCCCCTGCCGGGCGCGGCTGCTGTCGCCGCGCTCGTGAACGGTGAGCATCGCACGGGCGAAGCGGTGCACCCGGCGGTGCCGACGGTCGAGCTCGTCCAGCGCCCCGGCCTCCGCGCCGCGGCGCACCCGCTCCCGGTCCAGCCACTGGCCGAAACGGCACTCGCGGTGATCCATTGCCGGCGGCACCGCCCGGCAGCCGTCGAGGAAGCCCTCCAGGGCCTGCATCCACAAACGGTGCTCGATGCCGGCGAGGTGCAGGGGCAGCATCTCCTGGGGGACCGTCTCCTGACCGCTCCAGCGGGGATACGGGCGCCACCGGCGGCGCCAGGCCGGAAGCGCCTCCGGCGGCATCGGCCGGGCGATGGCGAACCCCTGGGCCAGCTCGCAGCCGAGCTTGAGCAACAGCTCGCCCTGGGCCTCGTTCTCCACACCCTCGGCAACCACGTCGTGGCCGAATGCCCGCGCCAGCCCCATCACGCCCTCGACGATGGCGAAGTCCTCCGCGTCCTCCAGGCTGTCGGCGACGAAGCTCCGGTCGATCTTGAGCTCGACCACAGGCAATCGCTTGAGGTAGGTCAGCGAGGCGTAGCCAGTGCCGAAGTCGTCCAGCGAGAAGTACACCCCGAGGCGGGCACACTCGCGCATTACCCGGGTGACGTGGGCCATATCCTCGAGCGCGCTGGTCTCCAGGACCTCCAGCCTCAGCAGCCCGGGGTCCACGCCCGGATGCCCGGCGAGGATGTGATGCAGCCGTTCGGGGAAGTCGGGCTGCTGGAGTTGCAGCGCCCCGATGTTCACACTCAGCGGCAGGGTCAGCCCCTCCGCCTGCCAGGCCGCGAGCTGGGCGAGCGCCCGGTGCAGGACACGCTCGCCGATCTCCAGCGAGACCGGGTGACCCTCGATCGCCGGCAGGAACCGGGCGGGTCCGAGCAGGCCTTGCTCCGGGTGGTGCCAGCGCACCAACGCCTCCGCGCCGACCAGCTCGCCGGTACGCATGTTCACCTTGGGCTGGTAGAACACCGTGAGCTCGTCGTCCGCCAACGCCTGGCGCATGCGCGCCACATCCTCGTGGAACCCGCGCAGGTCCCGATCCCGGGCGACGTCGAAGACATGGACCCGATTGCGGCCCGCGAGCTTGGCCTGGTACATGGCCTGATCGGCCTGGCGCAGGAGCTGCTCGGCATCCACCGACTCCGCCTGGGGGTAGCCGGTCACACCGAGACTTGCGGTGAGGCTGATCGAGCGCCCGTCGATCTCCACCGCTCGCGAGGCCACGTCCGCGAGCCGGGCGAGCATGCCCTCGTCGTCCGTCGTCGGGTCGATGTCCGCGAGCACGGCCACGAACTCGTCGCCGCCGATGCGCGCCAGTGTGTCCGTGGCCCGCAGCGCACGGCCGAGACGGCCTGCGATGGTGGTGATCACGGCGTCGCCGACCTCGTGGCCGTGGCTCTCGTTGACGCGCTTGAAACCATCCAGGTCCAGGTACACCAGGGACAGGGAGTGGCCGTCACGGTCGGCACGCGCCATTGCCTGGGCGAGCCGGTCGCCGAGCAGCACCCGGTTGGGCAGGTCGGTCAGGGCATCGTAGTGGGCGATGTGTTCGAGCTGGCGCTGGCGGCGCTTCTCCTCGGTGATGTCGGAGAACAGCGCCACGTGATTGCACACCCGGCCGTGCTCGTCGCGCACCACGCTGATGGTGAGCATCTCGGCGTAGATCGCACCGTCACGGCGCCGGTTCCAGATCTCGCCACTCCAGTGACCGGACTCGTTGAGGCTCCGCCACATCGTGCGATAGAAGGCATCCGGCTGCCGCCCCGACTTGAGGAGGGCCGGGGTGTTGCCAAGGGCCTCCTCGCGGGAGTAGCCGGTAATCCGGGTGAAGGCATCGTTGACGTCGACTATCCGGTTGTCGGCGTCGGTGATGGCGATGCCCTCGCGGGCGTGCGTGAAAACGCTCGCGTCCAGTGCCAGCCGTTCCTCGGCCCGCCGCCGCTCGGTGACATCGTGGACGATGGTGAACAGCAGCTCCCGATCGTCCTCGCGCACGGGCGTCGAGTACACCTCGACGTCCCGCTCCTCGCCGTCGGCGAGGCGGTGCCGGAACTCGAAGTGATTGCGGCTCTGCCCCACCGCCCGGGCCATCTGGCGTTTCAGCTCGGCCGGCGGCAGTGTGTTGATGGCGCCGATGGGCATCCCGACGAGCTCGCCCGGGGAATAGCCATAGAACGCGCACGCTGCCTGGTTCGCGGCAATGATACCGCCGCCCGCGGGGTCGATGATGAGCATCACCGAGGCGTTGCGCTCGAAGAACAGCCGGAAGCGCTCCGCCTCCGCCGAGGCCCGGGCCTCGGCCTCATGGAGGCCGGACATGTCCTGGATGGTGCCGATAACCTGGCCGTCGCGGCCACACGAGCCCCCGGCCCGGTGCCAGCGCTGCTGGACGTGGCGGAGCCGTCCATCCGGCAGCACCAGCCGGTAGCTCAGCATCCCCTCGTCCGGCGCCTCGCCGCCACCCGCGGGGGTCGCCGCCACCCGTTCGCGGTCATCCGGATGGACCCGCGAGAGCAGCGCCCGCGGCGATGCCGGGGTCTCCTCCGGGTCCAGGGCGAGGAGCCGGAAGACCTGCGACGACCACCAGTATCCGCGGCTGGGCTCCCCGCGGGACCAGCTGCCGATTTCCGCGATGCGCTGGGTCTCGGCCAGCAGCGCCTCGCTGCGATGCAGTTCGTGCTCCGCCTGCAGCTCGGCGCGTAACGCGCCCACCTCCGCCTCGCGGCTGGACAGGATATCCAGGAGGTCGTCGATGTGCCGGCCGTAGAGCTCGCGCACGATGTCGTGACGTGTCACCAGACCGGAGATGACGCCGTCGGCGCCGGTCACCACCAGCCGCCGGACGCCCGCCTCATCCATGCGCGCGACGGCCACGGCCACGCTCGCCCCGGCAGCGACGGTGTGTACCGGCATGCTGGCGAAGCGCACCAGGGGCTCATCCTCCACCGCCCCGGCGGCGTCGGCCTCGATGCGCACCAGGTCCCGCTCGGTGAAGATACCGACGGGCCGGGCGCCGCGCTCGAGCACCACGCAGGACACCTGGTGGTGAACCATCAGCGCCACGGCGTCGGCCACCGTCGCGGTCTCGCCCAGGGAATGCACGCGGTGGGTCATGATGCCGGCGACGGCGGACAGGCCGGCAGACAACTCGCCGGCGAGCAGCTGCATGAACTCGCCGTCGCCGACCAGGCCGGCAAGCCGGCCATCCGTGTCGACCACCACGAGGTGACGGAGCTGGCGGTCCGCCACCAGGCGATAGGCCTCGCGGTAGTCCATGGACACCGGCGCCGTCACCGGATGGCGCGTCATCACGCCGGCAACGCTCACACCCGCGGTACGCCAGCCGCGATAGGCCAGCCGCACCGCATCGCGCTCGGTGAGTATGCCCACCGGCCGGCCGTCCTCGATCACGACGACGGCGTCCGTCGACTCGCGCCGCATGCGGGCCAGCGTCCCGGGCAGCCCTGCATCCGGCGCGACGGTCAACGCCCCGCCACGCGATACCATGTCGCCCAGCGTTCTCACCGCCACGACGGCACCACCCCCAATGTCGACGACCCGGGCTACGCGGCTCCGGCTGCCGTTTGGAATCGTATCGTTATTGCCGGCGACGATAGCACAGCAACGGGGTCGGCGGTCGGCCGCTGGATACGCCGGAACGTTGCAATCCGGCGCGCCCTGCCCCATCTATGGCCTCAGACGATGAATCGAGACTTCCAGAGGTGTCGCCCATATGCAGATGGACAGACTGACCACCAAATTCCAGACGGCCCTGGCGGAGGCACAGTCCCGCGCGGTGGGCCGCGACCACCAGTTCATCGAGCCCGAACACGTGCTCATCGCCATGCTGGACCAGGAGGGCGGCGGCATGCGCCAGCTCCTCCAGCAGGCCGGGGTAAACGTCAACTACCTGCGCTCCCGGCTCGGTGAGGCGCTCGACCGCATGCCGCAGGTGGAAGGCACCGCCGGCGACGTACAGCTCTCCAAGGACCTGGGGCGGCTGCTCAACGTCACCGACAAGCTCGCGCAGAAGCGCAAGGACGCCTACATCTCCAGCGAGCTGTTCGTGCTCGCCCTGGTCGAGGACCAGCGCGCCAACGCCGGCGAGATCCTGCGCCGCGCCGGGGCCGAGAGCTCGGCGATCGAGCGCGCCATCGAGGCGGTGCGCGGCGGCGAGAATGTCTCCGACCCCAACGCCGAGGACCAGCGCCAGGCGCTGGACAAGTACACCATCGACCTCACCGAGCGCGCCGAGCAGGGCAAGGTCGACCCGGTGATCGGCCGCGACGACGAGATCCGGCGCACCGTGCAGGTGCTCCAGCGCCGGACCAAGAACAACCCGGTGCTGATCGGCGAGCCCGGCGTGGGCAAGACCGCGATCGTCGAGGGCCTCGCCCAGCGGATCATCAACGGCGAGGTGCCGGACGCGCTCCGCGACAAGCGGCTGCTGTCGCTGGACATGGGCGCGCTGGTGGCCGGCGCGAAGTACCGCGGCGAGTTCGAGGAGCGGCTCAAGGCCGTGCTCAAGGATCTCGCCAAGCAGGAAGGCCAGGTCATCCTGTTCATCGACGAGATCCACACCATCGTGGGCGCCGGCAAGGCGGAAGGCTCCATGGACGCGGGCAACATGCTCAAGCCCGCGCTGGCCCGCGGCGAGCTGCACTGCATCGGTGCCACCACGCTGGACGAGTACCGCCAGAACATCGAGAAGGACGCCGCGCTCGAGCGCCGCTTCCAGAAGGTGCTGGTGGACGAGCCCAGCGTCGAGGACACCATCGCCATCCTCCGTGGCCTCAAGGAGCGCTACGAGGTCCACCACGGCGTGGAGATCACCGACCCGGCGATCGTCGCCGCGGCCACGCTCTCACAGCGCTACATCACCGACCGCCACCTCCCGGACAAGGCCATCGACCTGGTCGACGAGGCCGCGAGCCGCATCCGCATCGAGATCGACTCCAAGCCCGAGGAGATGGACCGCCTCGACCGCCGACGCATCCAGCTCAAGATCGAGCGCGAGGCGCTGAACAAGGAGTCCGACGAGGCGTCGCGCAAGCGACTGGCCGCGCTGGACGAGGAGCTCGGGGAGGTCGAGCGCCGCTACGCCGAGCTCGAGGAGGTCTGGAACTCCGAGAAGGCCGCCGTGGAGGGCACCCAGAGCATCAAGGAGGCCCTGGAGCAGGCGCGCCTGGACCTGGAGACGGCGCGCCGCGCCGGCGACCTCGGGCGCATGTCCGAGCTGCAGTACGGGCGCATCCCGGAGCTCGAGCGCCAGCTCGACATGGCCTCGCAGGTGGAGATGCAGGAGATGCGGCTGCTACGCACCCAGGTCACCGACGAGGAGATCGCCGAGGTGGTCTCGAAGTGGACCGGCATCCCCGTGGCCAAGATGCTCGAGGGCGAGAAGGACAAGCTCCTGCGCATGGAGGAAGCCCTCGGCGAGCGGGTGATCGGCCAGCAGGAGGCGGTCAGCGCCGTGTCCAACGCGATACGCCGCTCCCGTGCCGGCCTCGCCGACCCGAACCGGCCCAACGGCTCGTTCCTCTTCCTCGGCCCCACCGGCGTGGGCAAGACCGAGCTGTGCAAGGCGCTGGCGTCGTTCCTCTTCGACACCGAGGAGGCCATGATCCGCATCGACATGTCGGAGTTCATGGAGAAGCACGCCGTCGCGCGGCTGATCGGCGCACCGCCGGGCTACGTCGGCTACGAAGAGGGCGGCTACCTCACCGAGCACGTGCGCCGCAAACCCTACTCCGTGATCCTCCTCGACGAGGTGGAGAAGGCGCACCCGGACGTGTTCAACATCCTCCTGCAGGTGCTCGACGACGGCCGCCTCACCGACAGTCACGGGCGCACAGTGGATTTCCGCAACACCGTGATCGTGATGACCTCCAACCTCGGCTCGCACCTGATCCAGGAGAAGGCCGCCGAGGACTACGAGGGCATGAAGTCGGCGGTCATGGAAGTGGTCGCCCAGCAGTTCCGCCCGGAGTTCATCAACCGGATCGACGACGTGGTGGTCTTCCACCCGCTCGACCGGCGCCAGATCCGGCGGATCACCGAGGTCCAGACCGCCTACCTGGACAAGCGCCTCAAGGACCGGGAGATGGCCCTCGTCATCTCCGACGCCGCCCTGGACCGCCTCGGCGAGGCCGGTTTCGACCCGGTCTACGGGGCCCGGCCGCTCAAGCGGGTCATCCAGCAGCGCCTGGAGAACCCGTTGGCCCAGCGCATCCTCGCCGGCGAGTACGGCCCCGGCGACGTGATCCGGGTGGACGTCGAGGGCGACGAGCTCACCTTCGAGCGGGCCCGGGAGACAGCCCAGGCCTGACCGGCGCCTCGCGCGGCCGCGGGGAGCATCACGCCCCGCGGCCGTCCGCCTTGGTATAGTCGCGCAAACCACTGAGCCCCGACGGGCAAGGAGCCCCGACGATGACCGCACGCCTGATCGCCCTCTGCGCCACCCTCCTCCTCGCCGTGACCGCCGCCCACGCGGCGGCCCCGGGCGGTGTCACCGTCTCCGGGGCATGGGCCCGCGCGACCCCGCCCGGCGCGCCGGCCGGCGCCGCCTACTTCGAGGCGACGGCGGCGTCCGGGACGGACCGGCTGGTCGGCGTGGCCAGCCCCGTCGCCAAGAAGGCCATGCTGCACCGGACGGTGACGGAGAACGGCAACCGCACCATGAAGCATGTCGACGGCGTCGACGTGGGCCCGGACAGCCCGCTGGCGTTCGCCCCGGGCGGCTATCACGTCATGCTCATGGGCCTCGACCAGCCCCTGAAGGCCGGCGACCACTTCCCCATGACGCTGACCTTCGAGAAGGCCGGGGACATTCAGGTCGACGTCGAGGTGCGCCCGATCACCGCGGGCGCGGACTGACGGTCGAAGGCGAGCGTCTATACTCCCCGCGTGGGCTGGCGGCGCCCTCCGCCGGCCCACGTCTGCTATCGTGTCGTACGATTACCCGTCCGCACGCGGGTGCGGACCGATAACACACAAGGGGAGCCACCGATGCGCATCGTCACAGGCCTCATGGCCGGACTGGCCCTGACCCTCGGCGCCGGCACCGCGGGTGCGGCCCAGTGGAACATGGCCACGCCCTATCCGGACGCGACCTTCCATACCCAGAACATCCGGCAGTTCGCCGAGGACGTGCGTGAGGCCACGGACGGCGACCTGACCATCACCGTCCACTCCGCCGGCTCGCTGATCAAGCACCCGCAGATCAAGCGTGCGGTGCAGACCATGCAGGTCCAGGCCGGCGAGGTCTTCATCTCGCTGCTCGCCAACGAGGACCCGATCTTCGCGGTGGATTCCATCCCGTTCCTCGCCACCAGCTACGATGACGCCGAGCAGCTGTGGGACGCCTCCCGGGACGCGATCGAGTCCCGCCTCGCGGACGACGGCATCCAGCTGCTCTACGCCGTACCCTGGCCCGCGCAGGGGCTGTACACGTCCCGCGAGGTGAACGGCGTCGACGACCTCGAGGGCCTGAAGTTCCGGGCGTACAACGCGACCACCTCGCGACTGGCGGAGCTCACCGGCATGGTGCCGACCCAGGTCGAAGTGCCGGACATCCCCCAGGCCTTCGCCACCGGCATCGTCGAGGCCATGATCACCTCGCCGTCCACCGGCGCCAACTCCAAGGCCTGGGACTTCGTCGACCGCTTCTACGACATCCAGGCGTGGCTGCCCAAGAACATGGTCATCGTCAACCGGCGCGCCTTCGACGCCCTCGACGAGGAGACCCGCCAGGCCGTGCTCGACGCCGCCGCCGAGGCCGAGAAACGCGGCTGGGAGATGAGCCGCAAGGAGGCCGCGGCCAAGAAGGCGGTCCTCGAGGACAACGGCATGCAGGTGCTCGACCCCTCCCAGGCCCTCATGGACGGGCTCACCGACGTCGGCCGGACCATGACCGACGAGTGGCTCGAGAAGACCGGCGAGGACGGCCAGGCCATCATCGAGGCCTACCGGCAGTGACGGCGGCGTCCGCAACGGCCGCCGCCTGAGCGATGCGGCGGCTGCTCGACGCCCTCTACCTGGTGAGCGGCGTGGCCGGGGCGGTGTGCCTCGCCGCCATCGGCGTGCTCGTGCTCGCCCAGACGGCGGGCCGGCTCGTTGGCGTGGTCGTGCCCTCGGCCAACGAGCTCGCCGGCTTCTGCGTCGCCGCCTCGGCGTTCCTCGCCCTGGCCCACACCCTCAACCACGGCGGCCACATCCGGGTGCGCGTGGTGCTCGAACACCTCGGCGGACGCGCGGGCCGGGCGGTCGAGGCCGCCGCCCTGGTGGTGGCGCTGGCAATGAGCGCCTACGCGAGCTGGTGGGCCGTGGACCTGGTGCTTGGCTCCATCCGCTACGGCGACGTCTCCCCCGGGCTGCTCGCCGTGCCGCTGTGGATCCCGCAGACCGGCATGGCCGCCGGCCTGGTGGTGTTCACCATCGCGCTCGCGGACAACCTCCTGCGGGTACTCCGCGGGCGGCCGCCGCTCTACGCCGTGGAGGACTGAGTGGGCACGCTGGAGGTCGGTCTCGCCCTGATGGCGCTGCTGTTCGTCCTGCTCGCCGGCGGCGTGTGGGTGGCGGTCAGCCTTACCGTGGTGGCCTTTGCCGGGCTCGCGCTGTTCTCCTCCGCCCCCGCCGGGCTGGTGCTCGGCTCCAGCCTCTGGGGCGCGGTATCGAGCTGGTCGCTGGCGCCGCTGCCGCTGTTCGTTTGGATGGGCGAGATCCTGTTCCGCTCGCGGCTGTCCGAGGACATGTACGCCGGGCTCGCACCGTGGCTGCGGCGTCTGCCCGGGCGGCTGCTGCACGTCAACGTGCTCGGCTGCGGCATCTTCGCCGCGGTGTCCGGCTCGTCGGCGGCCACCGCCGCGACCATCGGCCGCATGTCCATCCCCGAGCTGCGCCGCCGGGGCTACGACGAGCGCATGATCATCGGCACCCTCGCCGGCTCGGGCACCCTCGGCCTGCTCATCCCGCCGTCGATCATCCTCATCGTCTACGGCGTCAGTGCCCAGCTCTCCATCGCCCGGCTGTTCATGGCCGGGGTGCTCCCCGGCATTCTGCTGGTGGTGCTGTTCATGGGCTATATCGTCACCTGGTCGCTGCTCCACCCCGGGCGCAATCCGCCGGCGGACCCGGCCCTGCCCCTCGGCGAGCGGCTGCGCGCCTCCGCCCGGCTGGCACCGGTGATCGCGTTGATCGCCGGCGTTATCGGTTCGATCTACGCCGGTATCGCCACGCCCACCGAGGCCGCGGCCATCGGCGTGGCGGGCGCGCTGGTGCTCTCCGCGATGACCGGCGGGCTGTCACTGGCGAGCTTCCGGGACGGGCTGATGGGCGCGACCCGGACCTCGTGCATGATCGTGTTCATCCTCGCCGGCGCCGCCTTCCTCACCACCGCCATGGGCTACACCGGCATCCCCCGGGCGCTGGCGGAGTGGATCGCGGCACTCGGGCTCTCGCCGGTGGCGCTGATCGCCGCGCTTACCGTATTCTTCGTGGTGCTGGGCTGTTTCCTCGACGGTATCTCGGTGGTGGTGCTCACCACGTCGGTGATCCTGCCCATGGTGAACGCCGCCGGCATCGACCCGCTGTGGTTCGGCATCTTCCTGGTGGTCGTGGTGGAGATGTCGCAGATCACCCCGCCGGTGGGGTTCAACCTGTTCGTGCTCCAGGGGCTGACAGGGCGCAACATCTTCCGCATCGCCGGCGCCTCACTGCCGTTCTTCCTGGTGCTCCTGAGCGCCGTCGTCATCCTGGTGCTATTCCCGGAGCTGGCGACCTGGCTGCCCCGGCAGATGGCCCGCTAGGGCCTGCGGACGCTCACCCGCGACGGAACGCCTTTCGATACACCCGTGCGCTGCGCCGTCACCGCAGCGGACGCCGTACGTACCACGACGGTCCCCACCGGCGGCGCGGCGCACCGCCACCGCCGGCCCGGTGACCGGATTCGACACACGCATGCGAGCCGAGCACAGCCAATGAACGACAACACCGCACCTCACGGCAACGGCCAGTGGCAGTTCTGGATCGACCGCGGCGGCACCTTCACCGACGTCATCGGTCGTCGCCCGGACGGGACCGTGCTCACCCGCAAGGTCCTCTCGGAGAACCCGGAGCGCTATCGCGACGCCGCCCTGCAGGGCATCCGCGAGCTGCTCGGTCTCGCCGACGGCGCACCGATCCCTGCGGATCAGCTCGAACACGTGAAGATGGGCACCACCGTGGCCACCAACGCGCTGCTCGAGCGCGACGGCGAGCGCACCCTGCTCGCCGTCACCCGCGGCTTCCACGACGCACTGCGCATCGGCTACCAATCGCGCCCGGACATCTTCGCCCAGCACATCGAGCTGCCGGAGCTGCTCTACGAGCGCGTGGTGGAGATCGACGAGCGCCTGGGTGCGGACGGCGAGGTGATCGAGCCCCTGGACGAGGCCGCGGCGCGGCAGGCGCTGCAGGCGGCCTACGACGACGGCATCCGCGCGATCGCGATCTGCCTGGTCCACGGCTACCGCTACACCGACCACGAGGCGCGGCTCGCCGCGATCGCCGGGGAGATCGGCTTCACCCAGGTGTCGGTCTCCCACCGCGTGAGCCCGCTGATGCGCCTGGTCGGGCGTGGCGACACCACGGTGGTCGACGCCTACCTCTCGCCGATCCTGCGCCGCTACGCCGACCAGGTCGCCGGCGAGCTCGGCGACACCCGGCTGATGTTCATGAAATCCGATGGCGGGCTCACCGAGCACCGCTACTTCGAGGGCAAGGACGCCATCCTCTCCGGCCCCGCCGGGGGCATCGTCGGCTGTGTGCGCACCGCGGCGATGGCGGGTTACGAGCGCGTCATCGGCTTCGACATGGGCGGCACCTCCACGGACGTCTCCCACTACGCCGGCGAGTACGAGCGCAGCTTCGAGACCGTGATCGCCGGCATCCGCATGCGCGTGCCGATGCTCCAGATCCACACCGTCGCCGCCGGCGGCGGCTCCATCTGCCACTTCGACGGCAGCCGCTACCGGGTGGGGCCGGACTCCGCCGGCGCCGACCCGGGCCCGGCGTGCTACCGCCGGGGCGGGCCGCTCACGGTCACCGACTGCAACGTCATGCTCGGCAAGCTCCAGCCCGAGTTCTTCCCGCGGGTCTTCGGCCCCGAGGCGGACCGGCCCCTGGACGCCGCCGTCGTCCACGAGCGCTTCGCCGAACTGGCCGCGGCGATCCGCGAGGCCACCGGCGACGAGCGCAGCCCGGCGGCGGTGGCCGAGGGCTTCCTGCGCATCGCCGTGGAGAACATGGCCAACGCCATCAAGGAGATCTCGGTGCAGCGCGGCCACGACGTGACCGGCTACACCCTCAACTGCTTCGGCGGTGCCGGTGGCCAGCACGCCTGCCTGGTCGCCGACGCCCTGGGCATGACCCGGGTGCTGATCCACCCCCACGCCGGCGTGCTCTCCGCCTACGGAATGGGGCTCGCCGACCTCACCACCGTGCGCGAGATGCCCGTGGACGCCCCCCTGGACGATGCACTCGCGGCCCGCGTGGCCGCCGAGCTGGACCGCCTCGCCGAGGACGGGCTGGCGGAGCTCGCCGATCAGGGCTGCCCGCGGGAGCGGGTGAGCATGCGCCGGCGCCTGCACGCCAAGTACGAGGGCACCGACACCACCCTGGAGGTGGACCTGGACGACGCGGAGCGCAGCCGCGCCGCCTTCGAGGCGGAACACCGCCAGCAGTTCGGCTTCGTCATGCCCCACAAGCGGCTGGTGGTGGCCGCCGCGACCGTGGACCTCACCGGCGAGAGCGGCGCCCTGGACGACGAGACCCCGGTGGCCGGACGCGGCTCCGGCGCCCCCGAGGCCCTGGCCACGGTGACCACCCACATGGCCGGCGAGGACCACGAGACCCCGGTCCACGACCGCGAGGCCCTGCTGCCGGGGGACCGCATCGCCGGTCCCGCGGTCATCCGCGACCCGGTCTCCACCATCGTGGTCGAGCCGGGCTGGGCGATCACCGTCTCGCCGCGCAACCACGTGGTCATGGAACGCGTGGAGGCCCGGCCGCAGCGGGTGGCCGTGGGCACCGACGTGGACCCGGTGATGCTCGAGGTCTTCAACAACCTGTTCATGTCCGTCGCCGAGCAGATGGGCGTGACCCTGCGCAAGACCGCCTACTCCGCCAACATCAAGGAGCGGCTGGACTTCTCCTGCGCGGTCTTCGACCCGGAGGCGAACCTGGTCGCCAACGCCCCCCACGTGCCCGTGCACCTGGGCTCCATGGGCGAGAGCGTGCGCGCCATCGTCGATCGCCGCCGCGAGAGCATGCGCCCCGGCGACGTGTTCATGCTGAACGATCCCTACCACGGCGGCACCCACCTGCCCGACATCACCGTGGTCACCCCGGTATTCGACGACGCCGGCGCGCGGGTGCTGTTCTACATCGCCTCCCGTGCCCATCACGCCGACGTCGGCGGCATCACCCCCGGGTCCATGCCGCCGGACAGCCGTCGCATCGACGAGGAGGGGGTGCTCATCGACAACTTCCACCTCGTCGACGCCGGCAGCTTCCGTGAGGCGGCCGTGCGCGAGCTGCTCACCGGCGGCGACCATCCGGTCCGCGACGTCGAGCAGAACCTCAACGACCTGCGCGCGCAGATCGCCGCCAACGAGAAGGGCGCCCGGGAGCTGCGGGGCATGATCGCGCAGTTCGGCCTGGAGGTCGTGCACGCCTACATGCACCACGTCCAGGACAACGCCGAGGAGCAGGTGCGCCGGGTGATCGACGTGCTCGAGGACTGCCGCTACGAGCTACCCATGGACAACGGCACTGCCGTGCGCGTGGCGGTGACCGTCGACCGCACCGCTCGTACCGCGCGGGTGGACTTCACCGGCACCGACGACGCCCAGGCGAGCAACTTCAACGCCCCGGTGGCGGTGACGCGGGCCGCCGTGCTCTACGTCCTGCGCACCCTGGTCGCCGACGACATCCCGCTCAACGACGGCTGCCTCAAGCCCGTGGAGCTGGTCATCCCGGAGGGCAGCCTGCTCAATCCGCGCTTCCCCGCCGCAGTGGTCGCCGGCAACGTCGAGGTCAGCCAGGTGGTGACCAACGCCCTCTACCTGGCACTGGGCCGCCAGGCCGCCGCCCAGGGCACCATGAACAACCTGACCTTCGGCAACGACCGCTACCAGCACTACGAAACCCTGTGCGGCGGTACCGGCGCGGGCCCGGGATTCGACGGTGCGAGCGCGGTGCAGTCGCACATGACGAACAGCCGCCTCACCGACCCCGAGGTCCTGGAATGGCGCTTCCCGGTGCTGCTGGAGGGCTTCTCCATCCGCGCGGGCTCCGGGGGCGCCGGCCATCATCGCGGCGGTGACGGCGCGGTGCGGCGGATCCGCTTCCGCGAGCCCATGACCGTGGCGATCCTGTCCAACTCCCGGCGGGTGGCGCCGCCCGGGCTGGCGGGCGGCGAGCCCGGGGCGCTGGGCGAGCAGTGGGTGGAGCGTGCCGACGGGCGGCGCGAGGCGCTGGCGGGCACCGACCGGACCGAAGTGGCCGACGGCGACACGGTGGTGGTCGCCACCCCCGGCGGCGGGGGCTACGGCCGGCCGGAATAACGCCGCCTGCGCATCACGGGCGCCGCCAGCGGGCGGCGCCCGTCTCGATGCCCTCGAACAGCCGGCCCAGGGGCGTGCGCACGATGACCAGTCCGAGGGCCACCCCGACACCGTTGGCCGCGGCGTCCGCCAGCGACATCGTGCGCTCGCCGCCCAGTCCCTGCAGTCCCTCGAGGACCAGCCCGATCACGAACAGCAGCAGCGCCACGGAGGGCACCCGCCGCCGCCACGCCTGTGCGAACCACCAGGCGAGGACCGCGTAGGCGAGCGCGTGCTGGGCCTTGTCCCAGGACAGCCCCACCGGCGGGCTCGGCGGCGCCGGCGTCAGCGACAGCCACACCACCAGCGCGAGCACCGCGAACGCGCCCGCGCGCCAGAGCCACGGATGACGCAGCCGCCCTGTCCTGAACCCGGAACCCTGCATATCGTCCCCGCAATCCTTAGAGCCTATTTCAGTAGGCCGCATGCATCGTGTTGCGTCTGAGCGTCCGCCACGCAAGGCGCGTGCGACGCGGTGTGGTCATTTCACATAAGGAGCGCGCAACGCCGCATGGTGGGCGCTCAGACGCAACCCTGTGGGGCGCTCACCTGTGGCCCCGGGGCGGTGTCAGGGTCTCCTTATGTACCGCCGGGTACACCGCGTCGGCCCTTCCTGGCCCCAAACCACAGGCAAGCGCCGCGGCGTATGCGGCCTACTGAAATAGGCTCTTAATGACCGACACACTCGTATACCACACGAGGGCCAGCGCGTGGACACTGTAACCGGAGGGTGACGGCATGCCCGGAGCCGATGCCGCGACGGGCGTCGATGTCGACCGGGTCGACCGGCGCTGGCACTGCGACGGGCACGACGGCACAATGCCCGGACCATTCGTTGCGGAAAGGCCGATGAGCGAGCGACACGAGGCGATCCTGAGCTACTGGTTCGGCGGCGACGCCGCCGATCGGGACGACGGTGCCATCGCCGGGGAGCGCATGGACCTGTGGTTCCGCGCCGACGACACAGTGGACGCCGAGATCGAGGCCGAATTCGGCGCCCTGCTCCAGCTCGCCCGCCGCGGCGAGTGCGATACCTGGGGCGAGAGCCCGCGCGGACGGCTGGCGCTGATCGTGCTGCTGGACCAGTTCTCCCGCAACATATTCCGTGACACCCCGGACGCCTTCGCCAGCGACCGCCTCGCCCTGGCGCATTCCCTGGAGGGCCAGACGCAGGACCAGGACCTTGCCCTGCGCCCGGTGGAGCGGCTGTTCTTCTACATGCCGATGATGCACGCCGAATCACTGCCGGTGCAGGACCGCGCCGTGCAGCGTTTCGAGGAACTGGTCGCCGCCGTACCCGAGCCCGAACGCCCCCCCTTCGAGCGCTCGCTCAAGGCGGCGCGGGAGCACCGGGACACCATCCTGCGCTTCGATCGTTTCCCGCACCGCAACCGCATCCTCAACCGCGAGAGCACCCCGGCGGAGACGGATTTCCTGGAACGCGGACATCCATCCGACGCCCCATGACCGGTCTCCGCGGCCCGGGCATCACCGCGGACACCCAGCTCCGGGACCTGCTCACCCTGCTTGCCGGCCCCGGCAGCCGCGCCTGGGCGATTCGCGCCACGGCCACCGGCCACCTGTGTGTGGACGACACCGGAACCAGCCGTGTCCTCGCCCCCTCGCCGGGGCTGCGGACATGCCTGCGGGATTCGCTCCGGCGCCCCTGTCTCCTCCCCGCCCCGCTGCTCGCCGAGCTGCCCGGTGCGGCCGCGATCGTAGGGGACGGCTGGATCGCGGCGTGCACGAACCCCGGGGGCGACGACGAATGGCTGGTCGTCGCCGGCACATCCGCCGGCGATGGCACCCGCATCGCCGCCGCCGCCCGACGGCGGCGCCAGCACCGGCGCCTGGCCACCGCCGTGGACGAGGCCCAGACCGTCCTGGACGCCCTGCCCTTCCCGGTCTTCTACAAGGACGAGTCGTCCCGCTACCGCGGGTGCAACCGGCCGTTCGCCGAGGTGGTCTCCGGCGCCGGCCCCGCCGGTCTCGTCGGCTACCACCCGGACCGTTTCCTGAGCCAGGAGCACCTCGCCACCCACCACGAAATCGACCAGGCGCTGTGGCGCGGTGAGCACGAGGAACTGCCCTACGAGCTGACCTTCGATGACGGCACCGGCACGCTGCGCGAGGTACGCTGCCACAAGCGCCTGACACGGACCGGACACGGCGAGCGACTGATCGTCGGCGCCCTGCTGGACGTCAGCGACCACCGGCGCACCGAGCGCGCGCTGCAGGCGAGCGAGGCACGGCTCTACCGGTTCATCGAGGAGTCGCCGGACGCCTACTTCCTGCTGGACGAGACCGGCGTCATCCTGCGCGCCAACCGCGGCGCCAGCCGCCTGACCGGCGCGGACGACGGGATGCTGGTCGGCGCGCCGCTATGGCCCTGGCTGGGTGCGACGGACCCCCGCGCCGAGCCCCCGGGCCCGGGCCTGCTGGACGCCGCCGGGGGACCGCAGTGCCTGGAGGCGGTGCTGCGGCACGCCGACGGAGAGGCGATCCCGGTGGAGCTGCGCATCAGCGAGATCGCCGACGACGGCGCCACCCAGCGCCTGTGCGTGGCCACAGACATCCGCGAACGGCATCGTGCGCAGGCCCGCATGCGCCGCCACGAGCGGATGTTCCGGGACGTCTTCGAGGCCTCGGAAGACGCCATTCTGATTCTCGACGGCGACCGTTTCGTGGAGTGCAACCAGGCGACACTGGACGTGCTCGGCGCGCGCCACCTGGAACGGGAGGCAGTGCTGCCGTTCACGCCCTGGGACGTCTCCCCGCCGACCCAGCCGGACGGCACCGACTCCCGGATCAAGGCGCAGCAGATGATCGCGCTCGCCCACTATCGTCACTTCCACCGCTTCGAGTGGCTGTGCCGCGGCTTCGACGGCCAGGACATCCCCATCGAGGCGACCATGACGACTATCGCCTACAACGGCCGCACCGCGCTCTACACGGTCTGCGTCGACATCAGCGAGCGCCGCCGCCACGAGGAGGAGGCCTTCAGCCTCGCCTACTACGACCCGCTCACCGGCCTGCCGAACCGCCGCCTGCTGCAACACCGTGCCGTGGACACGATCCGCGAGCACCAGGCCGGCGGGCGCAGCCTCGGCGTGCTCTACCTGGACCTGGACCGGTTCAAGGACATCAACGACACCCAGGGCCACAAGACCGGCGACGGCATCCTCGCGGCCATCGCCGACCGGCTCGCCGACAGGCTGCGCCCGGGCGACACCCTCGCCCGGCTCGGGGGCGACGAGTTCGCCGTGCTCTGCCCGGACTGCGACGCAGCCGTTCTGGACGAGGTCGTCGACGACCTGGGACGGGCGTTCGAGTCCCCGCTCCCCCTCGCCGGCGGCGAGGTGCGACTGGACTGCAGCATCGGCGGCGTCCTCTGCCCGCAGGACGGCACCAGCCTGGACGCCCTGCTCCAGCACGCCGACATCGCCATGTACGAGGCCAAGGCCGCCGGAAGGCGCTTCATGCGCTATGCGCCGCACCACGGCGCCGCCGTGCAGGAACGCGTTCAGCTCGAACAGGCCCTGGCCCGGGCGGTGGAGCAGGACGCCCTCACCCTCTGGTACCAGCCGCGGGTCTGCACCCGCAGCGGGCGCATCGAAAGCGTCGAGGCACTGGCCCGCTGGATCCCGGCCGACGGCGAGGCGATCTCGCCCGGGCGGTTCATCCCGCTGGCCGAGCAGACCGGACTGATCGTCGCCATCGGTGCACAGCTGCGCCGCCGCGCCGCACACCAGGCCAGAGCGTGGGCGGAACAGGGCTATCCGCTGCGCATGGCGGTCAACATCAGCCCGCTGGAGCTGGAGGCGCCGCGTTTCGCGGAAGAGATACTGGCGACCATCGACAGCGGCGGACTCGACCCGGCCCAGCTGGAACTGGAGATCACCGAAGGGACATTCATGCGCGACCCGGAGCGCAACGCGGCCACCCTCTCACGGCTGCGCAGCGCCGGCGTGCACATCACCATCGACGACTTCGGGATCGGCTACTCGTCGCTCTCCCACCTCAAGTGCCTGCCGGTGGACACCCTCAAGCTCGACCGCAGCCTGATCAACCAGGTGGACGAGGACGCCCACGAGGCGGCGATCGTGCAGGCGGTACTGGCGCTCGCCGACCGGCTCTCGCTCAACGTCATCGCCGAGGGCATGGAGACGGCGTCCCAGGCGGCGGCGCTGGACGCCCTCGGCTGCACCCTCCACCAGGGCTTCCACTACGCCCATCCCGTCCAGCCGGAGGCATTCCCCCTCGGGCGGATCTACCGCGACCCGGACCGCTGAACCCGCTGCCGTGACCGCTGGCGGCGCGGGACGACCGTACGGCCCTACCCCCGCCACGCCCCCACCCCGGCCGCCAGGGCGGGCAGGACCTCGGCGCAGTCGCCGGTCACGCGGAAGGCGAGCTCGCCCTCGGCGCGGGTGACGCCGCGGCCGACCGCCACCACGGGGATGCCGCGGTCGACGGCGGCGCGCACGAACCGGTAGCCGGACCAGACCATGAGCGAGGAGCCGGCGACCAGCAGCAGACCCGCCCGCTCCAGGGCCGCCATCGCCAGCGTCACGCGCTCGCCGGGCACCCCCTCACCGAAGAACACGACGCCGGGCTTGAGGACGCCGCCGCAACGCCGGCAGGCGGGCACGCGGAAGGCATCGTAGTCCACGTCATCGAGGTCGGCGTCGCCGTCCGGGGCATGGCTCGCGGCGATACCCGCCCAGTCCGGGTTGTCGTGGAGCAGGGTTTCCTGGAAGGCGTGACGGTCGATCACCGCACCACAATCCAGGCACTCCACCCGGTCGAGCCGGCCGTGAAGGTCGACCACACCGGTGGCGCCCGAGCGCTGGTGCAATCCGTCCACGTTCTGGGTCACCACGCCGCTCAGCCGGCCGGCGACGGCCAGCGCCGCCACCGCCCGGTGGGCGTCATTGGGCCGGGCCGCGGCGACCCGCGCCCAGCCCACCAGGCTGCGGGCCCAGTAACGCCGGCGGTTGGCCGCACTGCCCACGAAGGCCTGGTACTGCATCGGCGCCCGACCCTTCCAGCGCCCGCGGTCGTCGCGGTAATCGGGGATTCCCGAGCCGGTGCTGCAGCCCGCGCCGGTCAGTACCAGGGCACGTGCCTCCGCCAGGCGGGCCACGAGGTCGGCAACCGTCCCCTCCTCCGCCGGCGGCAGCGGACGGCTGTCGGGTGCACGGGTACGCAGGGGGAGAACGGCGCCCATGATCGGGGACCCTCGGTCGACGGGACGTCCCCGCATCATACCCACCTTACGGCAGCGATTGTCAGGCATTGGCCGGAGGCCGCGCACCGATCGTCGGGCTTGAAGGGCCCGGATCTCGCCACCATAAAAGGTTGCATGCTAATATTCCCCGTTCTAACGCCCCGGCGGAATTCACCCGCCGGCGGCCAGCGGAGCCATCCATGACGCGAGCGACGATCAACGGCGGGCTGGGCCTGATACTCATCCTTGGCCTGCTCACGGCCTTCGGCCCCATGTCCATCGACTTCTATCTGCCCGGGCTGCCCGCCCTGGCGGACGAGCTCGGCGTGTCCGCGGCATCCGCCCAGCAGAGCCTGAGCGTATTCTTCATCGGGCTCGCGGCGGGCCAGCTCATCTACGGCCCCTTTTCCGACCGTTTCGGCCGCCGGCCGGTGCTGGCCTTCAGTATCGTGCTCTACCTGGTGGCGAGCCTGGTGTGCGCCGCCGCGGACAGCCTGCCGATGCTGCTGGCGGCCCGGGGTCTGCAGGGGCTGGGCGCCGGTGCCGGCCCGGTGGTCTCGCGCGCCATCATCCGCGACACCTACCGCGGCAGCCAGGCCGCCCGGATCCTGTCGTTCGTCATCCTGGTGATGGCGGTGGCACCGCTGCTGGCGCCGCTGGTCGGCGGCCAGATCGTCGCCGGGCTCGGCTGGCGCGGCATCTTCTGGGTGCTGGCCGGTTTCGCCGCGGTCTGCCTGGTTACCGTGGGCACCGCCCTGGCGGAGACCAACGGCCGCGAGCACCGCGACGGTGCGCCGCTGGCCGCGCACTTCGCCGCCTACGGCGTGCTCCTGCGCGACCGCCGGTCGCTGGCGTTCCTGATCTGCGGCGGCATGGCCTTCGGTGCGCTGTTCGCCTACGTCTCCAGCAGCTCGTTCATCTACATCGACGTCTACGGGGTCAGCCCCCGGGCCTTCGGCTTCTATTTCGCCGCCAACGTGGTCGGGCTGGTACTCGCGAACCTGGTCAACAGCCAGCTCGTGGCACGCTTCGGCTACCACCGGCTGCTCGCGGTCGGCTCAACGGTGACCTTTGCCAGCAGCGTGGTTCTGCTCCTCGACAGTCTGACCGGCTTCGGCGGGCTCGCCGGGATCGCCCTGCCGCTGTTCTTCGCGGTGGGCATGGTCGGGCTGGTCGGCGCCAACACCGTGGCCGGCCTGCTCGACGCCTATCCGAACAACGCCGGCGCGGCATCGGCCCTGTTCGGCTTCTTCCAGTTCGGGCTCGGCGCCCTCGCCGGCGGGATGGTCGGCGCCGTGGGCCTCTCCCCCGCGGTGGACATGGCGGTGGTGATGGTGCTGTGCGCCGCGGTGAGCTTCACCGCCGGGCGGCGCCTGCTCGCCGGCGAGGCCCGGGAGCGCAGCCGTGGCGGGGAGACCGCCGCGCGCTGCAGCGAGGCCGCCTGAGCGGCCGGGGCCGCGACAAGCACGCCGCCGGCGCACACCGCATCCGGCGCGTGACAAGGCCTCCGGGAGGATGGATATGATCCCGGCTCAATCATGAGCCTGCCGGGGGAGGCCGGACATGCCGCGGCGATGGATACTGGCGGCCGCAGTCGCGGCCTGCCTGGTCACACTCACCACCCGGGCCGCCACCGGGACGGGCCCGGTGACACTGGTTCGGGAGGCCGTGGACGAAGGGCTCGTGTTCGTGCGCACCCACGCCGCCACCCTGGCCGACGAGCCCGCGTGCACGCGGGCGTTCATCGAGCGGCACTACCGCGAGCTCCTCGACCCCACGCTGGCGGCCCGGTTCGTGGCCGGACCGTACTGGGCCGACGCCCCTCCCGGGGCGCGGACGCGCTTCACCCGCGCCCTCACCGATCACCTCGTGGCGGTGTACGCCACCGCCGTCAGCGTGTTCGCACCACGCATCGTCGAGTTCGCGCGCACCGGCGACATCGGCTACCGGCTGATCCGGCAGGACGGGCGTCGTGCGGTGGTACGGGTTGCCCTGCGGCCGCAGGACCGGCGCGACGTCGACGTGGACATCCTGCTCCACCGCCCGGGGGAACGCTGGCTGGTGCACGATGCCCGCGTCGCCGGCATCAGCCTGCTCGCGATCTTCCGCCAGGCCTTCCGGCCCCGGCTCGCCCGAGAGGGGCTCGCCGGGGTCAGCGACGCGCTGGAACGTCACCGCCACGCGGGCGGGGGCCCGCCGGAGACGGCCCCCTGCCGCTGAGCGGTGCCGCAGTCACTCCCCGCCGCGGTACACCGAGTCCTTCCAGATGCCGCGTTCCTTCATCAGCCCGACCTGGTGGTCGATGACCTCGTGGCGGTACTCCGCATGGTCCATGGGCGCGCGGTCCATGTAGAGGTTGCTGGGGTAGACGTCGCTGTCGTATATCACCCGGGCGAGCTCGGAGCGCACGTCCTTGAGCCAGTTGGAGACCTGGGCCTTCTCGCGGTGGTGGCGCAGCTGCTCGATGTCGATCACGCCGGCCAGGTAGGTGGAGCCGGCGCCGTAATCCTGCCGGCCGACCACCGCGCCGCGGTGATTGACGATGTGCGAGCGCCCGCCGAACGTGTCGATGGGGAGATCCGAGTCGTCGAAGAGGTAGTACGTCCCCATGTTGGGGGCGACCACGTACATGTTGTTCTCCAGCGCCCGCGCCCGGGAGGAGATCTCGAAGAAATCGTTGCCGGTGTGCGGATGGGGAAAGGACGCCCGGTAGGCGACCTCGCAGCCGTTCATGGCGAGCCCGCGGCCGTTCTCCGGGTAGGAGGCCTCGTTGGCCATCATGATGCCGAGGCGCCCGATGTCGGTGTCCACCACCGGCCAGAAGGCCTGGAGGTTGCGCCCGTAGGTCTCCACCCACCAGTCGAAGATGTCCGAGGGCGTGAGCCCGTGTTCCACCGGGTAGAGGTTGGCGAGCTTGTAGTGGCGCAGGATGACCTCGCCGTCCGGGTCGATCACGAAGCCCACGTTGAAGAAGCGGTCCTTCCAGTCCGGGTGCCGGGCCTTGGCCTGGGCCATGACGTAGCAGTCGTACTCGCGGGCGAGCTCCCCCAGCGCCCGGGTCTCCGGGCCGGGGATGTCGATCGCGCACTCCCGGGCGAAGGCCACGTGATCCAGGTCGAGCACCTCGTCGTTGAACCCCTGCAGCGCGCCCTCGGGCAGCACCAGCAGCCGCACCGGGATGTCCAGGCTCGACAGCCAGGAGGCGGCCTTGGTGAGGTGCCGGATGTGCTCGATGTTGGTCATGATGTCGGCGCGCTTGCGTATCCCGCGTACCGTGGGCACGAGGCCGACGCAGTTATAGGGCTCGATCATTCCGGGGTCCTCCATCGTTTCGCTGTCAGGGCGGCTCGCCTGCGAGCCGGTTCGTGAATCGGTACGTGCGGCAGCCTCAGCGCACGGGGTGTTCGTCGCCCCCGCCATAGCCGGTCATCTCCAGGTAGCCGTGCCCGCCGACATCGTCGCCGGCCACCTCCACGGCGCCCTCCCAGTAACGGAAGGCGGTACGCATCTCCTGGTCGGCAACGACGGCGCGCACACCGACGTCGAGCCCCGCAGCCGGCACCCGCAGGCGCCAGCGCACGGGATAGCGCACCCCGGTTTCCGGACTGCGCCAGTAGGCCTGCGGCGTCAGCCGGAAACCGTCGGCATCGAGGCGGTGGCGCACGCCGTCCGGGCCGACCACCACGCCGGCGGAGTGGCGGTCGGTGGCGCCGTCGCGCCGGCGCAGCCGGTAGAGCATGACGTCGCGGCCGTCGTCGAGCTGTAGCGCGAACCAGTCCCATCCCGTCTGCTCCGGCCCCAGGGTGCTGGTACCCCATTCCCGGTCCAGCCACGCGAGGCCGTGCACGTCGTGACGCGCCCCGGCGACGCGTACGCTGCCCCGGGCCTCGATCCGGGTGTAGGAGTAGTAGCGCGAGGCGTTGCCGGGCGCGTCGCCCTTGACGCTGTAGCCCGCATCGCCCTGGAGGACGGGGCCGCGTGCGTTATCCAGCCGCAGCTCGACACGCATCTCCCCGGCCCCGGCGGTCAGGACCAGGGGGAAGAGCCGGCCGGATTGCTGCGAGCGCATCGACCAGTCGTCCAGCCAGACCTCGACGACAGGCTCGGTCCGTGCGCCGGCGAGCCCGAGGGCACCGCGCTGGAAGCGCTCGGCGAAGCGGTGCCCGCCGGCGGCCACGTCGGTGACCGCAAGATGGCCCATCCAGGCCTGGCGCGTGGCGAGGGCGGAGCGCCGCGGGGGCATCGACGGCGCAAGTGCGGTACGAAAGATCGTGAGCTGCACGCCGAACGCGCGGCCCGCGGCGTCGCGCAGGTTAGCGGTGACATACCACCACTCGCTGCGGTAATCGGGATGGGCACCGTGATCCCGCGGAAAGGACAGCGACCGGGGGCCGGTGACCCGCAAGAAACCGGACGCCTCGCCGCGCAGCGCGGCCATGGCCGTATCGCCGGCACCGGGCTCCGGCGCGCGGGCACCGGCGAACCAGACCCCGACGCCCACGCCGGCCGCCGCGATGACGCCCAGCAAGACAACGGCCCCCGGCACCCATGCTCGCCCCACGCGCACACCGAATCCTCCGATCACCGGTCATACGACCCCATACTGGCACAGTCCCACGGCACGGTGCTCACGCGGACACGGCCACGGGCGCGTCGCGACGATGATGCCCCATTTCCGACGCCTGGCGCGCCAGGGCCAGTTCGAGACGTTCGAGCAGCCCGCGCAGCGGGGCCCGTCCACGCTCGTCGAGGACATCGTGATCGACCAGCGCGGCGTCGAGGGTGCGCGCGGCCGCGGCCACGTCCGCCGGTGCGTGGCCCCGGGCGCTGGCGACGAAGGCGGCGGCCAGGGTGTCGAGCAATGCCACCAGGGCCGCGCGGACCGGCGGCGGCTCCCCATCCAGACGGTGACGCAGCCGCAGTCCGGCGATACCGACGTCCAGGCCGTTGAGCCCGATCATGAGCAGGTGGCGGTGCGCCTCGTCGAGAAGGTCGTCGTGGCGTGCCAGCCGCAGGAGCCGGTCCGCCATGCGGCCGCTGAAGCGTGCCTCCACCTCGTGCAGGGGCGGCTGGGCCAACCTGTGGAGGTCGACACCGATGGCGTGGATCAGCCGGCGCCGGCGCAGGGATGCCCCGAGCCCGGGGACCAGGCGGAAACCCACGGTCGCTACCGCGAGCCCGCCGGTGACCGCCAGGGCCCGGTTGGCAAAGTTGTCAAAGGACAGGTCCATGCCGTTGCCGGGCATGGTGAGCAGGATATTGAAGATGGTGAACGGCAGGCAGTACCCCACCAGCCGGCGATGCCCCGCCCCCAGCAGACCGATGAACAACGGTGTGAGCACCAGCATCGCCAGCATCGGGAAACCGCTGGCCCGCGCGAGCAGCACGTGTCCGAACAGGAAGGCGCTCGGCAGCGCTGCGAGCATGCCCTTGAAGAACATCGTGCAGATCGTCGCCGGGTTGTCCCGGTTGGCGAACAGCACGGACGGCAGGGTTGCCATCAGCACCGCGATGGGACCACCGCTCCAGTGCGTGGCGACCCAGAACGCTGCCGAGGCGGCGAACGCCGCGCCGGCCCGCAGGGCGTTCACCGCCGCCTCGCCGTGGTCGCGGTGCCAGGCGGGTACGCCGGAACGGAGCTGGTGGCGGCCGGGATGGGCGATCGCCTCGCGGGCGTCGAGCAGGACCATGGCGTGGCCGAGTATGGCGCGCAGCCCGGTGACCACCCGCCGCTGGAGCGGATCGAGATCGTCGTCCGGATACGTCCGGGCCCGTTCGCGCAGGGCCTGGAGGTGGCGCCGGGCGGTCGGGACACCGCGGGCGGACTCGGCTTCCCGGAAGCCCTCGGCCATCTCGCCGGCGAACATGCACAGCGGCGCGCCGATACGCCCGGGGTGGTCACGCAGGAGCTGCTGTATGCCGCCCAGGGCGGCAAACAGCCGCATCGCGCGCTGGGTGAGCACATGGGCGGCGCGGATGCGGGCACCACCCCCCGGCCCCTCGTAGCGGGCGGCCTGGCTGTCTGCCTCGAGCACGTTCAGCGGCCCCAGACTCGCGGTCAGCGAGCGCTGCACCGTGGCCAGCGGCATATCCGCATCCAGGCGCTGGCCCGCGTGGGTGAAAGCCGAGTTGATCGCCGCATCCGCCTGCTCGGCGAGATGGTCGGTCACCCGTACCGGCCAGACCAGCGCACTCACCAGGGTGGCGCTGATCTCGCCGAGGCCAAGCTCGGAGACGCGCGCGACGGCCACGTCGAACACGCGGTCCGGCTGGCTGAGCGACAGGAACACGACCAGCAGCGCTGTGATCGCGGCCATCACGCAGCCATAGGTGAAATTGCCCCGCATGAGCGAGCCCGCATAGGCGCAGGCCATCACCCACAGCGTGAGCGCATAGAGTGCCGGCGCCGCCGCCTGGGCCGAGAGCGCCATCACCGCGATCCCGGCCACGGCACCGATCAGGGTCCCCCCGATCTGGCACAGCCCCTTCTCGATGACCATACCGCTCATGGGGCGGATCTGCAGGAAGGCGGCCGCGATGAGGGCCCAGTACGGGCGCTCGAGATCGAACCACAGCGCCGCGTAGAGCGCGAGCAGCATCGCCAGCGTGGCCTTCAGCGCGAAGCGCAGGGCCTGGCGTGAGGGCGTGAGATACGCCTCCAGGAGCACCGGCACGGCGACTCAGTCCCGGTCGTCGATTATGCGGACCGTCGCCGTCATCCCCGCGCTCAGGCGGGTACCGGCGGGCACCTCATCCAGGGCGATGCGCACGGGGATGCGCTGGGCCAGGCGTACCCAGTTGAAGGTCGGCTGGACCTGCGGCAGCAGCTGGCCGTTGGGCGCGGTGTTGGTGTCGGCGATGCCGCGGCCGATGCCGGCGACGTGACCGCCGAGGCGCGTATCGCCGCTCATCAGAATCACCTCGGCGGCGTCGCCGGCATGGATGCGTGGCATCTTCGTCTCCTCGAAATAGCCGGTGACGTAGTAGGAGCCCGACTTCACCAGCGCCATCACCGCGGTGCCGGCGCTGGCGTAGTCGCCCTCGGCGAGCTGGAGATTGAGGACGTGCCCCGACGCCGGCGCGGTAACCGTGGTGCGCTCAAGCTCCAGCCGGGCCTTCTCGAGGTCGGCCTTCGCGCTCGCCAGCGCCGCCTCGGCGACCCGGGTATCGATACGTGCGGCCTCGCGGTCCTCCGTGCTGATCGCCTCGCGGGTCAGCCGGGAGCGGCGCTCGGCGACGTGGCGCTTGCGCTCGAGGCGGGCCCGGGCACTGGCCACCGCGGCCTTCGCCTCGTCGACGGCGACCCGGTAACGCGCACGGTCGATGCGGAAGAGCTCGTCGCCGCGCTCGACACCCTGGTTGTCGGCGACGCTCAGCGTGCGCACCCAGCCCGAGACATCCGGCGCCACGGTGATCACGTCGGCGCGCACCCGCGCGTCCCGGGTCCATGGCGAGTAGAGATAGTAGTGCCAGAGCCAGGCACCGGCGGCGACGGCCAGCGCGACGACGACGAGCGTGGCGAGGATGCGCAGCGCGGTGCCCATATCAGCCGCCCCCCGGCGCCGGCGCGCCCAGGTAGGCGACCGCGGCGGTCGCGATCACGAACAGTGCGGCGTCGAACCACGCCTCCTGCCAGGGCGCGCCGTGGCCGGCGAGCCGGTGCAGGAGCAGGCGCAGACACACCGTGACGATGACTCCCAGGAGTAGATAGACGAGCAGCGGACTGATGAATATGCCGCCGATGGCGATTTCACGAAGGCCCATGCGGTTGCGTTGCGTCCCCGGTCAGATATTAGTTGATATTGCGTATATTAGCACACGAACAAAATACCCGCACCGGTACGGCATCCCGTTACTTGAGACTAATCGCCCCGCAGACCGGCCGCCGGAATCTGCCTGGCCAGTCGCCATGCGGGCCACGCCGCAGCGAGCACGGCGGCGGCCACCGCCAGCGCCACGCCCTGGGCCAGCGCGGCCGGCTGCAGCTCGAGGACAAGCCCCCAGCCGAATGCGCGGCGGTTGATAACCGCCACCAGAAGCCACGCCAGCACCAGCCCCAGGGGCACGGCCCATATCCCCGCCGCGACCCCGAGGAAGCCGCTCTGTGCCAGGACCTGGCCGGCGAGTCCGCGCCGGGTCAGCCCGAGGGCACGGAGCACGGCAAACTCCCGGACACGCTCGAGCTGGAGCGCCATGAGCGCGCCCAGCACGCCAACGAAGGCCACCACGGCCGCCAGTAGCTGGAGCACCCGGGTCACCCGGAAGGTCTGGTCGAATACGGCGAGCGAGCGCCGGCGCACGGTAGCGTTATCCACCAGCGTGGCCCCGGCCGGCAGACGGGCGCGTACCCGGGCGGCGAGGGCGTCGACGTCCGTGCCCGGCGCGGCAACCACGCCGATCCCGTCGAGCCGGGCCACGCCCCAGAAGCGGCGGAACAGACCCAGCCGCATGAGCACCGTCCCGCGCACATTCGCGTAATCGCGGTACACGCCGGCCACCTTTACCGTCTCCGGGCCGTCCAGCGAGGGCAGGGTCAGAGCGTCACCGGGACCGCGCCCCAGGCGGGCCGCGAGGGGCTCGCTGAGCAGCACCGCCCGGCCCTCGCTGAACGCCCGCCAGGTATCCGGGCCGCCGCGCACCACCGGATAGGCACGGCGGTCCGCCGCCGTGACGCTCACCCCGCGGACGGTGATCTCGCCGTCCGCCACCGCGAGCCGTCGCCGCGCCCCCCGCGTGACCCGGGCGACCCCGGGCATGACCTTGACACGCTCCGCGAACCTCGCCGGCACACCGGCGTCGGCATCGATGTAGAGGTCCGAGCGCAGGCTGGCGTCCAGCCAGTCGACCACGCTGGTGCGGAAGCTGCCGATCATGGTGGCCACGCCGATGACCGTGGCCACGGCCACGGACAGCGCCGCCACCGCCACACCGGTACGGCTTAACGACGCGGACGCACCGCGCACGGCGAGTCGCCAGCCGAGCGGCCCTGCAACACCCCCGACGCGGGCCGCCAGACGGACCCACGCCGGCGCCAGCAGCGCCGATCCCAGGATCACCGCGAACAGACCGGCGAAGCCGCCGATCAGTCCGGACGTCCGCAGGATCACCACCGTCCCGGCCACCCCGGCGAGGACACCGGCCGCCGCCATACGGCTCGCGCTGCGCCAGGCCCGCGCCTCCAGGTGGGCCCGGGCCAGCCCTGCCCGCGGTGTGACGCCGGCGGCCTCCAGCGCGGCGGGGAGCGCCGCGGCGAGCGGACCGGCGAGCCCGAGCAGGGCGCCGGCAACCAGCGCCGTCGGCTGCCAGGGATCCACCGTGGGGATGCTGAGATAGAGCCGGTCCACGGTGGTGGCGACGAGGCCGCTGAGCCCCACCCCCAGGCCCGCACCGAGGGGCAGGCCCAGCAGCGTGCCCGCCGCGGCCAGGCGCGCGGCGTCCGCCAGCACCTGGACCACGACCTGGCCCCGCGTGGCTCCCACCGCGCGCAGTGTCGCCAGCATCCCGCGCCGGCGCACGACCAGGAAACTCATGGTGTTGAGCACCAGGAACAGCCCGACCGCCAGGGCGAGCAGCGACATGGCCCGGAGATTGACGTGAAAGGCGCGGGTCATTCCGGCCAGACCGGCCCGGCGCTGCCCTGCCGGGAACAGCCGGACGCCGGGCGGCAGCGCCCCGCGAACCCGTGCCGCGGTCGCCGCGTCGGCGATGAGATCGATGCGTGACAGACGTCCCACCCGGTCCAGCAGCTCCTGGGCGGCGGCGATGTCCGTGAGGATGACGCCGTCCAGGCGCCCTCCCACCGTGGCCAGCACTCGTTCGACGCGTACCCGGTGCCTGCCCCCCGCCGCGTCCAGCCACAGCACGTCCCCCCGGGCCACACCGAGCGCCCGTGCCGTGGCCGTGGTCACGGCAATCCGGTCACCGTGGACAAGCATGGGGGCCAGCGGCGCGCCCGCCTCCGCGCCGACGCCGGTCCGGAACGGCCCGGCCACCAGGGGGTCGATGCCGAGCAGGCGGTAGCGCCGCCCGGCCACGGTGACATCACCGCTCACGACCGGCATCGCCCGCGCCACGCCCACGCGGACCCGCAGCCGCCGGTACACGGACTCCGGCAGGTCGTCCCCCGCCGGGACGACCTGGTGGGTCGCCGCGCCGGCGACCCGGGTGACCGCGTCGTCCAGGGCGTAACGGGCGGCGCGGTTGGCCACGTCCACGGCGACCACCACGGCGACGCCGAGGGCGATCCCCGCCACCGCGATGAGCAGCTGCAAGGGCTCACGCAGCAGTGCCCGGCGCCCGGCGAGGAGCAGCCAGCGCATGCTCAGTCCGCCACCGGCACCAGGCGGCCACCGCGAATGGTCAGCAACCGGTCCGCGAGCCCGGCGACCTCACGGCTGTGGGTGACCATCACCAGCGTCCGCCCCGCCTCCCGGCAGAGCCCGTCCAGCAGCGCGACCACGGCACGGGCGTTGTCGATATCGAGGTTGCCGGTGGGCTCGTCGGCGAGGATGAGCTCCGGCTCGTGGATGAGCGCGCGGGCCACGGCAAGGCGCTGCTGCTCGCCGCCCGAGAGCTGCTCCGGCCAGGCGGTCCCGCGGTCCTCGAGGCCGACGCGGGCCAGCCACGACGCGACGCGGCCGTTGTCCGCCAGGCGGTTGAGCGCCAGCGGCAGGCGCAGGTTCTCTGCGGCGGTCAGGGTGGGGATGAGGTTGAACGACTGGAAGACCACGCCCATGCGTGCCCGGCGCAGGCGGGTCAGCGCCGCGTCGGGCAGCGTGAACAGCGCCCGCCCGTCGAAACGCACCGATCCTGCCGAGGGACGATCCAGCCCTCCGAGGATATTGAGCAGTGTGGACTTCCCCGAGCCGCTTCGCCCCAGGACGACCACGAACTCGCCCCGCGACACGCGAGCGCTCGCACCGGCGAGGACGACGCGCCCGGCGGCACCGCCGTAGCGCATGTGCAGGTCCTCGAACTCGATCAGCGCCACCGGCGCCTCCTCACGCTACCCCTCCCCGGCCGCCCGGATCAGGCGACGTCGCGCTCGTCGAGCACACGATCCCGGCCCGCCGCCTTGGCGGCATAGAGCGAGCGGTCGGCACGGGAATACAGGCTCGCGAAACTCTCTGCACCGTCTTCGGTACAGGCAAGCCCGATGCTGACGGTGCACCCCACGGGATCCGTCTCGCCCGCCTCGTAGCGCAGCCGCGCGACCGCCGCACGCAGACGCTCGCACAGCTCGCGGGCACCGTCGAGGCGCGTATCCGGCATGAGGATGCAGAACTCCTCACCACCGAGACGGGCCACGACGTCACTCTCGCGCACGAGTTGCGGCAACCGTGCACCGAGGGTGCGCAGCACCCTATCGCCGACGGGGTGGCCGTAACGGTCATTGATGAGCTTGAAGTGATCCAGGTCGATGATCGCCAGGCTGCACGGCAGACGGGAGCGGGCGGCCAGGGCCAGCACGTCGCGGGCCCGGTCCACCATCGCGCGGCGGTTGGCGAGGCCGGTGAGATAGTCCGTGACCGTGCGCTCGGTGAGCGCGCGCTTTTGCTCGCGCAGGAATCGTATCGCGACGATCAGGCCGATGATGAAGGCCAGTACCAGCCCCGCCAGCACCAGCAGTCCGACCTCCAGCCGGTCCATGAAACGCCGTTGGGCGGCGGAGCCCTGGAGCACACGGTCCAGCATCTGGCTGTAAACGTAGGCGATACCGTCCTGAACCGCGTACGCCCGGTCACGCACCACATCGGCGAGCGGGCCGCGCGCCGGATGATCGCCACGCACGACGGCCTCCAGCCGCTCCAGGGCCTGATCGAGATCCGTCATTGGTTCGCGCATACGCTCGATAAACGCCTCACCGAACGACAGCGCCGCCAGCGCGTGACGGGCGGTCTCCTGACGGTTGCGGATAATGGCGATGCGATCGAGCAGGGCCTGACGGTTGGTGGCATCCGGGCGATCCAGGAAATGCGTCACCGCGTGCCCCAGACGCGACTCCTCCTGCTGGGCACGCACGACCTCCGCGGCGAACGCGGTGTAGTCGGCGCCGCTGTCGCGCGAGGCGTTGGAGAAGAATACCGCGGTGAGGCCGACGACCGGCACCGCCGCCGCAAGGAAGAGCGCGATCTCGACCAGCCAGAGCCGGCGGATCGGGCTCATCGAGCGTGGATCTCGACGATGGACCAGATCCAGTCGGCCTGGGAGCGCTCGCCCTCGCGCACGGCGCGAGCCTGCGCCGGCACGAGAAGGCGCAACGGCCCCTTGTCCGAGATGTCCATGGGCGCGCCGTTGAAGCGCGTCGCCAACAGGTACGCGCCGTCATGGATCTCCGACGGGGTGAGGAACACCGTGTAGTCATCCGCCGCAATGAAGCGGATCCGTTGCGCGTCGTCGAGCCCGAAGGCCCGCATGAACGCCGCCAGCTTAACGCCGGTGAACCGGCCGGACATGCCCTCTGCGGTCGTCAGGGTCGTGTCATACAGCGACAGCCGCCCCTCGATATCCGCCAGGGACAGTTCGTGACGGCCATCCGGCGCGATCAGGGTCAGTACCGGCTCGTCATCGCGGGACGGTGTGACACCGCTGGGTTGCACGGTGGCCGCGGCGGCTGCCGTCGACACCATGACGAGCAGCACCGCAACCACAACCGGCAGGCAGCTCCGCACGGACATGCCCTCACCCTCCTCTGGCTCACCACCCCGAAGCACCAGGGCCCAAGCGTAGACAACGCGCCCCGGGGCGGCAATACGGGCGTCTACTCCACGGCCACCGGGATACCGCGGATACGCGCCTGCCACTCCTGCGGACCGCTGCGGTGGACGGACTCCCCGTCCGCGCTCACCGCCACGGTCACCGGCATGTCCTCGACCTCGAACTCGTGGATCGCCTCCATGCCGAGGTCCTCGAAGGCCACCACCCGGGCGCTGCGAATCGCGCGGGAGACGAGGTAGGCGGCACCGCCGACGGCGATGAGATACACCGCACCGTGCCTGTGGATCGCCTCCACCGCCTCGGGCCCGCGCTCCGCCTTGCCGATCATCCCGGCCAGGCCGGTCTCGCCGAGCATCATCTCGGTGAACTTGTCCATGCGCGTCGCCGTGGTCGGACCGGCGGGGCCCACGACCTCGTCGCCCACCGGGTCCACCGGGCCGACGTAGTAGATGAAACGACCACGGAAATCCACCGGCAGCTCCTCGCCGCGGGCGAGCATGTCCTGGATCCGCTTGTGGGCGGCGTCACGGCCGGTGAGCACGGTGCCCGAGACCAGCAGGGTCTCACCGGGCTTCCAGCTCCGGGTCTCCTCCGGCGTGACCGTATCCAGGTTGACCCGGCGGACGTCACCGGAGTCGCCCCAGGTCACCTCCGGCCAGTCCTCGAGCTTCGGCACCGGCAGCGCCGCGACCCCGGAGCCGTCCAGATCGAAGTGCACGTGCCGGGTCGCCGCGCAGTTGGGAATGATCGCCACCGGCTTGTTCGCGGCGTGGGTCGGATAGTCGCGGATCTTGACGTCGAGCACGGTGGTCAGCCCGCCCAGCCCCTGGGCGCCGATACCGAGCTCGTTGACCTTCTCGAAGAGCTCGAGACGCAGCGCCTCGGCGGTATTCTGCGCGCCCCGGGCCTGGAGCTCGTGGATGTCGATGGACTCCATGCAGGCCTCCTTGGCCAGGCGCATGGCCTTGTCCGCGGTGCCGCCGATACCGATGCCGAGGATCCCCGGCGGGCACCAGCCGGCTCCCATCTTCGGCACCTGCTCCAGCACCCAGTCGACGATGCTGTCTGACGGGTTGAGCATGGCGAACTTCGATTTCGCCTCGGAGCCGCCGCCCTTGGCGGCCACCTCCACCTCGACGCGGTCGCCGGGCACCAGGTCCGTGTAGATCACCGCCGGGGTATTGTCCCGGGTGTTGGTACGCTTGCCGGCCGGGTCGGCGAGAATGGAGGCGCGCAGCTTGTTGTCGGGATGATTGTAGGCCCGGCGCACACCCTCGTTGACCATGTCCTCGACGCTCATCTGCGCCTCCCAGCGCACGTCCATGCCGATCCTGAGGAAGACGGTGACGATACCGGTGTCCTGGCAGATCGGGCGATGCCCCTGGGCGCACATGCGCGAGTTGACGAGGATCTGCGCCATGGCGTCCCGCGCGGCCGGGTTCTCCTCGCGCTGGTACGCCTCGTGAACGGCGTCGATGAAGTCCTTCGGATGGTAGTAGGAGATGTACTGGAGCGCGTCGGCCACGCTCTGGATGAGGTCGTCCTGCTTGATGGTGGTAGTCATCGGCTACGCTCTCCGGCGTTGCGGGTGCGGGGTCCAAGCGGCCGCGGCGGCGGCCCGGGATTCGGCGCCTTGTTATACCACACCGCACCCGCCCGCCGCCCGTACCGGGCGCGACGGGAATCCGCCCCACTCTTGATTCAGATCACGATCCGATGACAGCACGCTCGGCAGACTTGACGCCACGTTCATGCCATTAATCACCAACAAGGAGCGTGTCATGGAGCGTGCCCAGAAAATCACCGCCCTCGCCGCCGCCGCACTGGCCGCGGGCATGGTCACGACCAGCGCGAGTGCCGCCAGCGCCGGCGACTGGATCGTGCGCGCGGGGCCGACCCTCGTCGCCCCGAACGACGACAGCAGCGATCCCTCCGGTCCGCTGGAGGGCCTCGACGGCGCGGTGAGCGTGGACAACGACACCCAGCTCGGCCTGACCGTCGGCTACTTCGTCACCAACAACATCGCCGTCGAGCTCCTCGCCGCCACCCCGTTCTCCCACGACATCTCGGGCGAGGACGGCATCGACGGGCTGGACGTCGGCTCCACCAAGCACCTGCCGCCGACCCTGAGCGTGCAGTACCATTTCGACACCGGCACCGCGTTCCGCCCCTACGCGGGCGTCGGCCTGAACTACACCATGTTCTTCGACGAGGACGTGGACAGCGACACCACCGCGGCCACCGGCTACGACGATCTGTCGCTGGACGACTCGTTCGGGCTGGCCGGCCAGGTGGGCTTCGACTACGAGCTCGGCAACAACTGGCTGCTGAACGCGGACATCCGCTACATCGACATCGACACCGAGGCGACCCTCTCCGGCGGCCCCAACCCGAAGAGCACCATCGACGTCGACATCGATCCCTGGGTCTACACCATCGCGGTGGGCTACCGATTCTAGGCGGCAGCGACCCGGCGGGCGTGGCGATGCCGCGCCCGTCACGCTATCCTCGCCGTGGGTTTCTCCCGCGGCGAGGATTTCATGTCCACTCCCTCCTCACCCGACAGCGGCCCGCGTGTCGAGCGCACCCCGAGCGGTGACGACCGTCCCCGCCTGACCTGCCCGGACTGCGGCTACATCGCCTACGAGAACCCGCGCATCGTCGTTGGCAGCGTGCCCCGACTCGGCGCGCGTTTCCTGCTCTGCCGCCGTGCCATCCCGCCGCGTGTCGGCTACTGGACACTGCCCGCCGGCTACCTGGAGCTGCACGAGAGCACCGAGGACGGCGCCCGCCGCGAGGCCATGGAGGAGGCGAACGCCGCGCTGGCACTCGACGGGCTGCTCGCGGTCTACAACCTTATCCATATCAACCAGGTCCAGTTGATCTACCGCGCACGACTGCTGGACCCCGCCGTCGCCGCCGGCCCCGAGTCCCAGGCCGTCGGCCTGTTCACCTGGGGTGAGATCCCGTGGGACGAGCTGGCCTTCCCGTCGGTGCGCTGGGCGCTCGAGCACGAGCGTGCCGCCGCCCGGACCCCGGTATGGCTACCCGCCGGCAATCCGGAACCGCCGGGCGGGCACGGCGGACCGCACGACGCCGGCTGAGCCGGTAGGCCGGCACACACCCGGGCAGCACGGACCGTTCAGGTCCGGGACGCTGCCGGGCGCGGCATGGCGCGCCTGCCGCAGGGTGGCGTTACCTGTAACCGGCTTAGTAAGCTAAGCGGCAGATGACTTGGTACAGGGCAATGGAATGGCGGACGTGGACAGCCTCGACCCGGTGCTCCTCCAGCGACTGCTGGACGCCTCGAACGACGGCATTGTCGTTGCCGAGCAGGAGGGGGACGATCACATCCTCATCTACGTGAACGAGGCATTCGAGCGGCTGACAGGCTATCACCGCGACGAGATCCTGTTCCGGGACTGCCGCTTCCTCCAGAACGAGGACCGGGACCAGCCCGGACTGGCGACACTGCGCACCGCAATGGCGGCGGACAGGCCCTGCCGCGTCGTGCTGCGCAACTACCGCAAGGACGGCTCGCTGTTCTACAACGAGCTCTCCATCACTCCGGTGTTCAACGACGAAGACCGGCTTACCTACTTCATCGGCATCCAGAAGGACGTCACGGCACAGGTCGAGGCCGAGCGCGAGGTCGAGCGCCTGCGCCGCGAGCTCGAGCGGCGGGCGTCCTGACCCGGCGGATACGGAGCAGCCCCATGAGCGAGATGGACGACACGGCCCTGGCAACCCTTGGCGGCGGCTGTTTCTGGTGCCTGGAGGCCGTGTTCCAGGAGCTGCCCGGGGTCCGGTCGGTAACCCCCGGCTACGCCGGCGGCCACGCCGAAGCCCCCACCTACGAGGCGGTGTGCCGGGGCGACACCGGCCACGCGGAAGTGGTTCAGATCGCCTACGACCCCTCGGCGGTGGGCTATCGGGAGCTGCTGGGCGTGTTCTTCTCCGTCCACGACCCGACCACGCCCAATCGCCAGGGCCACGATGTCGGCCCGCAGTACCGCTCCGTCATCCTCTACCACGACGACGAGCAGAAGGCCGATGCCGGGGCCGCGATCGCCGAGCTGGAACGCGAGGGGGTATTCGCCGACCCGGTCGTTACCGAGGTGGTGCCACTGTCCCGCTTCCACCCGGCGGAGGACTACCACCAGAACTACTTCCGCAACCATCCGGAGCAGGGCTACTGCCAGGTGGTCATCGCCCCCAAGCTGGCGGCGTTCCGCCGGCGCTTCAGCGAACGCCTCGGGCGCTGACGCTGGCGTAGCGCTGGCTCAGCACCAGCCCGGCAAGCGCGACCACGGCGATCACCGCGACGGTCGGGGTCCAGCCCCAGCGTTCATAAACCAGGCCGGGCAGATACGAGCCCAGCACGCCGCCGAGGTAATACGAGGAGACGTAGAGCCCGTTGATCATGCCCCGGTGCGGGCTCTGCGAGCGGTTGACCTCGGCGGAGGCGATGGAGTGGACCAGGAACATCCCGCCGCAGAAGACGAACACCACCGCGAAGACGGCCCACAGGTTCGGGATCAGCGTACCGGCCAGGGCGACGCAGTAAATCACGTAACCCAGCACGACCGCCCGCGCCCGCCCACCCAGGCGGCGGATGACCCGGGGCGCACCCAGCGCCGAGACGATCCCCATGAGATAGCCCGCATACAGCAGGCTGATCTGCAGCTCCGTGGCCGCCGGCGCCAGTGCCTTCACCCGGAACGGCAGGTAGTTGAGCAGGCCGACGAACACGAAGAACAGGCAGAAGATCGCGGTGAAGAGATAGCCGTTGCCGCCCTCGCGCCAGAGCGACCGAACCCCCGCCCAGCTCGGCGCCGGGCGCGGCTCCATGGCCCGCTGCGGTGCCCGGGACCACCAAACAGCGCTGGTGATCAACCCGAGCCCGAGGGCGAGGAAGAATACGTGCCAGTCCCACCACGTCGCGGCCGAACCGGCCAGCAGCCGTCCCCCGAAGCCCCCCACAATGGTCACGGCCACGTACACCGACATGACCCGCTGCAGCCGCTCCGGGGTCGCCCGGCCGGCGATCGCCGTCATCAGCGCCGTCATGACCGCGGGTAATAGCAGCCCCTGGGCGAGGCGGGCGGCGAGCATGACCGGGTACCGGGGCACCGCCATGAACACCAACGCCGCCACGCCCAGCCCGGCCGTGCCGACACAGAGCACCCGGGTGGTCTGCCAGCGCCCGAGCAGTGCCCCGTAGGCGAGTGGCGCAACGCCCAGCGGCAACAGGGTCGCCGTCATCAGCAGGGCGATCTGGGACTCGCTCACGGCAAGGCTGTCGGCCAGCCGTGGCAGCAGGGGCTGGGGGGCATAGAGGGAGAAATAGGCCAGCAGGGCGGTGATCACGGCCCGAACGGACAACTTGCGCCTCCGTGCAGCAACGGCGGCGCGCCGGCGCCACCACGAGGGGTTAGCGGACTACCGGGAGACGCCGCGGCGGAGCATACAGGCGGCCACGTCCCGGCCCCGCGGCAGGCATGCCGCGAATCATTCGCATGGTAACAAATGTTGCGCCGCAGCGGAGGCCGCGGCGCCGGGTGGGCTCAGTGCTCGTTGCCGGGGGGCTGGTCCTCCTGGACCAGGACCCACGGCGGCACCACCACCGCCCAGAGCTCGGCGTCGACCGCCGCCCAGGCGCGCGCCTCGTCGTCACTGGTGCGCGCGACGCGGCCCTCTTCCAGCCACGCGGAGACATGGGCGGTATCGTCCTCGACGAACCGCCGGGCCACCTCGACCAGGTCCAGGTCACGGGCCACGGTCACGGTGGCGCCGCGGGCGAAATGGCGTTCGAGCTCCGACCAGCGGATGCGGGCCGTCTCGGCGTTCAGACGCTCATGCAGCGAGGGTTCGGCGGTCATGGTGCGCTCCTTCTCCAGCGGGGCCGGACATGTTACTAGCCCCGCCGCGGGTGGCGCACGACCAGCACGGAGCAGTGCGCCCGTTCCACCACCCGCGCGGCCACGGACCCCAGGAACACCCGCTCGGCGCCGGTCTCGTCGTGGCTCGGCATAACGACGAGATCGGCACCGACATGCCTGATCTCGTCGAGGATGCAGCGGTGCGGCGACCCCTCGGCGATATCCACCGTGCACGGGATCTCCGCTGGGATATGATCGCCCGCCCAGTCCGTGAGACGCCGGCGCAGGTCGTCACGGGCACGCTGAAGGCTGTCCGCCGGGAAGTAGGTGGACACCCAGGGCAGGCCGACCCCCGGGAAGACGCTGAGCACGTGGATCGCCGCACCATGGGCACGGGCGAGCCCGACAGCCAGCTCGGCCGCCTCGTCCCCCGAGCCCGTGTCGTCCTGGAGATCCACCGGCAGCAGCAGTTTTTTGAACACGTCAGTGCCCTCCGCAATGAGGCGTTACGGTGCACCGGCTCACGCCGGCTGTTCCCCGGTGGAACCGGCGGGTTCGGGTTCGAGCGGCCGGCGCCGTCGCTGCAGCCAGGCGACGAGCCCGAGCAGCGCGAGTGCGGGGATATACATGAGCTCCTTGGGCGGGCGCTCATTGTCCACCTGCACCGACACGATCCGGTAGCCGAAGTCGAGGCCCGCCTTCTTCGCCGCGCTGCCGAAGCGCACGCGCTGGACCTGGAGTGCGCCATCGCCGGCCGCCTGCAGGGTCAGCCCCGCCTCGCGCAGCCGGGCGTCGCCGCTGTCGGCCTTGTCCCCGAGGGGCAGGAGGATGGTCTTGTCCACCTGCTTGCCCTCGATGGTCATGCCCCGCACCCGGATCGGGACCTGGCCGCCGGCGGGCTGGCGCGCGGCGACGGCCTCGAGCTGGGTGGGCTCCGCCTGACGATAGGGCGGATAGACCTCGTCCCACCAGAAACCGGGACGGAAGAGCGTGAACGCGATCAGCAGCAGCGCCACCGTCTCGTACCAGCGGCTGCGCACCAGCCAGAAGCCCTGGGTGGCCGCGGCGAACAGTAGCATGGCCCCCACCGCGGAAGTGATGGTCACGATCAGGTCGAACGGCCCGGTCAGCCCCATCAGCAACAGCTGGGTGTTGAAGATGAACATGAACGGCAGGATCGCCGTGCGGATATCGTAGGTAAAGCCCTGAACGCCGGTGCGTATCGGGTCTGCACCGGATATCGCCGAGGCGGCGAAGGCGGCCAGCCCCACCGGCGGCGTGTCATCGGCGAGGATGCCGAAGTAGAACACGAACAGGTGCACCGCGATCAGCGGCACCACCAGCCCCTGCTGCGCCGCCAGCTCCACCACCACCGGCGCCATCAGCGTGGAGACGACGATGTAATTGGCCGTGGTCGGCAGGCCCATACCGAGGAGCAGGCTGATGATGGCGGTGAACAGCAGCATCAGGATCAGGCTGCCGCCGGAGATGAACTCCACGAACTCGGTCATCACCAGGCCGATGCCGGTGAGCGTGACCGTGCCCACGACGATACCGGCGGTGGCCGTGGCCACGCCGATGCCGATCATGTTGCGCGCGCCCTCGACCATGCCGTAGACGAGCTCACGGCCACCGCGCACCACCTCGCCGCCGATCGCGCCGCGGCCCCGGAACGCGGAAAGCAGCGGCCGGTGGGTCACCGCGATGATGATCAGGAACATCACCGCCCAGAACGCCGAGAGTCCCGGCGAGAAGCGCTCCACCATCAGACACCAGACCAGCACCACCACCGGCAGCAGGAAGTACAGTCCGGCGCGCACCGTCGGCCCGGCCTCGGGGACTCGGATGTTGCCGGTCTCCGGGTCCATCTCGAACTCGGAGGTGAGCTCGGGCTGACGTGCCGCGAGCCACACCAGCGCCACGTACACCAGGGCGACGAGCACGGCGATGATCTCGAGAGACGCCCCCGGGAAGACGGTCTTGATCCAGCCCACACCGTAGTAGACACCGAGGCTCAGCGCGCAGATCACGAACAGGATCCCCGCCGTGGTCGCCAGACGCATGTACAGCGGCCCGCGGTTGCGCGTATGCATCGGCTTCATGCCGGCCTTCACCGCCTCCAGGTGGACCATGTAGATCAACCCGATATAGCTGATCAGCGCCGGCAGGATCGCGTGCTTGACCACCTCGATGTAGGGAATACCGACGTACTCCACCATAAGGAAGGCCGCCGCGCCCATCACCGGCGGCGTGAGCTGGCCGTTGGTGGAGGCGGCCACCTCCACCGCACCGGCCTTGGTGCCGGGGAAACCGACCTTCTTCATCAGCGGGATGGTGAAGGTACCGGTGGTCACCACGTTGGCGATCGAGGAGCCCGAAATCACGCCCGAGAGCCCGGAGGCGACCACGGCGGCCTTGGCCGGTCCGCCGCGCATGTGGCCGAGCAGCGCGAACGCGACCTTGATGAAGTACGCGCCGGCGCCGGCCTGCTCCAGCAGTGCACCGAAGAGCACGAACAGGAACACGAAGCTCGTCGACACCCCGAGCGCGACGCCGAACACGCCCTCGGTGGTGAGCCAGTACTGGCCCATCGCCCGCTGCAGGCTCGCCCCGTCGTGGCTGATCACGTCGGGCATATAGGGGCCGGCGAACGTGTAGGTGAGGAAGATCAGCGCGACCACCATCAACGGCGGTCCGAGCGAGCGCCGGGTGGCCTCGAGCAGCAGCACCATGCCGGTGACCGCCACGGCCACGTCATACCAGGTATACAGACCCGGGCGCTGGGAAAGCTGCTGGTAGAAGAGGAACAGATAGGCCGCGGTGAAGGCCGCGACCACCGCCAGTATCCAGTCCATTGCGGGGATCCGGTCCCGCGGCGAGCCCTTCAGGGCGGGAAAGGCCAGGAAGGCCAGGAACATCGCGAAGGCCAGGTGGATCGCCCGCGCCTCCGTGGAATTGAACACCGCGAAGTCGAGCATGAACGGCAGCGGCGAGGCGTACCAGATCTGGAACAGCGACCAGAGCAGCGGCACGGCGAAAAGCAGCTTCGCCGGGAACCCGCCGGGATGCCGCCCGCCGGTCTCCGTGGCGAGCACGTCCTCGGTGCCGACCCCGGCGCTGCCGCTGTTTTCCGTCTGCCCCGTCTCACGCGTATCCGCTGTCATCGACCTGCTCCCCCCGGCGGTGGAGCCGCGGGGCGCAGGGCCCCGCGGCCGGCGGTCCCGATCACTCGATCAGGCCGGCCTCCTTGTAGTACTTCTCCGCACCGGCGTGCAGCGGCGCGCTCAGAGAGGCGTTCGCCATCTCCTTCTTCTTGAGCACCTGGAACGCCGGATGCAGCGAGGTGAACTGGTCGAAGTTCTCGAACACGGACTTCACCAGGGTGTAGACCGCCTTCTCCGAGGTGTCCGTGGTGGTGACGAACGTCGCACGCACGCCGAAGGTGGTCACGTCGTCCGGATTACCGCGGTACATCCCGCCCGGGATGGTGGCGAAGGAGTAGTAAGGACGCTCGTCCACGAGCTTCTCGATGGCCGGGTTCTTGACGTTCACCAGACGCGCATCACACGCGGTGGTCGCCTCCTCGATGGAGCCGGAGGGATGGCCCACGACGTAGACGAACGCGTCGATGTTGTTGTCACACAGCGCCGAGGCCATCTCGGAGGCCTTCAGCTCGGAGGCCAGCGAGAAGTCGTCCATGCTCCAGCCCATCGCGTCCATGGCGATCTCCATGGTCGCACGCTGGCCGGAACCGGGGTTGCCGACGTTCACGCGCTTGCCCTTGAGGTCCTCGAAGTTGGTGATGCCGGAATCCGCCCGGGCCACCACCGTGAAGGGCTCCGGATGGAGCGAGAACACGGCGCGGAGCTTCTTGAACGGCCCCTGGTCGGAGAACTTGCTGGTGCCGTTATAGGCGTGATACTGCCAGTCGGACTGGACCACGCCGAAGTCCAGCTCGCCGCTACGCAGGGCGTTGAGGTTGTAGACCGACCCGCCGGTGCTCTCCACCGAGCAGCGGATACCGTGCTCCGAGCGGCCCTTGTTGACCAGCCGGCAGATCGCCCCGCCCGCCGGGTAGTACACACCGGTGACGCCGCCGGTGCCGATGGTAACGAACTCCTCCTGCGCACTCGCACCCAGAGAGACGCCCATGGCCAGGGCTCCGGCCACGACGCCTGTCAGCAGCTTCCTTTTGTGCAACATCGTTTTTTCCTCCGTTGGTTGCTCATGCCGGCAGCCTGTTGGGCCGCCGTGCGTGGTGCCCTGTTGTCACTGTCACGCCCCGGGAGTATGGGCGCCGCCAGGCCACCTCTCCACCACCCCCGACTACAGCTCCACATCGAGCGCCCCGATCAGGCGCTCGCGTGCCTGGAGCGCGGTGAGCGCGTCGTCCCCGAGCGCGCGTGCGACCAGCGCCAGAAGCCCCTCGATGAGGATCAGCGCCGCCCCCATGCTGTTGCTGAAGAAAAGCCCCGTCGCCGGCGCCACGAACGTGTGCCGTGCCTGTGCGGCGAGCGGCGAGGCATAGCTGTCCGTGATCGCGATTACGCCCGTGCCGCCCTGACGCGCAAGCCCCGCCGCGGTGACCGTCGCGCGGGTATAGGGCGCGAAGCCGATCGCCACGAGCACGTCCTGGTCGCGCATCTGCGCGAGACCGTGGGCGAGCCCGTGCTCCGGGTTGAGCGTGGTGACGTCGGATTTGAGCATGCCCAGCCCGTAGGAGAAGAAGCTCGCGAGCGGATAGGACTGGCGCATACCGAGCACGTGCACCCGCGTGGCGCCGACCAGCGCGGCGACCGCCTCCTCCAGGCCGGCCACGTCCAGGTTATTCAGCATCCCCTGGATATTGCCGCGCTCCTCGCGCGCCACCCTGGATAGCACCTCCAGGGTCTCGTGCTGACGGCCACTGACGTCGCGCAGCCGCGATACCTGGCCGCTGTAGAAATGGCCGGTCTGCGCGACATGCCGGCGGAAGACCGCCTGGAACTCGGCGAACCCCCGATAACCCAGGGCCTTGGCGAGGCGGGTCAGCGTCGACGGGTGCACCCCGAACGCCGACGCCAGCTCCGTGATGCTGTAGACCGCGGCCTGGCGCGGTGCGGCCACCATATCGGCAAGCACCGCCGCGGCACGGCGGCCGAGACGATGTCCCTCTCCCCCCGCCTCGACGTCGGCGAGCACCGCCTGCAACGCTTCCAGGGTGACCGGCGCATCGCCGGCCGGGGGGGTGTCCTTCGCGCTCATCTCGGCCCCCCCCTGTCCACTGCGGCACCACACGCCGGCGACCGCCGGGATCGCGGGCCGATGCCCCCCCCGCCCTGTTTGTGCAGCGCTGACGTCATATCGCGAGGATAGCAGCCGTTACACCGCAGGCAAGACAGAATTGCGGGATTGATATTTTTTCGCAAATCTGGAAAGCCCACTTACATCAGCAGACCGTACCCGGTGAGGACGATCCCGATCAGCGCCATGGCCGCGTGCAGCCAGACCATGAACATCGGCGGTGCGGCCCCCTCGAGCCGGAACACCCCGACGAAGCCGCCACCGACCGCGGCGAGACACAGGGCGAACGCACCGGTGTTGGCGGCCAGTGCCTGCCCGCCGCCCCACAGCGTCACCACCAGCGCCGCCACCGCCGATACGGCAACCACACCGTGGGCCACCCCCGCCGCCGGAGCCACGTGCCGACGGTGCAGGTGCCGGACGAGTATCACCGCCCCCGCCAGCGCCGCTGCCGTCACGACCCCCAGCCATATAGCCGCCGTCATGTCACCTCCCGCCGCTCGCCGGCGCCTTCGTCCTCCGGGCGCATAGCCTACGCCCGCCGCCCCGGGGCGGCCATCCCGGCACGCGGCCGCCGCAATGGGCGCGGCGTCACGCCGCGGGGTAGACTGGAACCGCCAGCCGACACACGTAACCCGTGCTCCGGCGGGCGCATCATTCGAACCGCCCCGCCCACAAGGCGGCGGCGGAGACGGATCGCCGGGCCGAACGCCCGGAACGACACCACTGGAGGAGATCCCCATGAGCGTGTTCGAACACCGGGAATTCCGCGGCCACGAACGCGTGGTCTTCGGCCATGACCCGGACACCGGACTGCGGGCCATCATCGCCGTGCACAGCACCCGGCTCGGCCCGAGCCTCGGCGGCTGCCGCGTGTTCCCCTATCCGGACGACGGCGCCGCGCTGACCGATGTGCTGCGCCTCTCCCGCGGCATGACGTACAAGTCGGCTATGGCAGGGCTGCCGCTGGGCGGCGGCAAGGCGGTAGTCATCGCAGACCCCCACAGGGACAAGACCCCGTCGCTGATGCGCGCGCTGGGACGGCTGGTGGAGGACCTGAACGGCCTCTACATCACCGCCGAGGACTCCGGCACCGACGTCGACGACCTGCGCACCATCGCCGGGGTCACCGGTCATGTCGTCGGGATCGCGGACAAGCGCGACGCCGACGGCGTCGTGCGCAGCGGCGATCCCTCGCCGGCCACCGCCCGCGGGGTGTTCGTCGGCATCCGCGCATCAGTGCGTGCGGCCCTGGGCGACGACGATCTCACCGGCATCCGGGTGGCCATACAGGGCGTGGGCAACGTCGGCCATCACCTCGCCGCGATGCTCCATGACGCCGGCGCCCGGCTCTGGATCAGCGACATCGACGAGGCCGCGCGCCGTCACGCCGTTTCGGCGTTCGACGCCGAACCGGTGGACACCGCCGCCATCCACGCCGCGCCCGTCGACGTATTCGCCCCCTGCGCCATGGGCGCCGTGCTCAATGCCACCACCATCCCGGCGCTGCAGGCCCGCGTGGTCGCGGGCTCCGCCAACAACCAGCTCGCCGAGGACGGCGACGGCGAGCGCCTGCGCGAACGCGGCATCCTCTACGCTCCGGACTACGTCATCAACGCCGGCGGCGTGATCGACGTCGCCGACGAGTATGCCGGCTACGACGCCCTGCGCGTGCGCCGCCGGGTCGACGCCATCGCCGACACCCTTACCGAGATCTACGAACGTGCCGCCCGCGAGGGCCGGGCGACCAGCACCATCGCCGACCACATCGCCGAGGAACGGCTCGCGGCCGCCCGTCCCTGATCCGCCTCACGCCGGTGCGGGGCTCATCCGCACCGGCCCTTCGTCATTCCCTCCGCGGACAGGGCCCTGACGCCTTATCCGTTGTTTATTTACAACTAAAAATTAATTTTTAGTTACATATGCAACAACCCTGTTGCGCCCAAGCATCGCCGCACGTATTGTTGCGATCAATTCTCGTTGCGATTTATGTGACGGGATTGTTACAGCAACCCAACCGACGATGAGGACGCGACAATGAAGAAGGCCATCTCCGCCCTAGCGGTCGCCGCCGCCCTCGGCGCCTCCAGCGCCCACGCCGCCGATTTCCGTGTCAACGACGACACGCTGTTCTCCGTTTACGGCTCCATCGAGTTCATCTACTACTCCCAGGAGCAGGCGACGGACGGCGGCGACACCGAGAGCCGCTCCGAGTTCGCCGACAACGGCTCCACCATCGGCTTCGCCGGCGAGCACACCTGGGATAACGGCCTGACCGGCTACTTCAAGGCCGAATTCGAGCACAACGCGGACGAGGAGAAGGGCGCCGGCGGCATCAACGACGGCGATAAGGCCTATATCGGTGTCAAGGGCAACTTCGGTAACGTCCGTGCGGGCTCCTGGGACAACATCTACAACGATGCGATCCAGGATCCGGTCGACCCCTTCGAGGCCTTTAGCCCGAGCATGTCGGACATCTCCGGCGAGGGCGACACCATCGCCTACTTCTCGCCCAAGATGGGTGGGTTCTCATTCCAGGTCGCCAGCCAGATCCGCGGCGACGGCGACACCCCCACCAGCAAGCAGCCGCTCACCGACGAGTCGGCCTTCCAGGTGGTGGGCATGTACGAGGTCAACACCCTCACCTTCGCCGTCGGCTACGACGACCGCGGCATCGTCTCCCAGACCGGCGCCGCAGGCGGCGACCCGGCCGAGGACGGCGTCTTCGGTGCCTCCGTCACCTGGGATCTCGCACCGTTGACCCTGGCCGCCCGCGCCGAGCAGCAGGGCGAGACGGTCGAGGACGACGAGGTCGGCTACTACAGCCTCAACGCCGCCTACGACTACGGCATGGGCACGCTGACCGCCACCGTCACCGAGGTGGACCCGGACGCCGACGACGAGGACAGCCGCACGGAGTTCAACCTCCTCGGCACCTACAACGTGGGCAGCAACATGTACGTCTATGCCGAGGCCGGCTGGTACGACAAGGAGAACGACGAAGACGACGCCATGGGCGTGGGTGTCGTCTACGAGTTCTGATCCCGCTGTATCGCGGAACGCGTTCAGGACGACGGGGGCCGCCCCGTCGTCCGCCTCACCGGTGGGCCACCATCGCCCGCCACCCCGCCAAGTTGCCCCACTCCGACCCCTGTGCCACTCTCTGCGAAGACCGACCCGTAACCGGGGAACCGCGCTTGGGGGCACGGGGCTGGTGACATACCGGAAAGCCGCGGAAGAACAATTCAGGGCCCTGTTCGAGGCCACGCCCCACCCGGTTCTGGTCTACGACCCGGGTACTCTGAACATCCTGCTGGCAAACGGGGCAGCCGAGGTGGCCTACGGCTACCGCGCCGACGAGCTGTGCAGGCTGACCCTCGACGACATCCATCCCGCCGAACAGCGCTCGGCGCTGCACCGCCAGATCGCGCGCAGCAGCCAAGGCAAGCGCTATGCCGGTGTCTGGACCCACGTCGCCGCCGACGGCACGCGCTTCGACTCCGAGGTCACGGGTAACGACGTATGGCTGCGCGGCCGCCGCCACCGGCTCGCGCTGGTCCACCCGGTTCACGACCGCCGCGCCGCCGAGCTCGCCGAGCAGCGCCGGCTCCAGCGTGCCAACGCCCAGGAGCGCGCCCTATCGGAGCTGGCCAGCGACCCGCGGGTGAGCGACGGCAGCGACCTGCACATCGTGCTCCGCCACATCTGCCGCACCGCCTGCGAAGCGCTGGAGATCACGCGTGCCAGCGTCTGGCGGGTCCGCGAACACCCGGAGGCCCTGGTCTGCGAAGCGCTCCACGACATCCGGGACGACATACCCCACGCCGTTCCACTGGTTCCGGCCACCGCATGCCGGACCTATCTCGATTCACTCAAACGCTACCGCAGCATGGACGTGGAGGATGCCCTCTCCGATCACCGTACCCGCGAGCTCACCGATGACTACCTGGCCCCCGCCGGCATCGGTGCCCTGCTCGACGCCGGCATACGCCTGCACGGCCGTCTCCACGGGGTCCTCTGCCTGGAGCACGCGGGCGGACCGCGGCGCTGGCACCACGACGAGGTACGCTTCGCCGCGCAGCTCGCCGACCAGATCACCAATGCCGTGATCCGCGCGGAGCGCAACCGCCAGCAGCAGCTGCTGCACCTCATCGCATCCGAGGTCGCCTCCGGCACCGGCGAGGACTTCTTCCGGCTGCTCGTCACCCGGCTCGGCGAGAGCCTGGGCGCGACGCTGGTCCACATCGCCGAGACCCCGGAGGGCCGGGAGAGCGATTACGCCAGCATCCTTGCCGGGTGGCGCCGGGACGGCAGCCGTCACGACGGCCACTATCCCCTCGCCGAGACCCCCTGCCGCCTCGCCCTGGACGAGGACACCTGCATGATCTCCCACGGGGTGGCGAACGTCTTCCCGGAGGACGGAGTACTCGCCGAGCTCGGCGCCGAGGGCTACATCGGGATCCGGCTGCGTGACAGCACCGGCGAGCCCATAGGACTGCTCACCGCCGTATTCGACCGGGCCCTGGAGCCGGGCGACGAGTCCGGATCACTGATGCAGATCTTCGCCGCCCGCGCCGCAGCCGAGCTGGAGCGCCTGCGCGGCGAGACCCGCCTGCGGCTCGCGGCGGCGGTACTGGAGAACACCGGCGAGGGCATCCTCATCGCCGACGGCGAGGGCCGGATCGCCGAGTCCAACCCGGCGTTCCGCCGGATAACCGGCCACGACCCGGCCCCGCTGCAAGGCGAGGACATCATGGACGTGCTCACCGCAGGCGACCCGGCGACGGTTACCGGGATCCGCCGTGGGCTATTCCGGGCCGGTCACTGGGAGGGCGAGATCCAGTGCCCCCGTGCCGATGGCGGTGCCTTTCCCGCCTGGGCAAGCTTCTCGCGGCTGGCCGGCACGGACGACGACCCGCCCCGCCTCATCGCCATGGTCAGCGACATCACCGAGCTCCACGAGAGCCGCGCCGAACTGCGCTATCTCGCCCACCACGACCCGCTCACCAGGCTGCCCAACCGGGTGTCGCTGCGCGAGGCGCTTGACAGAGCGCTCGCGGACCGCACCACCTCCGGCACCGAGGTGGCGGTCCTGTTCATCGACCTGGACGGGTTCAAGGACGTCAACGACAGCCTCGGGCACAGCGAGGGCGACGCCGTACTCCAGGTGGTCGCGCGCCGCCTGATCGACTACGTCCACGGCGACGACCTGCTGGCGCGGGTGGGCGGCGACGAGTTCATGCTGCTGGTCGCCCGCCACGACGCCCGTCAGCGGGCCACGGCACTCGCCGACAGCCTGCTCGAGGCCCTGGATGCCCCGTTCGAGGCCGGCGGACGGCCGATCTACCTCACGGCGAGCGTGGGCATCGCCCTGGCACCGGAACACGGCGAGGACGCGGAATCGCTGATCCTGGCCGCGGACGCCGCGATGTACCTGGCCAAGAACGAGGGGCGCAACACCGTCCGCACCTTCCAGCCGGAGCTGAGCCACCAGGCCTATCACCGCATCGTCACCGCCGGTGCACTGCGCTCGGCGATCGACGAGGAGCGGCTCTTCCTCGCCTATCAGCCCGTGCTCGCCCTCGGCAGCGGGGAACACTACGCCTGCGAGGCACTGGTGCGCTGGCGTCGCGACGATGGCAGCGTGGTCCCGCCCGGCGAGTTCATCCCCGTCGCCGAACAGTCCGGGCTGATCGTCCCCATCAGCCGCTGGGTCTTCCGCCAGGCCTGCCGCCAGATGCGCGAATGGGCGGAGACCGGCAATGCACCGGGCCGCGTCGCGGTCAACGTCTCACCGGCCCACCTGCGCGCCGGCAACCTCATTGGCGATATTCACGCCGCGCTCGCGGATACCGGCATCGCCCCCACACAGCTGATCGTCGAGGTCACCGAGAGCACGATCATGCAGGCGCCGGAGACGGTCTCGCGCACGCTGGAGACGCTGCGGGCGATGGGCGTGGAGATCGCGGTGGACGACTTCGGCACCGGCTATTCCTCGCTCGCCTATCTCAAGCGCCTGCCGCTGTCGATCCTCAAGCTGGACAAATCCTTCACCCAGGATCTCCCCGACGATCTGGACAACGCGGCCATCGCCCGGGCCATACTGGCAATGGCCGCCTCCCTCGGCCTGCGCGTGGTCGCCGAGGGGATCGAGACCGAGGCCCAGCTGGCATTCCTGCGCACCGAGGGCTGCGAGCTCGGCCAGGGCTTTCTGTTCGCCCGGCCGGCCGAGCCGGCGGCACCGGCATAGCGTTCCCATACCCGACCAGGGAGACAACCGAGACGATGACCCTGTCCATCGACCAGGTCCGCGAGGCCGCCGCGCATATCGCCAACAGCATCGTGCACACGCCCTGTGCCCTGTCGCGGACCCTCTCCGAGCTCACCGGCTGCGAGCTCTACATCAAGTTCGAGAACCATCAGTTCACGGCGGCCTTCAAGGAGCGCGGTGCCCTCAACCGCCTGCTCGCGCTCACCCCTGCCGAGCGCGAACGCGGCGTGATCGCGATGTCCGCCGGCAACCACGCCCAGGCGGTGGCCTATCACGCCCAGCGTCTCGGCATCCATGCCACCATCGTCATGCCGCGGCACACGCCCAACGTGAAGGTCCGCAACACCCGCGCCTTCGGCGCGGACGTGCGCCTGCGCGGCGACGGCGTGGCCGAGGCGGGGGAATACGCGCGCAGCCTCGCCGAGGAACATGGCTACGTATTCATCCACCCCTACGACGACGAACGGGTGATCGCCGGGCAGGGCACCATCGCGCTGGAAATGCTCGAGGAGTTCCCGGCCCTGGAGAGCCTGGTGATCCCCGTCGGCGGTGGCGGCCTGATCGCCGGCAACGCGGTAGCGGCGAAGGCCATCAACCCGGACATCGAGATCGTGGGCGTGCAGACCGAGCGTTTCCCGGCGGTCAGGCAGGCCCTCGCCGGCGAGCCCATCCATTGCGGTGCCGCGACCATCGCCGAGGGCATCGCCGTCAAGCAACCCGGGACACTGACCCTGCCGATCATCCGCGAGCTCGTCGACGACATCCTGCTGGTGGACGAGCCGGGGATCGAGCGCGCCATCCTGATGCTGCTGGAGATCGAAAAGACCGTCGCCGAGGGGGCGGGTGCCGCCGGGCTCGCCGCGGTGCTGGCGGAGCCGGAACGCTTCCGCGGCCGGCGCGTGGGCCTGATCCTGTGCGGCGGCAACATCGACCTGCTGCCGCTGTCCTCGGTCATCCAGCGCGGGCTGGTGCGCTCCGGGCGCATCATCCGGGTCCGCGTGGGCGTGCCCGATGTCCCGGGGGCGCTCGCCGACTTCACCCGTCTGCTCGCCGAGCACCGCGCGAACGTCATCCAGATCGCCCACCAGCGCACCTTCACGGACCTGTCGCTGCGTGCCACCGAGGTGGAGGCGACCCTGGAGACCCTGGGCAGCGAGCACTCCACCGAGGTCCTCGCGGCGCTGCGCTCGGCGGGCTACGACCCGGTGGTGCCGGACAGCGAGCCCCACCCGCACGAGCGCACCGAGCCCGCCCCGTGAGCCCCGGCCCCCCGGGGGTTGCGGCTTGACGGCCGCGCGAGCCCGGCCCATCGTTACCGGTCAGGAGAGTGGTCAGGCCACTCCCCATGAGGCAAGCCAAAAGGAGCCGATAATGTACAAACAATTACTTCGCGGCATCTCCATCGCCACCTGCATGGCACTGACCCTGGGGCTCGCCGGCACGGCGACCGCCCAGGACGACAACCCCACATTGCGGGCGGTCACGGACCCGAGCTTCGTGCCCTTCGAGATGCAGGACCGGGACACCGGCAAGATGGTCGGCTTCGACATGGACATCCTGGCCGAGGTCGCCAAACGCGCCGGTTTCGACTACGAGCTCGAGACCATGGACTTCCAGGGCATCATCCCGGCGCTGCAGACCGGCAACAAGGACATCGCCATCGCCGGCATCACCATTACCGAGGAACGTGAACAGGTGGTCGACTTCTCCGACCCCTACTACGACTCCGGCCTGCGCCTGCTGGTCAACGCCGACGACGACTCCATCAAGACCGTCGACGATCTCGCCGGCAAGAGCGTCGGTACCAAGACCGGCAGCACCAGCCACAACTACCTGCGCAAGAAGCTCGGCGACAAGGCCGACATCGAACCTTACCCGGGTAGCGCTGACATGTATCAGGCCCTGCTCGGCGGCGCGGTGGACGCCGTGTTCTACGACGCGCCCAACGTAGGCTACTTCGCCCAGACCAAGGGCGAAGGCCGTGTCAAGACCGTCGGCCCCCTCTACGAGGGCCAGCAGTACGGCCTCGCCCTGGTCGACGGCAGCAAGTGGGTCGGGCCCGTCAACAAGGCACTCGCCTCGATGCACGAGGACGGCACCTACGACCGTATCTACGAGAAGTGGTTCGGCAAGGCGCCGGACAGCGAGTAGTCGCCGTGCTCCGGGGGGCGGGTGCCGCCCCCTTCCCCCACCGACCGATCGTGTCGGTATAATCGCCCGCCGGCCGGCCCGCGGGGCCGGCACGGCGGCACGATACAAAACCGGAGGCGAGAGACGACGTGGAATTCCAGTTCGACTGGCAGGCGGCCTTCGATGCCGTACCCTTCCTCCTCCAGGGCCTGCCCTGGACGGTCGCCATCGCCGCCGGCGGCCTGTTCATCGGGTTCTTCATCGGCATCCTCTTCGGGCTGATGAGCATCGCCCCCTCCAGGCTGCTCCGCGCCCCGGCGATCACCTACATCGAGATCTTCCGCGGCACACCGGTGCTGGTGCAGGTGCTGTTCATCTTCTACGGCCTGCCCCAGATCCTCGGCGGTCCCATCGACAAGATCACCGCCAGCGTCGCGGCCATCGCGCTCAATGCCGGCGCCTACATCTCCGAGATCGTGCGCGGCGGGGTGCAGTCCATCGACCGCGGCCAGCGCGAGGCAGGACAGTCACTCGGGCTGTCACGGACCCAGACCTTCTACTACGTGATCTGGCCGCAGGCGCTGCGGCGCATGATCCCGCCGCTCGGCAACCAGGCGATCATCAGTCTGAAGGACACCTCGCTGTTCTCCGTGATCGGCGTCGGCGAGCTGGTACGCCAGGGCCAGATCTACATCGCGGACACCTTCTCCGCGCTGGAGACCTACTTCATGGTGGCGGTGCTCTACCTCGCCGTCACGCTCAGCCTTTCCCTGCTGCTGCGCCTCTACGAGAAGCGCGGCGCGGCGGGCAGGACGTAAGGAGCCAACGCATCGTGAGCGACAGCAACGACACGCCCATCGTCCGGCTCGAGAACGTCAACAAGTACTTCGGCAGCCTGCACGTCCTCCAGGACGTGGACCTGGCCGTGCAGCCGGGCGAGGTCATCGTGATCATCGGCGCGAGCGGCTCCGGCAAATCCACGCTGATCCGCTGCGTCAACGGCCTGGAACGCTTCGAGGGCGGACGCATCGAGGTCGACGGCCACGAGCTGCGGCCCCACGGCGGCGGGCGCAGTGCCCTGCAGACCATCCGCACCGAGGTCGGCATGGTCTTCCAGCAGTTCAACCTGTTCCCGCACCGGAAGGTGCTCGACAACATCACCCTGGCACCGATGAAGGTGCGCGGGTGGTCCCGCCAGCAGGCCACGGAGGCCGCCGAGCGGCTGCTGGATCGTGTGGGTATCGCCGACCAGGCACACAAGTACCCGAGCCAGCTCTCCGGCGGCCAGCAGCAGCGCGTGGCGATCGCCCGGGCGCTGGCCATGGAGCCGCGGGTGATGCTCTTCGACGAGCCCACCTCGGCGCTGGACCCGGAGATGATCGGCGAGGTGCTGGACGTGATGCGCGAGCTCGCCCGGGAAGGCATGACCATGCTGGTGGTCACCCACGAGATGGGCTTCGCCCGCGAGGTCGCCCACCGGGCGATCTACATCCACGGCGGCCAGATCGTCGAGCAGGGCAAGCCCGAGGCGGTGTTCGACAACCCGCAGAACGAGCGCACCCAGGCCTTCCTCTCCCGGGTGCTCAAGCACTGAGGCGCGGCAGGCCGATGGCGCACACCGCCGTCTTCCCGACAGAAGACGCCCCGGAGGCCGGGAGCGGGGTCGCCGCCGGCACGCCGGTGGCGGTCGCGCGGGGACTGGTCAAGCGCTACGGTGACGTCGCCGTCGTCGACGGCGTGGACCTCACCGTGGAGCGCGGCGAGTGCCTGGCGCTGCTCGGCCCCAACGGCGCCGGCAAGACCACCACCCTGCGCCTGCTCCTGGGCCTCACCCCGCCGAGCGCCGGCGAGATCCGGGTACTCGGCCACGCGGTGCCGGAGGATGCCCGCGCCATGCGCGCCGCCGCCGGCATCGTGCCCCAGTTCGACAGCCTCGACCCGGACTTCACCGTCCGCGAGAATCTGCTGACCTACGGCAGCTACTTCGGCCTGTCCCGACGCCGGGTGGCCGGGCGGATCGACGACCTGCTCGCCTTCGCGGAGCTGCGCGAGCGCGCCGACGCGCCCATCAGTGCCCTCTCCGGCGGGATGAAACGCCGCCTCACCCTGGCCCGCGCGCTGGTCAACGACCCGGCGCTGCTGGTGCTCGACGAACCCACGACCGGCCTCGACCCCCAGGCGCGGCAGCACATCTGGGAGCGGCTGCAACGGCTCAAGCACGACGGCCGGACGCTGCTGCTGACCACGCACTACATGGAGGAGGCCGAACGCCTCGCCGACCGGGCGGCGGTGATCGACGGCGGGCGCATCATTGCCTGCGACCGTCCGCGGGCGCTGATCGCCGCGCACATCGAGCCGCACGTGGTCGAGCTACGCGGCGACGCCGCTGCGGGCTGGCGCGATACGGCGGCGATCACCGCGGAACGGGTGGGCGCGACGGTGCTCCTCTACAGCGGCGACCGTGACGGCCTGCTCGCCGCCGTCGAGGCGCACTGCGACAACGACTACCTCTACCGGCCGGCCAACCTGGAGGACGTCTTCCTCCGGCTGACCGGCCGCCAGGTGCGGGACTGACCCCGTGAGCGCCCGTGCCGACACCCTGGGCGCCCACCTGCGCCGGGCCCCGCGGCTGAGCCCACGGTTCATGCCGGTGTGGCAGCGCAATTTCCTGGTCTGGCGCAAGCTCCTCGTGCCCTCGCTGCTCGGCAACTTCGCCGATCCGCTGCTCTATCTGCTGGTGCTCGGCTACGGCCTCGGCCGGCTGGTGGGCGAGGTCGAGGGACTGGGCTACATGGCCTTCCTCGCCACCGGCATCGTCTGCTCCAGCGCGATGATGGGCGCCACCTTCGAGGCCCTGTACTCCGCCTACACGCGCCTGACGATGCAGCAGACCTGGGCGGCGATGCTCAATGCCCCCCTGTCCGTGGACGACGTGGTGATCGGCGAGATCGCCTGGGCGGCCACCAAGGCGCTGATCAACGCCACCGCGATCCTGGCGGTGACCCTGATGCTCGGCCTCGCCGGCGGCTGGAGCGCGGTACTCGTTCTCCCCGTGGTGCTCCTCGCCGGCCTGTGCTTCGCCGGTCTGGCCATGATCGTCACCACCGTGTCGCGCAGCTACGACTTCTTCCTCTACTACTTCACCCTCGTCATCACCCCGATGATGCTCGTCTCCGGCGTGTTCTTCCCCCTCTCGGAGCTGCCGGACGCGGTCGCCCGGGGGGCGATGGCCCTGCCACTGGCCCACGTGGTGGCACTGGTACGGCCGCTGATGACCGGCACGTGGCCGTCACTGATCCCGCTGCACCTGCTGGTGATCGCCGCCTACGCGGCCGCCGCGATCTGGCTGGCGTGCGCGCTGGCACGCCGGCGGCTGCAGACCTAGGAACGCCGCGCCCGGCACCTTGTCCGGAAGGACGTCCCCGCCCGGCGACAGCGCCGCGGGCGGGCCGTACCGGTGCGCACGGACCGCCGGGCCGGGCACCCGTGACGGGCGTTCGCACCACAGGCGTATACTGCCCGGCAGACCCTGACGCGCGGCGGATGACCCCGCCACGAGGAGCACCGAGCAATGACCGGCCTGGAGCAGCTCACCGCCACCATCGCCCTGACCCTCGGCGTCGGCTGGGCAAGCGGCATCAATCTCTACGCGGCGATCCTCGGGCTCGGCGTCATGCACCAGCTCGGGCACGTGAGCCTGCCACCGTCGCTGGAGATCGTCGCCGACCCGCTCGTGCTCACCGCCGCGGCGTTCATGTACATGGTGGAGTTCGTGGCCGACAAGACGCCGGGCGTGGACACCGGCTGGGACGCCCTGCACACGTTCATCCGCCTGCCCGCGGGCGCGGTGCTTGCCGCCGCGGCGGTGGGGGACGTCTCCCCCGCGGCGCAGATCGCCGCAGGCCTGGTGGGCGGCGGCGTCGCCGCCGGCAGCCACGCCGTGAAATCCGGCGGACGCGCCGTGATCAACCTCTCCCCGGAGCCGGTGAGCAACTGGACCGCGTCGGTGACCGAGGACGTCGCCGTCTTCGGCGGCCTGTGGCTCGCCCTTTATCATCCGGTCATCTTCCTGGTCCTGCTGGCGGGATTCGCCGCCCTGGCGGTCTGGCTGCTGCCGCGCATCTGGCGCGGGCTCCGCCGGGTCTTCCGGGCCGTCACGGGCCGCGGTGCATCGGAGCCGCCGCCGGAACCGCCGGCGGCAGGGGACCCCTCCCCCCTGCCGCCACAGCTCGGGCGGGACGAGGGCTCGTGAGCACGCCGGGGCGGTTCCTCGGCGGCGTCGCCGCACTGATCGAGAACGACGCCGGCCACGTGCTGCTGATGCGCCGCGCCGCCGGCCGCGACTACGCGCCGGGCGTCTGGGAGTGCGTCACCGGCCGTCTTCAGCAGGGCGAGGGCTTCGAGACCGCGCTGCACCGGGAGGTCCATGAGGAGACCGGCCTTACCGTAACGGCCACCGCGCTGATCGGTACCAGCCACTTCCACCGGGGACCACCGTCGGTGCACACCGAGCTGATCGGCGTGATCTACCGCTGCCGGGCGGCGGACCCGGACGCACTGCGACTGAGCGCCGAGCACGACACGGCACGCTGGACCGGCACTGAGGCGGGGCTGGCACTGGCGGCGGGCAGCCACCCGGCCGAGGTCTGGCTGCGCCGACTGCTACTGCGCCACCGTCACGGCCCGGACGGCACGGGCTTCGAGCTCGGCTGAGCGCCGCGGCGCAACGCCCGCCCCGCGCTCCGGGCCCTCCCCGGGTGCGCCGGCGGGATCAGAGCCAGCCCTTGCGCTTGAAGTAGACGTAGGGGGCAACGCCGGCGAGCACCATCAGCATGAGCGCGAACGGGTAGCCGAACGTCCAGTCGAGCTCCGGCATGACGCGGAAGTTCATGCCGTAGATACTCGCCACCATGGTCGGGGGCAGGAAGACCACGGCGGCGATGGAGAAGATCTTGATGATCTGGTTCTGCTCGATGTTGATGAAGCTGATCGCCGCGTCCATCAGGAAGTTGACCTTCTCGAACAGGAACTGGTTGTGCGGCAGCAGCGAGTCCACGTCGCGCAGCAGCTCGCGCACCCACTCGCGGTTCTCGGTGTTGAGCCGGCCGCGGCGCAGCAGGAAGGTCAGCGCCCGCTGGGTGTCCATCAGGCAGAGCCGGATCTTGCCGTTGATGTCCTCCTGACGGGTTAGCTCGTCGATCGCCCCCTCCAGGTCGACGTCGTCCTCGTCGGCGAGGACCTGGGCACTCACCCGTTCGAGCTCCGTATGCACCCGCTCCAGCCGGTCCGCGAGGTTCTCGACCTTGGTCTCGAAGAGCCCGAGCAGCAGCGAGGTCTCGTCCTCGGCGAGATCCGGCTCGCGGCGGGCACGCAGGCGCAGCAGCCGGAACACCGAGAGACTGTGCTCGTGCAGGGTGAACAGGCGGTGACCGCTGAGGATGAACGCCACCGTCGTGCTGGTCGGGCGCCCGTCGATGTCCTGGAGGAACAGCGAGTGCACGTGCAGCCCGTCCTGGTCCTCGTAGTAGCGGGCGCTGGCCTCGATCTCCTCGACGTCCTCCACATCGGGGAGGTCCTGGCGGTAGAGCCGCTCGACCTGGGCGCGCTCGCTGTCGTCGGGATCGATGAGATCGATCCACATCGCTCGCGAGAGCTCGACGCGGCCCTCGTCGTCTTCCGGGATGGCACTGAGGATGCCTTCCTGCAGCTCGAATGCATGCAGCATGAAACCTCCGGGAATTCGGCGCCCACGGCGCGATTGACCGGCACAGTATAGGGGCCGCCCCGCGTGCCTCAGCGGTCCGGGGCGTAGATCCCCTCGCGCACGAAACGCAAGTGGTCCTCAACGGCACGCACCGCGGCATCCGGGTCGTGGGCACGGATCGCCTCGACCAGGGCACGGTGCTGCTCGCGCAGATTCGCCTCGGCATCGTGGCGCGTGAACAGCGCCTCACGCGCCCGGCGTACATGCTCGCGCATGACCGAGAACATGCCACGCATGACGTGCGCAAGCGCCAGATTGTGCGCCCCCTCGGCGACAGCCAGATGAAGGCGGGCGTCCCACTCCGCAGCCAGCGCCGCATCGCCGTCCTGATGGGCCTGCTCCATCGCCTCGGCGGCCTCCGCCATGCGCTCGATGTCGGCGGTGCTCGCACGCATCGCCGCGAGCCCCGCCGCCATGGTCTCCAGGCCCTGACGGAGCTCGAGCACGTCCGCGAGCGCCTTGCCGTGACTCTCCATGAGGTGCAGCAGCGGGTCGGTAAGGCTGGGCGCGGTGACCTCCGCCACCGTGTAGCCGGCATTGCGGCGCAATGCGAGTATCTTGCGCGCCTCGAGCTTGAGCAGTGCCTCACGCAGCGACGGCCGCGAGACACTCAGCTGACGGGCGAGCTCGCGCTCCGCCGGCAGCGCATCGCCGGGGCGCAGCTCACCGTCGACGATACACCGCTCGATCTGCTCGGCGATCACGTCTGACAGGCGGGCACCGATGGGCGCCTCGATACTCGAAAAGATGGAAGCCAAACCATTCTCCGCTGCACCGGTTATCCGGTGATCATCATATCGCTAAAGCGCGAAGGGCGGACAGGGGACCGTTCATCCGAAACCTCTTCATTATCTATACAAAAGGTCTACATAAAGGGTGTCACCCAAGTGCCCTCCGGGAGGAAAGGCCATGAAGACGCTCCGATCGCTCCTGCTCGCCGCCCTTGTCTCGCTGGTTCCCGGGCTTGCCGCCAACGCCTCCGAACACGGCATGAACGACGCCGGCGATATCGTCGACGTCGCCGCCGGGGCCGGACAGTTCCAGACCCTGGTCACGGCACTGAAGGCCGCCGACCTCGTGGACACGCTCCGGGGCGAGGGTCCCTTCACCGTGTTCGCACCGACCGATGACGCCTTCGCGAAGCTGCCCGACGGGACCGTGGACACCCTGCTCGAACCCGCCAACAGGGAGAAGCTGCAGGCCATCCTGACCTACCACGTGGTTCCGGGCATGGTGATGGCGGAGGACGCGATGGCGGCGGACAGCGCCGCGACGGCCCAGGGCGGCCGGCTGATGCTGGCAGTGGAGGATGGCACGCTGCGCATCAACGACTCCGCCAGTGTGATCAAGGCGGACATCACCGCCAGCAACGGCGTCATCCATGTCATCGACACCGTGCTCATGCCCGAGTGAGCCGGTCTCAACCCACGCTCGGGTGCCCGACGGCACCCGCGCGTGCCCGACGGCGGGACGTCGTGCCGGTGCCGGTGCTGTTACACTGGCCGCACCGGGAACGATGGACTAAAGCACGACGAATGAGCACGGCAGAAACGCCTTACGAAAAGGCCGCCGCCCAGGCGGTGGACCTCGGTAACCATCTTGCGGACGCGGACCAGGAGGCGGATCTCTGGGATCTCGCCGACGGCCTGCTCGCCGGCGCGGTGCAGTACTGGCTCTACGCCCGACAGCCCTGCGGCGACCCTCAGTGCGAGGACTGCAGCCCACTGTGCACGGCGGACCTGCGCCTGCAGGAACTGCTGCGCATGGTCGAGGAGATGGCGCGCAGCAGCGAGTACTTCCACGCGCCCACCGATTTCGACGCCGGCCGCGCCTGACGGGCTGCGGCGCCACGGGGCGCCGCCGAGCGAATGCGGCTACGCATCGTCACCTTCAATGCCGCCCTCAGCCGGCGCACGCCCGGCGGCCTCGCCGCGGACCTGACCGCCGGCGACGCCCAGGCACTGGCCGTCGCCCGCATCCTGCGCCACCTGCAGCCGGACGTGCTGCTGCTCAACGAGCTCGACTACAGTCCCTCCGGAACCGCCCTCGCGCGCTTCCGCCGGGACTACCTCGCCGGTGCCGACGTCCCGGAACCGCCGCTGACGCTACCCCACGCCTTCACCGCACCGGTGAACACCGGCGTCCCCTCCGGCCTGGACCTGGACCGCGACGGGCGCAGCGACGGCCCCACCGATGCGCTCGGCTTCGGTGCGTTCCCCGGCCAGTACGGGATGGCGCTGCTCTCCCGTCACCCGATCGCCGCCGGCGCACGCACCCTGCGGCGCCTGCTGTGGCGGGACGTGCCAGGGGCATGGCTGCCCCGGGATCCGGAGACCGCGGGACCGTGGTATACGCCCGCCGCGCTGGCGCGGCTGCCCCTGTCCTCCAAGAGCCACTGGGACGTCCCCCTCGACGTCGGCGGCCACAGACTGCGCCTGCTCGCGAGCCACCCGACGCCCCCGGCCTTCGACGGCCCGGAGCGCCGCAATCACTGCCGTAACCACGACGAGCTGCGCCTGTGGCGGGATTACCTCGATGGCGCCGACTACATCGTCGACGACAGGGGCGAGCGCGGCGGCCGCCCGGACGACGCCCCGGTGGTGCTGCTCGGCGATCTCAACGCGGACCCGCACGACGGCAACGGCGAGGCCGCCATGATCGACGCCCTGCGCCACCACCCGGCCCTGCAGGATCCGGCCCCCCGCAGTGCCGGTGGCGCGGCGCGTGCCGCGCCGGGGGACGGCGATCCGGCGCTGCACACCCTCGCCGCCGGCGGTTTCGGGCTGCGCGTGGACTACTGCCTGCCGGACCGGCAACTGACCGTAGGGGACGCCGGCGTGTACTGGCCGGCGCCGGAATCGCCCGGTCACGAGCTCGTGGGCGACGGCCGGCGGGTGGTGAGCTCGGACCACCGCGCGGTGTGGCTGGACCTGGAATGGCCACCGTGAGCGGGGCCGGCACGCCAGCGCACATGCCGCCAGGACGTCTCAGCGCCGGTGGACACAGCCCCGGCACGGGAGACGATCGGCGGGCGCCCCCGCCGGCATCACGAACGGGGCCGCGCCCCGTTCCGGGACATTAGCTGAGGAACAGCCGGTAGCCCGGATTCCCGCTCTCGTCCCGGTAGGGATAGCCGAGCTTGTCCAGGCTCTCGCGGAAGCGCTCGCGCTGGGCCTCCGGCACCTGGATGCCCACCAGCACGCGGCCGTAATCGGCACCGTGGTTGCGGTAGTGGAACATGGAGATGTTCCAGCGCTTGCCGAGCCGGCGCAGGAACTTCAGCAGTGCTCCCGGGCGCTCCGGAAACTCGAAGTGGTAGAGGATCTCGTCGGTGACGTTCTTGCCGCGACCGCCGACCATGTGGCGCAGGTGGACCTTGGCCATCTCGTCGTCGGTGAGGTCGAGGACGTCGTAGCCCTGCTCGCGCAGGTCCCCGAGGACCGCGTCGCGCTCGGCCTGGCCGTCATTGAGGCCGATCCCCGCGAACACGTGGGCGTTGTCCGCATCGGCATAGCGGTAGCTGAACTCCGTGACCGCGCGGTTGCCGATGGTCTCGCAGAACTCGCGGAAGCTGCCCGGCCGCTCCGGGATGGTCACCGCGAAGACCGCCTCGCGGTGCTCGCCCACCTCGGCGCGCTCGGCGACGTGAGAGAGGCGGCTGAAGTTCATGTTGGCACCGGAGTTCACCGCCACCAGGGTCTGGTCCTCGATGCCATGCTCGGCGACGTACTTCTTGAGCCCCGCGACGCCCAGGGCCCCGGCGGGCTCCATCACCGAGCGGGTGTCGTCGAAGATGTCCTTGATCGCGGCGCAGACCTCGTCGGTGGAGACCAGCACGCAGTCGTCGACGAACTCCTTCGCGACCTCGAACGGGTGCTCGCCGATCTGGCGCACCGCCACGCCGTCGACGAAGATCCCGACCTCCTCCAGGGTGACGCGCTGGCCGGCACGCATGGCGTGATGCAGCGTGGGCGCGTCTTCCGGCTCGACGGCGATCACCTTGACGTCCGGGCGGAGCTGCTTGACGTAGGCGGCGATCCCGGCGATCAGCCCGCCGCCGCCCACCGGCACGAAGATCGCGTCCAGGGGCCGGGGGTGCTGGGAGAGGATCTCCATACCGCAGGTCCCCTGGCCGGCGATCACCTGCGGATCGTCGAAGGGCGGGATGTAGGTCATGCCGCGCTCGGCCACGAGCTTGTCCGCGTGGGCCTTGGCCTCGTCGAAGCCGTCGCCGTGGAGGACCACGCGGCCGCCGAGATTGCGCACCGCGTTGACCTTGATACCCGGCGTGGTGCGCGGCATCACGATGGTGGCCTTGATGCCCAGGCGCTGCGCCGACAGCGCCACGCCCTGGGCATGATTGCCCGCAGAGGCGCAGATCACACCACGTTCGAGATCCTCCGCCGAGAGCTGGGCGATCTTGTTGTAGGCGCCACGAATCTTGAACGAGAAGACGGGCTGGAGATCCTCGCGCTTGAGGAAGACCCGGTTACCAAGCCGTTTGGAGAGGTTCGCCGCCTCGTCGAGCGGCGTCTGGCGGGCGACGTCGTAGACGCTCGCGGTGAGGATCTGCTGCAGGTATGCCTTCATTCCGGGCCCGTGACGCTCCTTGAAAGTCAAGTGCTACAGTCTACAGCGCGCCCGTGGGACGAGGCCAGACGAAGGCTTTGCCACCGCCGGAGCGGGGGCTATCATGCCGGGACAACGCAATCACCGGAGACGGCCATGGACCCGGACGAGCTCAAGGCACAGGCGGCCCGCGCCGCGATTTCCTATGTCCCCGAGGGCAGTATCGTCGGTGTCGGCACCGGCTCGACGGTCAACCACTTCATCGACGGGCTCGCCGGGATCGGCGGACGTATCAGGGGCGCGGTATCGAGCTCGGATGCCAGCACCGAGCGGCTGCGCGCGGCGGGTATCGACGTCCGGGAGCTCAACGACGTCGATGACCTGCCGGTCTACGTCGACGGCGCCGACGAGATCAACCGCCACCTGCAGATGATCAAGGGCGGCGGCGGCGCCCTCACCCGTGAAAAGATCGTCGCCGCGGTGGCGAAGCAGTTCGTGTGCATCGCCGACGCCTCCAAGCGCGTGGACATGCTCGGCGGATTCCCCGTGCCGGTGGAGGTCATCCCCATGGCGCGCAGCTATGTCGCCCGGGAGCTCGTGGGCCTCGGCGGCCAGCCGGAGCTTCGGCGCGGCTTCATCACCGACAACGGCAACGTCATCCTCGACGTGCACAACCTCACCATCACCAAACCGATCGAGATGGAGCGCACCATCAACAACATTGCCGGGGTGGTGACCGTGGGGATCTTCGCGCAGCGCCGGGCCGACGTGCTGCTGCTCGCCGCCGACAACGGCGTCGAGACCATTACCGCCTGAGCGCGGGGAGACGACGGTGCAGCGCCTGCTGATCGGGCTCGGGATCGCACTGCTGGTGCTCGGGCTGGTCTGGCCGTGGCTGGACCGCCTGGGGCTGGGGCGGCTGCCCGGCGACATCCTCGTGCGCCGGGAGGGATTCACGTTCTACTTCCCCGTCACCACGTCGATCCTGGTGAGCGTGGTGGTCAGCATCCTCGTCTGGCTGTTCCGGCGCTAGCAGCGCGGTGTCAGCGGGCCGCTACGCACCGCCGTCGATGGGCAGCCACTGGACGATCCGCCCCGCAGGCACCGCGGTCTCCCCCGCGGGCACGTGCACTATCGCGTCCGCCACGCAGAGGTTGCTCAGCATGTGCGAGGCCTGGTGGGCCGCGGGCGTGACCGTGACCCGGGCCGCCTCGTCCATGCCCCGGCTGACGCGCACCCAGCAGGCCCGGGCACTGTCCCCCGGCAGTTCGGCGGCGGTGACCCCCGGGCGCCAGCGTGGCCCGGGATCGCTCATGCCCTGGGCGACATCCAGCATCCGGCGCAGGTAGACCGCGGCCCCCACCAGGGTCGCCGCCGGGTTGCCCGGCAGGCCGAGCAGCGGCACGCCGGCGGCATTCACGCCCAGGAACAGCGGCTTGCCGGGCTTCTGCCGGACCCGCCAGAAGACCTCCTCGACACCGAGCGCCCGCGCTGTCGGGATGACCAGGTCGTGCTCGCCAACGGACACGCCGCCGGTGCTCACCACGATGTCGCCCGTCTCCAGGGCCTCGGCCATCGCCTCGCGCACGGCCCCGGCCTCGTCGTGGACATAGCGCACGACGACGTCCGTCACCCCGCGCTCGGCGAGCCAGCCGGCGAGCATCGGGCCGTTGGCGTCCGGCACGGCCCCCGCGGGCAGGTCCGCGCCGGCGGGCACCACCTCGTCGCCGGTGACCAGTACGCGGACCCGCGGCACCCGGCGCACCGCCACGCGGTCGATACCGGCGGCGGCCAGGGCGGCGACCCGGGCGGCGGAGAGCCGCTCGCCGGCAGACAGCAGCGGCGTGCCACGGGGCAGCTCCTCACCGCGCCCGCGGATGTTGTTGCCCTCGGCCACGGGTCCGGTGAACACGGCCTCGCCCTCGGCGGCCTCGACGACCTCCTGGCGGACGACGGCGTCCGCGCCCTCCGGCACCAGGCCGCCGGTGAAGATACGCATGCATTGTCCCGGCGACAGCCGCGGCGTCCCGGACTGGACAGCGGCGGCGACCTCGCCGGCGAGCGGCAGCCGCACCGGCGCGCCCTCGGCGGCCGCCGCCAGGTCGGCCGCCCGCACGGCATAGCCGTCCATTGCGCTCTGGGTGAACGGCGGAAGCATCAGCGCGCTGGCCACGTCCTCCGCGAGCACCGAACCGCGGGCATCCGGTACCGCCACGGTCTCCACCGGCATCACCGGCGTGGTCCGCGCGCAGGCGGCGAGGGCCTCCTCGATCGGAATCACTGCGAGCCTCCCCTGTCCTCCGCGCGCTCGCCGAGGCTGGTGCCGTCCTGCCAGGCGGCACCGCCATCGTCGAAGAAGTCGTGCTTCCAGATCGGTACGCGCTGCTTGAGGGTGTCTATGGCGTAGCGCGCGGCGTCGAAGGCGTCGCCGCGATGCGGGGCGCGCACGACGACGAGCACGCTCGCCTCACCGATCTCCAGCCGGCCGGTACGGTGGACGATCCGGCAGACCGGCACGCCGAAGCGTTCCCGGGTCTCGGCCTCGAGATCGGCCAGCTCCCGCCGGGCCAGCGGGGCGTAGGCAGTGTATTCCATCGCGCTCACGCCGCGGCCGTCGTGGTGGTCGCGCACCACGCCCTCGAAGACCACGAGGGCGCCACAGCGCGGGTCGTCGGTCTCGGCGAGCACGTCAGCGAGGGACAGGGGCGTCTCGGTCAGATGCGTCATCGCCTCAGCCTCCGCTCACCGGCGGCAGCAGCGCCAGCCGCTCGCCGCCCTCCAGCACCGTCCCCCGCGGTACCAGCGTATCGCCGACGGCGCACGCAACCCGGGGCAGATGGGGGGCCAGCTCGGGGATCTCCGTCCCAAGGCGTTCCAGCACGTCCGCCACCCGGTCGCCGGGCGCCACGCCCAGTTCCATCCGCTCCCGGCCGGCGGCCTCAGAGAGGACGCCATGCAGCTCCAGCTCCATGCCGCGCTATCCTCCCAGACCGTGCATCGTGATCGCGCGCTGGACGTAGCCCGCGCTCTCGGCGAAGCCCTTGCCCTTGCGCCAGACCGCGCCGCGGATGACGTGTTCGAGGTCGTCGTCACTGGCACCGTCGCGCAGCGGGGTCTTGAGGTCGGTGTTCATCGGCGAGAACAGGCAGGGGTAGATCTCGCCGGTCGCGGTCACGCGGACCCGGTCACAGGTGGCGCAGAACGGGTTGGAAACGGTGGAGATCACGCCCAGGCTGTACCCCCCGTCGACGCGGTAATAGGTCGCCGGCTCGCGGGTGCGCGGCGTCGCCTCGACCGAGTGGCGCTCGGCGAGCCGATCGATGATCTCGCGCTCCGGCACCACCCGCTGGGGCTGCCAGCCGCCCCGGGCGTCCAGCGGCATGAACTCGATGAACCGCAGCGGCACGCCCTCGCCCATCGCCCACTCGGTGAGCGGCACGATGTCGTCCTCGTTGTCGCCGCGGATCACTACCGCGTTGAGCTTCATCCCCAGGCCGGCGTCCCGCGCGGCACGGATACCCGCCAGCACCGTGTCCAGCTCACCGCCGCCGGTCATGCGGCGGAAGCGCTCCGGGTCGATGGAGTCGATGCTGATATTAATGTCGTCCAGCCCGGCGGCCGCCAGATCCGCGGCGTGGCGACGCAGCGGCACGCCGTTGCTCGTCATCGAGATGCGCTCCAGGCCGAGCTCGCGCAGCCCGTTGAGCTGGGCGACGAAGCCGGACACGCCCCGCCGCATCAGCGGCTCGCCACCGGTCAGGCGGATACGGTCGATGCCGAGCCGGGTGATGAACACCCGCGACACCCGCTCGAACTCCTCGAACGAGAGCAGCTGCTCGCGCGGCAGCCACTCCGGATCCTCCGGCATGCAGTAGTGGCAGCGGAAGTTACAGCGATCAGTGAGCGAGAGACGCAGCTTGTGCTTGCTCCGCTCGAAACGGTCCACCAGCGGGCCGGTCGCCGGCGGAAAGCCCTGTGGGGTGACCAGCTCGGACATCTTATTCCCCGTCCCCGCCCGGGCCCCTGCCATGACAGGATGATGCGCCCGGAACGAAAGTTACCCTTTCGGTACAGGTTAACACCGGCGGGGATGGATGCGTGAACCGTCTGCCTCAACGAATCGATAGCCTGGCGAACACGCACAGCTGAGCGAATGGAACCGCATCCCCACCGGTGACCGAACTCGCACAGCCCGGCCACAAAGAAAAAGGGCCTGCAGCGTCGCTGCAGGCCCTTTCTGTTGGCTGGGGGACTAGGATTCGAACCTAGGTTGACGGAGTCAGAGTCCGCTGTCCTACCACTAGACGATCCCCCAATGAAACCGTCTTTAGCGCTTCGAGAACTGAGTCGCCCGACGCGCCTTGTGCAGGCCGATCTTCTTGCGCTCGACCATGCGATCGTCACGGGTGACGTAACCGGCACGACGAAGGGTCGGCTTGAGCTCCTCGTCGTAACGGGTCAGCGCGTGGGTGATGCCGTGGCGAATCGCGCCCGCCTGACCCGTCGAACCGCCGCCGTTGACCGTAACATAGATGTCGAACTGGCCGGAAGTCTCGGTGAGCTCCAGCGGCTGACGCACGATCATACGCGCCGTCTCGCGGCCGAAGTACTCGTCCAGATCGCGGCCGTTGACGGTGATCTGGCCATTACCCGGGCGCAGGAAAACCCGCGCACTGGAGGTCTTGCGTCGACCGGTACCGTAAAACTGCTGTGCTGCCATGATTCTCTAACTTCCGTCCTTCAGCGCGACTCGCCGGACTCAGACCTCGAGGGCCTGGGGCTGCTGCGCGTGGTGTTGATGCTCGGCACCGGCGTAGACCTTGAGCTTCTTGAGCATCTGCCGGCCGAGGGGGCCCTTCGGCATCATGCCCTTGACCGCGAGCTCGATGATGCTCTCGGGGGAGCGGTTCTGGAGCTCCTCGAACGTGAAGGTCTTGCCGTTGCCGACGTAGCCGGTGAAGCGGAAATAGGTCTTGTCACGGCGCTTGCGCCCGGTGACCGCCACCTTGTCCGCGTTGATCACGACGATGTAGTCGCCGGTGTCGACATGGGGCGTGAACTCGGGCTTGTGCTTGCCGCGCAGACGATACGCGACTTCCGAGGCAAGGCGGCCCAGGGTCTTGCCCGCGGCGTCCACCACGTACCAGTCACGCTTGACGTCAGCGGGTTTGGCGCTGAAGGTCTTCATCGAAGCTGATCTCCGAAGCAGTCGCGTCCATCAAAAGACCGGCGATTCTAACCGACGCCGGAGCCGACCACAACCACTCGTTGGGAAACGAATACAATACGCGGCCCCGCTGCCCGGGACACCGCGTTCGATGGCGCGAGATTTTCGGCCGCGACGGCGCGCGTGTCAACCGCCCCGCTGAAAGCGCCGGGCGCCGGGCGTAGAATAACGGCCACCGCACGCTGCAGACAGGGAGCGCCGCCATGCACGCACGCCACTACACGCCCGCGGACCGGCTTGTCGCCCATCTCGACCAGGCGCTGCGCACGGTGTTCGGCAACCCGCCCACCACGGGCCGGCTCTACCCGGCGAAAGGTGTCGAGGAGGGAGCGCTCTCCGACGCCGAACGCCGACACGCCGCCGGACTGATGCGGGTCAACCACTGTGGCGAAGTCTGCGCCCAGGCCCTCTACCAGGGCCAGGCACTGACCGCACGCGACCCGGCGATCCGTCAGAAGATGGAGCGCGCGGCGGACGAGGAGAACGACCACCTGGTGTGGTGCCGCACCCGGCTCACGGAGCTGGACAGCCGCACGAGCCTGCTGGACCCGGCCTTCTACCTCGGGTCGCTGGCAATGGGGATTGCCGCCGGCACTGCCGGCGACCGCTGGAGCCTCGGTTTCCTCGCGGAGACCGAGCGCCAGGTCGTCACCCACCTGAGCGGCCACCTGGGGCACCTGCCGGACGCGGACGTCCGCAGCCGCGCGATCGTTGAACAGATGCGCACGGACGAGGGCGAGCACGCGGGGATGGCGGTGGAAGCCGGCGCCCGCGAGCTGCCCCGCCCGATAAAGGCAGTGATGCGTCTGACCTCGCGGGTGATGACGGCGACCACTTACCGCCTCTGAACGGGCCGGTTCCCGCCATTACGAATTGCGCCCGCGCTTCGCGCGCGGGCGCAATCATCAGTCGTGGTGGCGCGCCGGCGTCACACCTCCTGGTCCGGCGAGAGGTTCCGCCCGGAGAAGATCTCGCTCATCTCCCGGCGGAGCTGGCGGCGGATCTCGTCCCGACGCTCCGGGGTGAGGTCGGCGGAACGCTGCCCAAAGAGGTAGTCGTCGATGTCCCAGTCCTTGAGGAGCATCTTGGTGTGGAACATGTTCTCCTGGAAGACGTTCACGTCGATGGTGTGATAGCGCCTCAGGGTGTCCTCGGCCAGGTAGTTCTGGATCGAGTTGATCTCGTGGTCGATGAAGTGCTTGCGCCCCTCCACGTCGCGGGTGAACCCACGCACGCGGTAATCCATCGTCACGATGTCCGAGTCGAACGAATGGATCAGGTAGTTCAGCGCCTTCAGCGGTGAAATCAGCCCACAGGTGGACACATCGATATCCGCCCGGAAGGTACTCACCCCGCGATGGGGATGGCTCTCCGGATACGTGTGTACGGTGATGTGGCTCTTGTCGAGGTGGCCTAGCACGGTCTCCGGCAACGGCCCGGGCGACGCCGGCGCGGTGACGTAGGTGCCGTCGTCGCTGTCACCGTCCTCCTCGGAGATGAGCAGGGTGACACTCGCGCCCTGGGGCTCGTAGTCCTCGCGCGCGATATTGAGGATGTTCGCACCGATGATGTCGGACACACCGGTGAGGATCTGGGTCAGCCGCTCGGCGTTATAGACCTCGTCGATGTACTCGATATAGGCCTGGCGCTGGCCCGGCGAGTCCGCGTAGCAGACATCATAGATGTTGAAGCTCAGCGACTTGGTCAGGTTGTTGAACCCGTAGAGCTTCACGCGCTGCTTCGACTCCGCCAAATTTGCGCCCTCCTGAGACGACGGTTCACACATGATATGGCTATATCACCCGGCAACCCCCGGGCGGGGACGCTGGCTCTAGGGCTGCGCCACCTCGAAATCATGGGTGATCTCGGCAGCCTGACTGAGCATCAGCGAGGCCGAGCAGTATTTCTCCGCGGACAATGACACCGCGCGCGCGACCACCGATTCACGCAGGTCACGCCCGACCACGCGGTAGTGCAGGTGGATGCGGGTGAACACCTTCGGCGGCTGCTCGGCCCGCTCGCCGTTCACCTCGACCACACAGTCGACGACGTCATGGCGCCCTTTCCGGAGGATATGGACGACATCCACCGCCGAACAACTCCCGAGGCTGAGCAGCATCAGTTCCATGGGACGGGCGCCGCGATCCTCGCCGCCCAGGTCCGGCGGGCCGTCGACCACGACCTCGTGACCGCTGCCCGTCTCGCCGCGAAAGGCCATCTTGCCGAGCCAGCTCACCGTCGCGTGCATGCCCATCGTGCGCTCCTGCCCTCGCCGCCCGGATTCAGGGCGCCAGAAAATGCGGTTTTCTGTGGGTAATCTTTTAGTATACCACCAGAATACCCCGCCAAACAGGCTCCGCTGTGCATCCACGCTCAAGACTTGCGAACTTATTCACAATGATCTACACATCGCTTATGGTGATCCCGCCATTCAACGGCCAGGTTGCACCAGCATGGTACGAGCGGTTACGGACAGCGAGCTCCCGATTCAGAATCTGCTCTCGCACTGCCATCGGCGGCGCTATCCACCCAAGACGGTGGTGATCTACGCCGGTGACCAGGCGGACGCACTGTATTACATCATCGAGGGATCGGTGAGCGTGCTCATGGATGACGACAGCGGCCACGAGCTGGTGCTCTCCTATCTCAACGCCGGGGACTTCTTCGGGGAGATGGGGCTGTTCGGGGGCACCAGCACACGCAGTGCCTGGGTGCGCACGCGTACGCACTGCGAGCTCGCCGAGATCAGCTACGCGCGGTTCCGCCAGGCCGCCGAGGAGGATCCGCAGCTGCTGTTCCTGCTCGCCGGGCAGATGGCGGACCGGCTGCGCCGCACCAGCGCGAAGGTGCATGACCTGGCCTTCCTCGACGTGACCGGTCGGATCGCGCGCACGCTCCTCGACCTGGCCCGGGAGCCGGACGCGCTGACCCACCCGGACGGCATGCAGATCCGCATCACCCGCCAGGAGCTCGGCCGGATCGTGGGCTGCTCCCGGGAGATGGTCGGCCGTGTGCTCAAGGACCTCGAGGAGCGCGGCCTGATCGCGGTCAGCGGCAAGACCATGGTGATCCACAACACCCGCTGACCGCACCGCCACGGCCGGCGAACGGCATGGCGGGCGGCCGCCGTCCACCGCGCCCTTCCCGGAACGGGCCGGCGGGGCAGAATGGTCGCGCGCCGCGTCCGGCGCACGCGATCAGCCGGCGCCGAACAGCTCCGCGAGCTTCTCGCCCGGCTCGGGCACACGCATGAACGCCTCGCCTACCAGGAACCCGTGCACGCCGTGACGGCGCATGTAGTCCACCTCCTCACGGGTGTGGATCCCGCTCTCCGTCACCCGGACCACCTCCGGCGGGATTGCATCGCAGAGCTCGACGGTGGTGCGGATATCCGTCTCGAAGGTGTGCAGGTCCCGGTTGTTGATACCGAGCAGCGCCGGGCGCAGGCGCAGCGCCCGCTCCAGCTCCTCCGCGGTGTGCACCTCCACCAGGCAGTCCATGCCGAGCTCGCCGGCGAGCCCGTGAAGCTCGGCCAGCCGGGTGTCGCCGAGTGCGGCGACGATCAGCAGGATGCAGTCCGCCCCCAGCGCCCGGGCCTCGTAGACCTGGTACGGGTCGATGATGAAGTCCTTGCGCAGCACCGGCAGCGCCGTGGCCTCCCGGGCCTGCTCCAGGTACCGGTCACAACCCTGGAAGAAGTCCTCGTCGGTGAGCACGGACAGGCACGTCGCGCCGCCGCGCTCGTAGCTGCGGGCGATCTCCACCGGGTCGAAGGGGTCGCGGATGACGCCCTTGCTCGGGGAGGCGCGCTTGATCTCGGCGATCACGCCGCAGCGGCCGGCGGCGATCTCGCCGGCCAGGGCCGCCGCGAACCCCCGCGGCGCCGGTGCGTGCTCCAGGCGGTTGCGGAACGCCTGCATGCCCACCTGCTCGCCACGCTCGGCGACCACCTCCGCCTTGCGCTCGAGGATGCGCTTGAGGATGTCGGGGATGTCTCGCTGCTCCGCCATCGCGCCCTCCGTCACTAGAAGCGGTTGGTGTAGTGGACGAACTCTTCCAGCCGGCGGCCGGCGGCGCCATCGGCGAGCACGGCGCGGGCGCGCTCCACGCCGGCCTCGACACTGTCGGCCAGTCCGGCGCAGTAGATAGACGCCCCGGCGTTGAGCGAGAGCATGTCCGCCGCCGGCCCGGGCTCGCCGGCGTAGACGCGGCGGATGATGTCCAGGCTCTCCACCGCCGTGTGCACCTTGACCGCGTCCAGCGACGCGCTGGCGAGGCCGAAGTCCTCCGGGCGGATCGTGTACTCGCGGATCACGCCATCGTCGAGCTCGGCGACGTGGGTGGGCGCGGCGATGCTCACCTCATCGAGGCCGTCCTCGGAGTGCACCACCATGACCCGCTCGCTGCCGAGACGCTGGAGCACCTCCGCCACCGGCCGGACCCAGTGATCGGCGAACACGCCGAGGAGCTGGCGTCGCGCCCCGGCCGGGTTGGTCAGCGGCCCGAGCAGGTTGAAGATCGTGCGCACCGCCATCTCCCGGCGCGCGGCCACGGCGTGACGCATGGCGCTGTGGTGCCTGGGCGCGAACATGAAGCCCACCCCCACGCGGTCGACGCACTCGCCCACCGCCTCGGGATCGAGGTCGAGCTTCGCCCCGGCGGCCTCGAGCAGGTCCGCGCTGCCGGAGGAGGAGGACACCGAGCGGTTGCCGTGCTTGGCGACCCGCCCCCCCGCGGCGGCGACGATGAACATCGCCCCGGTGGAGACGTTGAACAGGTCGGCGCCGTCGCCGCCGGTGCCGCAGATGTCGACCAGGGCGTCGCCCTCGACACGCACCTTGGTGGCCAGCTCACGCATGACCCCCGCCGCCGCGGCGATCTCCGGGACGCTCTCGCGCTTCATCTGCAGCCCGACCAGGAAGCCGCCGATCTGCGCGTTGGTCGCCTCGCCGGTCATGATCTGGCGCATCACGGCGGTCATCTCGTCGTAGCCGAGATCCCGGCGGTCCATCACCGCCCGGATCGCTTCCTGTATGTTCATCTCGGACTCCTCGATTCAAGCCGCCCGGGCGGGGCGCTCCAGGAAATTGCGCAGCAGGTCGTGGCCCGCCGCCGTGAGGATGGACTCGGGATGGAACTGCACCCCCTCGACGTCCAGGCTCACGTGGCGCACGCCCATGATCTCCTCGATACTGCCGTCCTCGTTCTCGCTCCACGCCGTGACCTCGAAGCACGGCGGCAGGCTCGAGCGCTCCAGCACCAGGGAATGATAGCGGGTCGCCTCCATGGGGTTGGGCAGACCGGCGAACACGCCCCGGCCGCGGTGGTGCACCGCCGAGGTCTTGCCGTGCATCACCCGCCCGGCACGCACCACCCGGGCCCCGAACGCCTGGCCGATGGCCTGGTGGCCGAGGCAGACGCCGAGCAGCGGCACGCGTCCGGCAAAGCGGCGGACCACGTCCAGCGAGATGCCGGCCTCGTCCGGCGTGCACGGACCGGGGGAGATCACGATGCGCTCCGGCGCCATCCGCTCGATATCCGCCACGGAGATGGCGTCGTTGCGATGGACCGCCACCTCCGCACCGAGCTCGCCGAGGTACTGCACCAGGTTCCAGGTGAACGAGTCGTAATTGTCGATCATCAGCAGCATGGTGGCGCCCTCAGCTGTCCAGGCCGGCTTCGGCCATGGCCACGGCGCGGAACAGCGCGCGGCCCTTGTTTAGGGTCTCCTCCCACTCCAGGCGGGGGACGGAGTCGTGGACCACGCCGGCCCCTGCCTGCACGTGGACCTCGCCGTCCTTGACCACCGCGGTGCGGATGGCGATGGCGGTATCCATGTTGCCGGACCAGGAAAGGTAGCCGACGGCGCCGGAGTAGACCCCGCGCTTGACCGTCTCCACCTCGTCGATGATCTCCATGGCGCGGATCTTCGGCGCCCCCGACAGGGTGCCCGCCGGAAAGGTGGCGCGCAGCACGTCCATGGGCGAGAGCCCGGAACGCAGCCGGCCGCTGACGTTGGAGACGATGTGCATGACGTGGGAGTAGCGCTCGATCGCCATCTGGTCGGTGACCCGCACGCTCCCCGTCTCGCAGACCCGGCCGATGTCGTTACGGCCGAGGTCGATGAGCATGAGGTGCTCGGCGCGCTCCTTGGGGTCGGCGAGCAGCTCGGTCTCCAGCTCGCGGTCCTCCGCCTCGTTGCGCCCGCGCCGGCGGGTACCCGCGAGCGGGCGCACCGTGACCTCGCCGTCCTCCACCCGGGCGAGGATCTCCGGCGAGGAGCCCACGACCTGGAAGTCACCGAGATCGAGGAAGTACATGTACGGTGAGGGGTTCGTGCACCGCAGCGCCCGGTAGAGGTCCAGCGGGCGGCCGTGATAACCGGCGGTCATGCGCTGTGAGGGCACCACCTGCATGCAGTCACCGGCGGCGATGTACTCGCGGATGCGCTCCACGCCATCCTCGAAGTCCACCTGGCCGGGGTTGGAGGTGAAATCCTCCTCCTCGACCTCCCGCGGCGCCCGCCCGGTGCGGTAGGCGAGCTCGGTGGCGCGCAGGCGTTCCGCGATCCCGTCGAGCCGGGCCTGCGCCCGCTCCCAGGCATCCGCCTCGGCCGGGTCGGCGTTGACCACCACGTACAGCTTGCCGGCAAGGTTGTCGAAGACCAGCACCTCCTCGGCGACCATCAGCGCGATATCCGGCGCACCCAGGGGGTCCGGGTTGGGGCACTCGCCGAGGCGCGGCTCGATGTAACGCACGGTGTCGTAGCCGAAGTAGCCCACCAGCCCGCCGAGGAAGCGCGGCATGTGCGGGAACTCCGGCGGCGGCGCGGCCGTCACCCGGGCGTGCTCGGCCTCCACCCACGCCAGGGGGTCATCCAGCGTCTCGGTGGAACGCACCTCACCGTCCACCCGGGTCTCGAGGCGGTACCCGGTGATGCGGTACTGCACCCGGGCGGGCAGCCCGATGATGGAATAGCGCCCCCACTTCTCCCCGCCCTGCACGGATTCGAAGAGAAAGCTCCCGGGGCCCTCGGCGAGCTTGAGATAGGTCGACAACGGCGTGTCGAGGTCGGCGAGGACCTCGCGCACGAGGGGGATTCGGTTACAGCCCGATCGGGCCAGCTCCTGAAACTGGGTCTGCTCCATGGTCACCACCGGCATTGGTAAACTCGGACAATGGCGTCTGGGTTGCGATGTGCCAGCCTCGCCATCGATGCCGGGGGTCGAGCGCCGTGGTGACCGCCATGCAGCGCGGACGCGCCGTCACTACGAAGGGGCGGCGGACCGTGCCCACGAGGGCCTCTCCGGCGACGGCCTCAGCCATGCCGGTGCGCCTGTGCCTTGTCAGTGACGGTCGATCCTGCTGTCTCATGCGCCTGTGCGATACCGATCAGGGGCGGCAGGTCGGCCAGCGTGTCGACCACCGCCTCGGGACGAGCCTCAAAGATAGCATCCCCTTCCCGATAGCCATAGGGCACACAGGCGACCGGGATCCCCGCATTGCGGGCCGCGGACACGTCGGTGAGCGAATCGCCCACCATCAGGCAGTCCGCCAGCGCCACCCCCAGGATCCCGGCGGCATGGGCCAGCGGCGCGGGGGCCGGCTTCTTCTCGGCCAGGGTATCGCCGCCGACCACGGCGCCGAAACGCGCCGCCAGGCCCAGGGTCTCCAGCAGCGGCCGCGCCAGCCCCTCGGGCTTGTTCGTCACCACCGCCACGGGGATACCCGCTGCGGCCAGGGCGTCGAGGAGCTCGATCACCCCCGGATAGATCGTGGTCCGCTCGACCAGCCGCTCGCGGTAGAGGACCAGGAACCGCGCCAGGGCCGCCTCCGTGCCCGCCGGCTCCCCGTCGATCCCGCGCCGGCCGGCGAGCGCCCGCGCAACCAGGCGCCGGGCGCCGTTGCCCACCCAGTGACGGACCAGCGCCTCGCCCACGGGCTCGCGGCCGAGCTCGGCGAGCAGGCGGTCCACGGCGGTGGCGATATCCGGCGCGCTGTCCACGAGCGTGCCGTCCAGATCGAAGAGCACGGCCCGCGGCCGGGACAGGCTCATGCGCCCCCCTCGGCGAGCCGGCGGCGCATCTCGCCGATCGCCCCGGCGTAGTCCGGCGCACCGAAGATCGCCGAGCCGGCGACGAAGGTGTCCGCACCGGCCGCCGCCGCGTCGGCGATGTTCGCCGCCTTGATCCCGCCATCGACCTCGAGGCGGATATCGCGGCCGCTCTCGTCGATGATCCGCCGCGCCGCACGGAGCTTGTCCAGCGAACGCGGGATGAAGGCCTGGCCGCCGAAGCCGGGGTTCACGGACATGATCAGCACCATGTCCACCTTGTCGATGACCCAGGGCAGGCAGTCCAGCGGCGTCGCCGGGTTGAACACCAGCCCCGCACGGCAGCCCTCATCGCGGATGAGCTGGAGCGTGCGATCGACGTGTTCGCTCGCCTCGGGGTGAAAGGTGATCCAGCTCGCCCCCGCCGCGGCGAAGTCCGGGACGATACGGTCCACGGGCCTGATCATGAGATGGACGTCGATGGGCGCGGTGACGCCATGGCGGCGCAGCGCCTGGCAGACCACGGGGCCGAAGGTGAGGTTCGGCACGTAATGGTTGTCCATGACGTCGAAGTGGACCATGTCCGCGCCGGCGGCGAGGACGTCGTCCACCTCCTCGCCGAGGCGCGCGAAGTCCGCTGAGAGGATGGACGCGGCAATACGGAAATCGGTCATCGTCCGGGGCCTTGAGGCTGGTCGCGAAGCTGAGCACTTTACAATAGATGCCAGGGACGTAATAGGTAACGCCGTGCGGACGATGCCGGCAGGCAGCGATCCGTGACGGGCACCCGCGGCAACGGAGGGAGACGACGATGTTCTGGGAGATCCCGGTACTGATGGCACTGCACCTGATCGCAGCGGTGGTCTGGATCGGAGGTATGTTCCTCGCCTACACCTGCCTGCGCCCGGCGGCCGGCGCCCTCGAGCCATCCGTGCGCGGCCCGCTCTGGCACGGGGTACTGCGGCGCTTCCTGGCCGCGGTCTGGGTCGCCGTGGTGGTGCTGCCGGCGAGCGGATACCGCATGAGCGCGCTGCGCTTCGGCGGGCTCGCGGACGCACCGGCCTACGTGCACGCCATGCAGGCGATCGGCTGGGTGATGATCGCGCTGTTCGTCTACCTCTACTTCGGCCCGTACCGGCGGCTCGGCCGTGCGGTCGCCGACGGCAGCACCGGCGCCGCCGGCGCGGCGCTGGGGCGCATCCGCCGCGTGGTCCAGATCAACCTGGGGCTGGGCATGGCCCTGCTCGTGGTGGTCGCGGCCGGGCGTTTCTTCGCCTTCTGAGACCGCGGTTCAGGACGCGGCCCGGCGGCGGAGATAGTCGTAGGCGGCCTTGACCTCGCGGGTCCGCGCCCCCGCCTCGCGCAGGGTCGCCTCGTCCGCCCCCCGCGCCACCAGGCGGTCGGGGTGATGGCGGCTCAGCAGCCGCCGGTAGGCGATGCGCACGGTCTCCGCCGTCGCGCCCTCCTCCAGCCCGAGCACGGCATACGCCCAGGCCACGTCCATGCGGTCACCCGAGCCCTGGGCCCGCCGGCGCACCGAGGCGTAGAGCCGGCGGTAATCCTCGTCATCGATGCGGAGCAGGCGCACGGCGTCACGCAGCCGGCGGAATACCGGCCCGGTGGGCTCGCCGTCCGCCAGCGCCACCCCGAGAAGCAGACGCAGCCAGCGCTGGGCGGGACGTCCGCCGCGGACCCGGCGCAGGCGTATGAGATAGCGCCGCCACGGATAGCCGGGCTGCTTGGCCGCGGAGAACTGGCTGATGGCGACCCGTCGGGCGGCGCTGTCGAGGCCGAACTCGTTCATCAGGGCGCGGGTGGCAGCGATCTCGGCCTCGCTCACCCGGCCGTCACGCTTGGCGATATGCCCCGCCCAGCCGAACAGCGCGGCGAGGAAAACGCGCTCGCGCGGGTCCTCGCTCCATTGCCGCCAGCGCCCCGGGCGCAGCGGCGCGAAGTAGCGCCGGTCGTCACGCCACCATCCCAGCGCGGCGCCCAGCGCCACCCCGGCCGCCCCGGCCAGCCACAGGCCGATGAGCGCTCCTGCCAACCGGCCGGCATAGCGGCCTGAAAGACCCAGCCACGACGTCATTTATCGCTTCGATATCCGCTCTTGGACCCACGATGCCGCCCACGGCACCGCCCGGCACGAGAGTATACCGAAGCCCGCGGCACCGACTAATCCATGGCGGGACAAACAGGCTTCAGGCAACACGGCCGCACGCCGAGCCGCCCGGAGATGGAGAGGCATCGCGGACCGGGACCTGCCTCCGGGGGGAACCGTTCGCGCACCACCCCGTGCGCAACCCGCTCACTGCGCCCCGGCCGTGCGCAGGGCACCGCCGTCGCCCGCCAGCAGACGCGCCAGTGGCATGGGGGCGCCATAGAGATAGCCCTGGGCGAGCAGCTCCGGCCAGCGCGCCAGGAACCGCGCCTCTTCCTCACGCTCGACCCCCTCCACCACGACCTGCAGCCCCAGGTCTGTCGCCATGGACACGATGGCCTGCATGATCACCTGCCCCGCCGGGCTCTTCCAGAGCCCCTGGACAAAGGAACGGTCCACCTTGAGCACCTGCACCGGCAGCTCCAGCAGATAGGCCAGCGACGAATAGCCCGTGCCGAAGTCGTCCACGGCAAGGCGCACCCCGAGGGCGCGCAGCTCGCGCAGCGTGTCGATGATCGTGGAGTTGTCGCCGATCAGCCGGTGCTCCGTGATCTCCAGCGTCAGACGCCGCGGATCAAGCCCGGTGTCGCGCAGCACCGCGGCCACCTCGTCGACGAAGCCGCTCTCGTGCAGCTGCTCGACGGACACGTTCACCGCCACCTCCGGGACCCGTCCGCCGGGCGTGGTGGTAGCGACCAGCTCTTCGCAGGCACGCCGCAGCACCCATGCCCCCACCGGGCGGATCAGTCCGGTGTCCTCCAGCACGGGCACGAACTGGTCCGGCGGCACCGGCTGACCGTCCTCCCAGTGCCAGCGCAGCAGCGTCTCGACCCCGCACACCTCGCCGCTGCCGAGGGACACGATGGGCTGGTAGGCCAGCGAGAACTCATCCTCCTCCAGCGCCCGGTGCAGGGCGACCTCCAGCGCCACCGCCCGGGCCGAGTGGTGGTCCGGTGCCTGGGGCGGTTCGTCGTCGAACAGCACCCAGCAGCGCCCGAGACGGCGGGCCCGCTGAAGCGCGGCCTCCGCGGCCACCAGCGGCCCCTCGGCCTGGCCCGTCGCCGCCTTGCTCGCGGCGAACCCCGCGGAGACGGTCACCAGCAGCTCCCGCCCGTGGCAGAAGATCGGCCGGCGCATGGACTGGTCCAGGGCCTCGGCCATCTCCCGGGCGCGCGCCGGCGCGCCGGGACCGGTCATGACCACGCCGAACTCGTCGCCGCCGAGGTTCGCCACCCGTGCGCCGGTACCGGCGAGGCGCTGCAGCCGCCGCCCCACCTCGGCGAGCACGGTGTCGCCGCAGGCGTGACCGTAGCCGAGGTTGATCTGGCGCAGGCGGTCGATGTCGATGCACCCGACCGCCACCGGCGCGCCATTGCCCGCCGCGGTCTCGAGAACGGAGAGGAACTCGGCGCGCCCCAGCAGCGGTGACGGCTTCGAGCTCCGCGCGCTGTCCGCCTCGGCCTCCGCCTCCAGCTCAAGGGCGACGGCACCGGTGGGGTACGGCACCAGCCGCCCGGCAAAACGGGCGCCCGGGTCGCACACACCGCGCAGGCTCAGGTAGATGCCGGCACAGCCGGCGCGCAGCGCGGCCAGGCACAGCGACAGCGAGCGCGCCGGGTAGACCGCGTCGGTCAGCCAGCCGTCGACGCTGTCTCCCCGGGCCAGCCCGGCCAGTGCCTCCGGCAGCGCGGTCGCCACGGAGGTGACGCGCCCCTCGCCGTCGAGCATCAGGCGGTAGACCGGTGCCGCCGGCGGCGCCTGAACGGCCGCTAGGCTGGATTGATAGTTCGGCATGGCGCGTGGTACTCGAAGATCCAGCCACCGTCCTCCCGTCCATAGGCGGGCCGGGCACCTCGGCAACCATAGCGGGCCCGGCCGTCGTCGACCGGGAACTCGGCGTTGTGGACGGGCATCCCCAGAATGCGCTCCCGGGCCTGTCCGCCGGCGGCGCACACACGGTCGCTGACAGCCTCCAGGCTCAGGGCCTCGCCCGGGTCCACCAGGACGTAGTCGAACCACTCACTGGCGGCCAGCTCTTCCGCCTCGGCCAGTCCGCCGCACTCGCACACCTGCCACAGCGGCGATGCGAGCACCGCCTCGGCCAGCGGGTGGGTGCTGCGGCGCAGGTTCACGAACAGTAACCTCATGCCACGGCCCTCCCCGCCGGCGCGGCGGCAGCATCGGTGGCGGGCAAGGCGCCGAGGGCGCGTCCCAGGGCCTCGTCGATGCGCAGCCGGCAGGCCACCGAGAGCACGCGGCCGATACGCACCGCGGAGCCGTCGCCGAAGCGCGTCAGCTCCAGGCCCATCCCCCGGAGCATGCGCTCCACGGCGACGCTGGTCGCCATCACGTACTCGCGGATGCCGTTGCTGGCGCCGTAGCGGTAGCACGCGCGCATCAGCGACAGCGTCGTCTCGGTGCAGCTCGCCTGTACCCGCTCGCTGGCGTCCGAGGGCTCCACGGCGAAGCGCGAGAGCTCCCAGACATCGCTGGCACAGGGCACGGACTCGCCGCGCAGCAGCTCCGGGAACACGTCGCGGAGCATGTACGGGCCGGTGGTCGGCAGCAGCCGGAAGGTGCCGATCACCGTCTCACGGTGCTTATGGCAGGCAATGTAGACCGGGTCGAGATCGTCGTAGTCGTCACGCTCGCGGCCACGCACGCTCGTGACCTCCCAGCCCAGACGCTGGCGGAAGACACGGTGGCGGAAGCGGTAAATGCCATCGACCACCGACGGCGGGAGCGTCGCTTCGGACGGACGTCCGACAAGGATCTGAGCTTGCATGGGCCGGGCCTCTCGCAGTTGTTTGGGTCCGGCTCCCATTCAACGGCGCGCGCGGCCGCGAGGTAACTGTCAGTTCTTACAGGTTGTCAGCAGTGAATGAACGGCTTCACGCAAGCTGGGGGGCGATCAGGCCCTGAGCGATGGCGCGGGCGACCGCCTGCTGGCGCGAGGTGACATCCAGCTTGCGCGCCGCATTGTTGAGGTGGAATACCACCGTGCGCTCGCTCACCCCGAGGATCGCGCCGGTCTCCCAGGCGGTCTTCCCCTCCGCCGCCCAGAGCAGGCATTCGCGCTCGCGCGCGGTCAGGCTGGCGGGACGGTAAGGCAGCGCGCCGTGGTCGAGCAGCCCGCATACCGCCTCGTGGACGTAGCTGGAGAACATGAACAGGGCCGGCTGGGAGGCACGGATATCCCGCTCGACCGGGGTGCCCCGCCGCCCGGAGGAGAAGCTCAGCAGCCCGACCTCGCCGCGGCTGCCGCGCACGGGCAGGCATGTCCCGGTAACCAGGCCGAAGGCGGCGGCCTCGTGGAGCACCGCCAGATCCTCCGGACCGTACTCGGGACTGTCGAACAGCTCGCTCCAGCGCGCCGGGCGCACGTGGTTCACGCTGTGACGCACCGCCGGGTCGAGCTGGATGTAGTCCTCGGCCTGGTAGCGCTCGCGCCACTCGTCCGGATGGCCGCTGATGACGAGCATGAAGGGCCGGGTCAGCGAGCTGGGAAAGCGCGCGCCGTAGATGAAATGGTCGTAGCCGTAGAGCGCGGCCGCGCGGCTGCACACCGAGTGAAGGGCCTCGATGCTGTCCGCGGCGAGTGCCGCCTCGATGAGTTCGCTAAGACGTGGCTCCGGCATAGTCGCCCCACCCCCATTCGACGGCGCGTCCGTGCTGCCTCAGCCCACCAGGCGTTCGAGTCCCTCGCCCCGTTTCATGCCCAGCCCCTGACGCAGGGCCCGGAGGACCCCCTCGTAAGCCTCCGGCCCGCGCAGGCGCGCAAGCTGCAGCGCCCCCTGGGTCGCGGCCAGGATCTGGTGCGCCGTGTCCGCCACGTCGTCAACGTGGGGAATGCTGCCATCGGCGAGCCCGGCCTCGAGCGTCTCGATGAAGAAACCGAGGACGTCCTGCAGCAGCGCATCCGCCTCGCGGCACATTGCCGGCGGCAGGCCGGTACGCTCCACGCCGACGACCCCCAGGGGACAGACGCGGTCGGCGGCGACGTAGCGCCCGTCCAGCTCGAAGAACGCCTCCAGCCGTGCCGACGCGTCCGCGCCTCGCGAGCGCTGGCGCTCACACCACCAGCCGAAGTCCTCGCGCACACGGGCGAGCACGGCGAGGCCGAGATCCGCCTTTGCCGGGAAATGGTAGTGCACCGCGGCGGTGCGCACCCCCAGCGCCTCGGCGATGTGGTGATAGCTGAAACCGTTGAAGCCGCGCGCCTGCATCAGCCGCTGCGCGGTGGCCAGGATCGCCCGCCGGGTCTCGCCACGTGGTCGCCGGCTCACGCCCCGCCTCCGCCGTGATTGGCGAACAGCACCAGCTCCGCCAGGTTGCAGGGACGGTGACGCACGTCGAGCTGATCGGCCAGGATGGCGTCCCAGGCGGTACGGCAGGCCCCGGTCGAACCCGGCAGGCAGGCGATGAACGTATGGTTCGCGAAGCCCGCGAGGGCCCGCGACTGGATCGTGGAGCTGCCGATCTCGGCATGGGAGAGCTGGCGGAAGAGCTCGCCGAAGCCCTCGACCTCCGCATCGAGCAACGGGCGCACGGCCTCGGGGGTATCGTCCCGGCCCGTGAAGCCGGTCCCCCCCGTGGTAAGCACGGCCTGCACGGCCGGATCCGCAATCCAGCGGGAGAGCACGGCACGGATCCGGTAGCGATCGTCCGGCAGGATCTCACGCTCGGCAAGATGATGCCCCGCCGCCTGCAGGCGCTCGCACAGCAACGCACCCGAGCGGTCCTCGTCCACACCCCGTGTATCCGACAGCGTTAGCACCGCCATCGACAGCGGACGGAATTCCGGACTTGCCTCGTGCACGCTACCCCCTGCGTTGAACCGTCATACGTTACCGACTCCAATCCCGTCGGGCATTTTGTCCGGTGTCGGGGCACCTGCATGGGCTCAGGGCGCTCGATCCGCTCGGTCGCACCGGAGACACCCGCATCGCCCACTGCAGCGCAGACCGGTGACTCCGGTGATTATCGGCGTCCGGCACGGCCACGCCCCCATGCCTCTGACACGGCTAGTATTAGCATGATACCCGTCGCGGCGGCGACATCGAAGCCATATAAATGATAATGAGAATGCTTGCTATTTGTGATCGATTCCCCTAGACTCTCCCCTGTCGCGACGGCTTTCGCGACTTGCGGGTAGTTCAAGCCTTTCGGGGACGTCATCGCGACGTCCCCGTTTTCTTTCCGGCCCCTTCACCCCCTGATCACCCGTGCCACGGCGGGTTTAGCGTTTGCGTGACGCCACGTAGTTGTACAATACTTGTATTGTATATTTACGGGGCGATAGGTTATGGCACACAGACGCATCGCAGTGGTCGGGAGCGGCATCGCCGGGCTGGGAGCGGCCTGGCTGTTATCCCGCCGCCACGAGGTGGTGCTCTTCGAGGCGGACTCGCGTCTCGGTGGACACACACACACGGTGGACTGCGACCTCGCCGGCGGCCGGATCAGCGTGGACACCGGCTTCATCGTCTACAACGAGGCCAACTACCCGCACCTTACCGCCCTGTTCGCGACCCTCGGCGTACCGACCCGGCCATCGGACATGTCCTTCGCCTTCTCCGCCAGCGATATCGACCTGGAATACGCGGGCGACAACCTCAACACCCTGTTCGCACAGCGGCGCAATCTGCTGCGGCCCGCGTTCTGGCGCATGGCCGGCGATATCCTGCGCTTCAACCGCGAGGGCGCCCGCGCCCTCGCCACGGACGCGCTGGACCACGACGAGCCGCTGTCGGCATTCCTCGACCGTATCGGCCTCGGCGAGGCCTTCCGGCGCTACTATCTGCTGCCCATGAGCGCGGCAATCTGGTCCTGTCCGCCGGAGCGGATGCTGGCCTTCCCGGCGGCAAGCCTGCTGCGCTTCTTCGCCAATCACGGACTCATCCGCCTGTCGGGCCGGCCGCAGTGGCGCACGGTCACCGGCGGTGCAAGGCGCTACATCGAGGCGATGCGCCCGGACCTCGGCGAAGTGCGGACCGGCTCCCCGGTCACCCGGATCCGCCGCGACGGCACGGGCGTTCACCTGCACGGCCCGTCCGGCGGGCTCGGACGGTTCGACGACGTGGTCATCGCCGCACATGCCGACCAGGCCCTGGCGATGCTGGAGCAGCCGAGCCGCGGCGAACGCACGGTGCTCGGGCGTTTCCATTACCAGGCCAACGAGGCGTGGCTCCACCAGGACCCGGCACTGATGCCCCGACGCCGCACGGTGTGGTCATCCTGGAACCACCTCACCACGCACGCCGCCGATGGTTCCCGGCCGGTATCGGTGACCTACTGGATGAACCGGCTCCAGCGACCCGACACCGACGAGCCGCTGTTCGTGAGCCTCAACCCGGTACGCCCGCCGGCGCCGGACCGGGTGATCCGCCGCCTGAGCTACGATCACCCGGTATTCGACGGCGCCGCGATGCGCGCACAGGCGGCGCTTCCACGGCTGCAGGGTGATGGCGGCGTGTGGTTCTGCGGCAGCTACTGCGGCTACGGCTTCCACGAGGACGCCCTGGCCTCGGCGGTCGCGGTCGCCGGGCGCCTGGGATGCGCGCCGCCGTGGACGCACGCCGTGCAGCGGGACGGCGGAAACACGGGATGAGCGATCTGGCGCTGTATACCGGCACGGTGATGCACCGGCGGCTCGCCGAGCCCGGGTACCGGTTTCGGTACCGGACGTTCTCGCTGCTCGCCGACATCGACCGACTCGACGAGGCCGCCGCATCACGGCGATGGTTCTCCCACAACCGGCGCAATCTCGTGGCCCTGTTCGACCGCGACCACGGGCCCGGCGACGGCAGCCCGCTGCGCCCGTGGGCGGAGCGGGTGCTCGCCGGCAGCGGCATCGACCTCGCCGGCGGCGGCATCCACCTGCTCTGTCACCCACGGGTACTCGGCTACACGTTCAACCCGCTGTCGCTGTGGTTCTGCCGGCATCGCGACGGCACGCTGCTCGCCGTGATCGCCGAGGTGCACAACACCTTCGGCGACCGCCACGTCTATCTGCTGCACGAGCACGGCCGCGCCCTGCAGACGCCGGTCAGGGCCCGTCACGGCAAGGTCTTCCACGTCTCGCCCTTTCTGCCGGTGAGTGGCGAATACCGCTTCCGGATCAGCCCGCCGGAAGCGGCGCTGAGGATCGCCATCACCTACCACCGGGAGCCCGGCGGTGCGGTCACGCTGGCCGCCGTGCAGACCGGCGAGCACCGCGACGCCGGCGACCGCGCGCTGCTGCGCCAGGTACTCGCGATGCCGCTGATGACCTTCAAGGTCATCGCCGCCATCCACTGGCGGGCACTCGGAATCTGGCTGCGCGGCGGCCGCTATCACCGGCGACCGCCGCCGCCCAGCGAGGAGGTTTCACGATGAGCACCCCCACGGAATCGGCCCTCGAACTCCCCCGCCCGCTGCCCGCCGGCGCGGCGCTGCTGATGGGGCGGCTGCGGCGCCTCGCCCGCGGCGAGCTGCGGGGGCGCCTGCCCGGCGGCCAGCCCTACCGGATCCGTGCCGCCGGAGCCGGGCCCGCGGGGGTGCTCGACGTGCACGCCCCGTGGCGGCTGCTCGGGCGCTGCGCGCTGCACGGGGCGGTAGGCTTCGCCGAGGCCTACATCGCCGGCGACTGGGACAGCCCCGACCCGGCGGCACTGCTGGAGGTCATGGCCGTCAACGAGCCCGCCTTCTCCGCCCGCGAGCCACGGCTGCTGACCGCGCTGCAGCGTGCCGGCCATCTCGGCTGGCGGCGCAACACCCGGCGGGGCAGCCGCCGCAACATCGCCGCCCACTATGACCTCGGCAACGACTTCTACCGGCTGTGGCTCGACGAGACCATGACCTACTCGGCGGCGGTGTTCGAACGCCCGGAGCAGCCCCTCGCCGAGGCCCAGCGGGCCAAGTACGACGCCCTGCTCGACGCCCTGGACGCACGGCCCGGCGAGCGGGTGCTCGAGATCGGCTGCGGCTGGGGCGGTTTCGCGCTGCGCGCCGCCGGGCGCGGCCTGCATGTCACCGGCATCACCCTCTCCGGCGAACAGCTCGCCTGGGCCCGGCAGGCCGCCGCCCGGGCCGGCCTGGGCGAGCGTGTCGATCTGCGCCTGCAGGACTACCGCGACGTCACCGGCACCTTCGACCACGTCGTCTCCATCGAGATGCTGGAGGCGGTGGGCGAGGCCTACTGGGAGCGCTACTTCGACACCCTCGCCGCCCGCGTACGGCCGGGTGGCGGCATCGCGCTGCACGGCATCACCATCGACGCCGACAGCTTCGAGCACTACCGGCGCGAGCCGGACTTCATACAGCGCTACATCTTCCCGGGCGGCATGCTTCCCACCCGCGACCACCTGCTCGCCCTTGCCACGGAGCGCGGGCTCGGGGTAAGCGGCGACGAGCGCCTGGGCCGCCACTACGCGGAGACCCTGGCCCGCTGGAGCGCACGCTTCAACGCAGCGGAGGGAACCATGTCCGCCCAGGGCTTCGACGAGCGCTTCCGGCGCATGTGGCGGTACTACCTCGCCTACTGCGAAGCGGGCTTCCGCAGCGGCCGGATCGATCTGCAGCGCCTGGTGCTGCGGCGGCCGCCGGCGTGATCGCCGGCCGCCGGGTTCTCCTCGCCTATGGCGCGCCGGCACTGCCGCTGGCGGTGCTGGGCATCCCGATGTACGTCTTCCTCCCCGGGTTCTACGGCGAGCGCCTCGGCCTCGCCGGCGTCGGCACCGCCCTGCTGCTGGCGCGGCTGTGGGATGTGGTCACGGACCCGGCCATCGGTGCGCTCGGCGACCGGCTGCACACCCGCTGGGGCCGCCGGCGTCCGTTGATGGTGGTGGGTTCCCCGCTGCTTCTGGTAAGCGCCTGGCAGCTATTCCACCCGCCCCCGGACGTGACCATCGCCTGGCTGCTGGCCTGGGGGCTGGCCGCATACCTGGGCTGGACTCTGGTGGCGCTGCCCTACACCGCCTGGGGCGCCGAGCTGTCCCGGGACTACGACGAACGCGCCTCGATCACGGCGAGCCGCGAGGGGTTCATGATCCTGGGCACCCTGGTCGCCGTCGCCTGGCCCGGCGTGGTGGGCGGTGGACGCACCGACGCGACCACCCTCGCCGGTCTGGCGTGGCTGCTGGTCGTGCTGCTGCCGCTGACCCTGGCAGTGACCCTGGCGCTGGTCCCGGAACCGCCGGCGGGCGCCGCCGCGGCCCCGGGGTGGCGGCGCGGCTGGCGGCTGCTGCGCGGCAACGCGCCGTTTCGCCGGCTGCTCGCCGCGTACGTGCTCAACGGGCTCGCCAACGGCCTGCCGGCCTCGCTGTTCACCCTCTATGCCGCTCACGTACTCAGCGCCCGCGGGGCCACCGGGGCGCTGCTGCTGATCTACTTCGCCGCCGGCATCGCCGCCCTGCCGGGCTGGCTTTGGCTGTCCCGGCGTGTGGGCAAGCACCGGGCCTGGGCCCTGTCCATGCTCTGGGCCTCGCTGGTGTTCGCGTGGGTGCCGCTGCTCGGTACGGGTGATGTGGCGGCGTTCGCCGTGATATGCGCCCTCTCGGGGGCGAGCGTGGCCGTGGACATGGCCCTGCCCGCGGCCATCCAGGCGGACCTCGTGGACCTGGACACCCACCGCGGCGGCGGTGGCCGGGCGGGCCTGTTCTTCGGCCTGTGGAACATGGCCACCAAGCTCGCCCTCGCCCTCGCGGTGGGGATCGCCTTCCCGCTGCTGGCGGCGCTGGGATTCGATCCGGCGGCGCCCGCCTCCGGGGACGGCCTCGCGCTGGCGCTGTTCTACGGCGCCGCGCCGATACCGTTCAAGCTCGCCGCTACCGCGCTGGTCTGGCGCTTCCCGCTGGACCGGGCCGCCCACGAGGCACTACGTGCTGGTACGGCGCCCGCCGCGCGGGGGACATGAGCGCCGGGTTCAGGGGGGCGTGACGGGCGCACTCAGGCGCCGGCGCAGCCAGCGCATGAGTGCCCCGAGCACCGGCAGGCGGGCGTAGAGCTGGCCGGCGGCGTCCCAGTAGTCCACGTGCTCGGCCACCCGGCCGTCGGCGGCGAAACGCACCCGCGAGACGCCGTCGATGGGCGGTAGCGCCCGGCCCCCGTTGAGCACGAGGTGGCCGCGCCAGCGCAGGTAGGCCACGTCGGCATCGCCGACGATCTCGGTGATCTCGAAGCGCACCCCCTCGCAGACCCGGAACATGTGCTCGAATACCCCGCGGACCGCGGCGACCCCGCGGACGTCGTTGAACGGATCGACGAAACGGGCGTCGTCGGTGAATACGGACTCGAAACGTGTCAGGTCCGCCGGCGTGAGCGCGGCGAAGAACGCCGCGTACTCCGGGGCGTTCACGCCAGCCTCCGCATCAGCGCGAAGTACAGCCGGTAGGGCAGCAGCCTCAGGAGCTTGAGCGTCCACCCGAGCCGCCTCGGGAAGAACACCTCGAAGCCGTTACCGTCGATACCGGCATGGATCGCCGCCGCGGCATCGGCGGGCTCCATGAGCTGGGGCATGCGGAAGTCATTGCGCTCCGTGAGCCGGCTCTTCACGAAGCCGGGACTGACCACGCGCAGCGCAATCCCGGCACGCTCCGCCTCGGGCCGCAGCGACTCGGCGAGGCTCAGCACCGCCGCCTTGGTGGAGCCGTAGGCGGCGGCCCGGGGCAGACCGCGGTAGGCCGAGAGACTGCCCATCACCAGCACCTGACCGCGTCCCCGGCGGCGCATCGCCGGCAGACAGGCGGCGAGACCGTTGACCGTGCCCAGGTAGTTGACCCGGATCAGGCGCTCGAATACCGCCGGATCGAGCTCGTCCAGACGCACGGGCTCGTAGTCGCCGGCGTTGAGGATCACCGTGTCGATCTCGCCATGATCGGCCTCCACGGTGGTCACCAGCGCGGCGAAGGCATCGGCGTCGGTGACGTCCAGGACCTGGGGGATGATCCGCCCCGGACCGGACGCCCGTTCCGCAAGGGCCTCCAGCGCGGCCCGGCGCCGGGCCGCGGCCACCACCCGCCAGCCGTGGGCGGCCAGGCGCACGGCCAGGGCCTCGCCGATACCGCTGCTGGCACCGGTGATCAGGGCCAGGCGGCCGTCTCCGGGCCGGTCTGTCTGGTTCGGCATGGCAACCTCGTGTTCGCTCGGCGCGGACAGTGGCCGGCGATGCCGGTCGCGGTCCGGCATGGCACCGGGATGATGTTGTACAATATTATTGTACAATCGGGTGCGTCATCCAGGGGGCACGAGTACGCATGTCACAAACGGAGCCGCAACAATCCGCCGTCGAACGTACCGGCGAGGGTCTGTACCCGATCCGTACGGTCTCCGCGCTCACCGGGGTCAATCCCGTGACGCTGCGCGCCTGGGAACGCCGCTACGGACTGATCCGGCCACAGCGCACACCCAAGGGCCACCGGCTCTACGCCGAGGCGGACATCGAGCGGATCCAGCACATCCTCCAGCTCCTGGACCAGGGCATCCCCATCGGCCAGACCCGCCGACTGCTCGACAGTGATGAGGCGCCCGTACCCATGCAGGCCGAGACCGGCGCAGCCGGCCCGTGGGAGGACTATCGTGAGCGCATGCGGCGCTCGATCGCCCGTTTCGACGCCGCTGCCCTGGAGGGGACGTACAACGAGGCACTCTCGCTGTACCCGGTCAACCTGGTCACCCGCGAGCTGCTCCAGCCCCTGCTCGCTGAGCTCGGCCTGCACCGGGACGGGCGCGAGGCGGTGACCGTGGCGGAGGAACGCTTCTTCCGGGCGTTCATCCGTAACAAACTCGGCGCCCGGCTCCATCATCAGGCCGGCCAGGCACGCGGCGCCCGCGTGATCGTCGCCGGTCTGCCCGGGGAGTGCGCCGAGACATCGCTGATGCTGTTCGCGCTCTCGGCCCTGGCCAGCGGCTACCGCGTGGTGCTGCTCGGCGCGGACACGCCGGTGGCACCACTCGTCGAAGTGGTGCGGCGCACGGACGCGCGGGCGGTGCTGCTGGTGGGCGAACACGCACCGGCGGATGACGTGGTACAGGCGGTTGCCGCGCTTGCGGAAACGCTGCCCTGCCCGGTTGCCGTCGGCGGCGACGCCGCCGAGCGCGTCTCGGATGCGCTGTCCGATGGCGGCGCCCACCCCCTCGGCAACCGTCCCGAGGAGGGCCTGGCCCACCTGCGCGAGCTGATGCATCCGTGACCCCGGTGATCGTCTGGTTCCGACGCGATCTGCGCCTGGCGGACAACCCGGCGCTGTCCGCCGCCGCGGAGGCCGGGCCGGTCTGCCCCGTCTACATCCACGACCCGGACGCCGACGGCGACTGGCGCCCCGGGGCGGCCAGCCGCTGGTGGCGGCACCACGCCCTGGCGTCGCTCGACGAGTCGCTGCGCGGACACGGCCTGCGGCTGGTGATCCGCCGGGGACCGGCCCTGGAGACGCTGCGCGCCCTCGTCCGCGAGACCGGGGCATCGGCGGTGCACTGGAACCGCCTCTACGACCCGGCGCCGGTGGCCCGTGACCGCAACGTCAAGCAGGCACTGCAGGCGGACGGGGTCGCCGTTCACAGCCACAAGGCCGCACTGCTCCACGAGCCCTGGACCGTGAAGACCGGCCAGGGCACGGACTACCGGGCGTTCACCCCGTTCTGGCGCGCCGCCCGCCGTGGCGGCGAGCCCGACTCGCCCCTGCCGGTCCCGGAACTCGCGGCCCCGGCGACGCTTCCGGCCGGCGAGCCTCTGGCGGCACTGGGGCTGCTGCCGCGGGTACGCTGGGACGCCGGCCTCGCCGGGCGCTGGCGACCCGGCGAGGCCGGTGCCCGGGAACGGCTGACGGCGTTCACACGGCACACGCTCGGGGATTACGGACGCGCCCGGGACTACCCGGGCGAGCCGGGCACGTCCGGGCTCTCGCCCCACCTCCACCACGGCGGCGTCAGCCCAAGACAGATCTGGTCGGCGGTCCGCAACGCGGATGACGGCGGCGGCGAAGCGGCGGAGGCGTTCCTCGCCGAGATCGGCTGGCGGGAGTTCGCGCACCACGTCCTCTTCCACCACCCGGAGCTGCCCGACGCGCCGCTCAACCCGCGCTTCGCGGCATTCCCCTGGCGGGAGGATCCCGGCGACCGGCTGCTCGGGGCCTGGCAGACGGGCCGCACCGGTTTCCCCATCGTCGACGCGGGCATGCGCGAGCTCTGGGTGACCGGCTGGATGCACAATCGCGTGCGCATGATCGCCGGCTCGCTGCTGGTCAAGAACCTGCGGCTGCCCTGGCAGGCCGGCGAGCGCTGGTTCTGGGACACCCTCGTGGACGCCGACCTGGCCAGCAACAGCCTCGGCTGGCAGTGGGTGGCGGGCAGCGGCGCTGACGCCGCCCCCTACTTCCGCATCTTCAACCCGGTCCGCCAGGGCGAGCGCTTCGACCCCGAGGGGGACTATGTCGCACGGTGGCTGCCGGCACTGGCGGCGCTGCCGCCACGCCATCGCCATGCCCCGTGGGCCGCGCCGGAGGGCGTGCTCCGTGACGCCGGCGTGCGCCTCGGCCGTGACTACCCCCGGCCGGTGGTCGACCTGAAGGCCAGCCGCGAGGAGGCCCTGGCGGCGTTCGAGCGGATCAAGCGCGGCTGAGCTGGTAGACTGGCGGCCCGCAAATCGGCACACGGGGCAGCGGCCCGGAGCGAGGACCATGGACACCCCCCACGCGCTATTCGAGAGCGATCTCCCCAGCCTGGAGCGGCTCGCCCGGGGCAAGGTGCGCGACATCTACGCCATCGACGACGAGCACCTGCTGATCGTCACCACCGACCGTATCTCCGCCTTCGACGTGGTGCTGCCGGACCCGATCCCGGGCAAGGGCGCCGTGCTCACCGCGCTGTCGCGGTTCTGGTTCGAGCGGCTGCGCCACATCGTCCCCAACCACCTCGCCGACAGACCCCTCACCGACGTGCTGCCGGACCCGGCGGAACGTGCCCAGGTCGAGGGCCGGGCGCTGGTGGTGCGACGCCTGGCGCCGCTGCCGGTGGAGGCCATCGCGCGGGGCTACGTCATCGGCTCGGGCTGGAAGGACTACCAGGCGAACGGCTCGATCTGCGGCATCCCGCTGCCCGCCGGCCTGCGCCAGGCCGACCGCCTGCCGGAGCCCATCTTCACCCCCTCGACCAAGGCCGCGGTGGGCGAGCACGACGAGAACGTCGCCTTCGAGACCGTTGCCGGGCAGCTCGGTGCCGAGCGTGCGGCGACGGTCCGCGAAACGACGCTGCGCCTCTACACCGAGGCCGCGGACTATGCCCGCGAGCACGGCATCATCATTGCCGACACGAAGTTCGAGTTCGGGCTCGACCACGACGGTACGCTGGTGTGGATCGACGAGGCCCTGACCCCGGACTCCAGCCGCTTCTGGCCGGCGGATGCCTACCAGCCCGGCGGCTCGCCGCCAAGCTTCGACAAGCAGTTCGTTCGCGACTACCTCGAGACCCTGGACTGGGACAAGACCGCGCCGGCCCCGCACCTGCCGGCGGAGATCATCGAGCGCACTGCGGAGAAGTACCGCGAGGCCCAGCGCCGCCTCGGCGCCGGCTGAAACCGCGCCCCGCGCCACCCCGTCCCGACGCTGCGGCCGGGACGGGACCTCCGCCTCTATTGCGCCGCGGCCGCCCTCACCACCCCCGGGCCGTCCCGTGCCCACCGGTATACGTCCGCATCACCACGCACTGCCCGCCGTCCCGGGGCATGCCGGTAGATTGCTAACGACTTGACCGGCGTCAACTGACACCCACGCGCATTCCGCCTATCGTTGACCTGGGTACACGAACACCCGGCCTCGCCGGAACAAGCCCCGTGGCGCAGCATTGCGCGTCAAAACAAGGAGAAGTGCCGTGTCTGCTGACCCCAACGCCCCGTCGCAGAAGGACCCGGAACTCACCTCTCGTTTCCCGACCGCCTATACCGTTCTCTTTCTTCTCATCGTCCTCGTGGCCGCGCTCACCTGGGTCATCCCCACGGGCAAGTACGAACGCACGATGAACGAGGCCGTGGGCCGCGAGGTCGCCGTTCCCGGCACCTACCAGGCCGTGGAGCCGAACCCGCAGGGCTTCGTCGACGTCATGCTCGCCCCCGTTGCCGGCTTCTACGACCCGGACAGCTATGCAGCGAACGCCATCGACGTGGCGCTGTTCGTGCTGTTCCTGGGGGGATTCCTCGGGGTCGTCAACGGCACCGGCGCCATCGACACCGGCATACGCGAGGCCATGCGCAAGCTTCAGGGTCACGAGATATGGATGATCCCCATACTCATGATCCTGTTCGCCATTGGCGGCACAACATACGGCATGGCCGAGGAGACGCTCGCCTTCTACGGCATCCTGGTCCCCGTCATGCTCGCCGCGGGCTACGACACCATCACTGCCGTCGCGGTCATCATGATCGGCGCCGGCATCGGTGTACTCGGCTCGACGATCAACCCGTTCGCCACCGTCATCGCCGCCAACGCGGCCTCGATCCCGTTCACCACGGGTATCGTGCTGCGCTTCGTCATACTCCTGGGCGGGCTGGCGCTGTGCATCGGCTACGTCATGGCCTATGCACGGCGCGTCAAGGCGGATCCGTCGCGCTCGGTCGTCGCCAAACAGCACGCCGCGCACAAGGCCTACTTCCTCAGGGGCGACGACGAGCAGAGCCATTCCTCGACGCTCACCACCACCCAGTCGATCGTCCTGGTGCTGTTCGGTCTCACCTTCGCGGTGATGATCTGGGGCGTGTCCTCCCAGGGCTGGTGGATGGCGCGGATGGGCGCGCTGTTCTTCGGCTCGGCGATCGTCATCGGCATCGTCGCGCGGATGGGCGAGAAGGAGCTCACCGGCCGCTTCGTCGACGGCGCCCGCGACCTGCTGGGCGTCGCCCTGGTGGTGGGCCTCGCCCGCGGCATCGTCGTGATCATGGACAAGGGCCTGATCGCCGACACGATCCTGCACAGCGCCGCCGAGACCCTCGGCGGACTCGGGCAGCTCGCCTTCATCAACCTGATGTTCTGGATCGAGGCGGCGATGAGCTTCTTCGTGCCCTCCTCCTCCGGACTGGCGGTACTGTCCATGCCGATCCTGGCCCCGCTCTCGGATTTCGCCGGGGTCGGCCGGGAGCTCGTGGTCACCGCCTACCAGTCCGCGAACGGACTGGTGAACCTGATCAACCCGACCTTCGCCGTGGTGATCGGCGGCCTCGCCATCGGGCGCGTGCCCTACGACCGCTGGATCGCCTTCATCTGGCCACTGCTGCTGATGCTCACGATCTTCATCTCGGTCGTACTGAGTATCGGCACCTTGGTCTAGAGGGAAATCGACATGACCGCAACAACACTAGGCGTTCACTCGGAAACCGGCACGCTCCGGCAGGTCATCGTCTGCCGTCCGGGCCTCGCCCACCGCCGCCTGACGCCTTCGAACTGCGACGAGCTGCTCTTCGACGACGTCTTCTGGGTCAAGCAGGCGCAGAAGGACCACGACGTCTTCTCCGCCACCATGCGCGAGCAGGGTATCGAGGTCCTCGACGTCAACGAGCTGCTCGCGGAGACCCTCGACATCCCCGAGGCAAGGGCGTGGGTGCTCGATCACCGCGTCACCGCCGACCACATCGGCGTCGGCGCGCTCTCCGAGCTGCGCGCGTGGTTCGACGAACTGCCGGGCACCCGACTCGCCGAGCACCTCCTCGGCGGGCTCACCGTCGACGAGGTGCCGTTCGAGCTCACCGGGCTGTTCGGCAGCTACCTGGGCCATCACGGGTTCCTTCTGCCTCCCCTGCCCAATGCCCTGTTCACACGGGACAACAGCGCCTGGATCTACGATGGCGTGACGGTGAACCCGATGTACTGGGCCGCCCGACGGCCGGAGACGCTGATCAACACCGCGATCTACCGGTATCACCCCACCTTCGCCGGCCGGGTGAACATCCACTGGGGCGATCCGACACGCGAGCACGGGCTGGCGACCCTGGAGGGCGGCGATGTCATGCCGGTGGGCGACGCCACCGTGCTCGTGGGCATGGGCGAGCGTTCCTCGCCGCAGGCGGTGGGCCAGCTCGCGGTATCGCTGTTCGCCTCCGGCGCCGCGGAACGCGTGCTGGCCTTCAAGATCCCGCGCTCGCGGGCGTCGATGCACCTGGACACGATCTTCACCCTGTGCGGCGGCGATGTGGTCACCACGTTCAAGGAGGTCGCCGACGAGCTCGTGTGCTACGACATCCGCCCGGGCGCGGGGGACAAGCCGCTCGACTTCCGCCACGACCCGCGGCCGATCTTCGAGATCGTCGCCGAGGTGCTCGGCTACAAGCGCCTCCGGATCGTGCCGACCGGCGGCGAGTCCGAGGAGGAGCGCGCCCGCGAGCAGTGGAACGACGGCAACAACGTCCTCGCGCTGCGCCCGGGCGTGGTGATCGGCTACGACCGCAACGACGACACCAACGCCGCACTGAAGGCGGCCGGTGTCGAGGTCCTGGCGATCCCCGGCGCCGAACTCGGCCGCGGTCGCGGCGGCGGCCACTGCATGAGCTGCCCCACCGCCCGCGACCCGGCCTGAACAGCGAGGACCGAACCATGGCATTCAACCTCAAGAACCGGCATTTCCTGACCCTGCGCGACTATTCGCAAAAGGAGATCGCCTTCCTCCTGAAGCTGGCCGCCGACCTCAAGACGGCGAAGTACGCCGGCACCGAGGTGGCCAACCTGCAGGGCAAGGACATCGCCCTGATCTTCGAGAAGAATTCCACCCGAACCCGGGTGGGATTCGAGGTCGCGGCCTACGACCAGGGCGCACGCGTCACCTACCTCGGGCCGACAGGCACGCACCTCGGCAGCAAGGAGTCGGTGAAGGACACCGCGCGGGTGCTCGGCCGCGTCTACGACGCGATCGAGTACCGCGGCTTCGGTCAGAAGGTCGTGGAGACGCTGGCCGCCCACGCCGGGGTCCCCGTCTACAACGGACTGACCGACGAGTTCCACCCGACCCAGATCCTCGCCGACTTCCTGACCATGCAGGAGCACGCCGAGAAGCCGCTGCACGAGGTGAGCTACGCCTTCCTGGGCGACGCCGGCAACAACATGGGCGACAGCCTGCTCATCGGCGGTGCCAAGATGGGCATGGATGTACGGCTGTGCGCACCGACGGCATGCTGGCCGGACGACGACATCCAGGCGGAGGCGAAGACGCTCGCCGCCGAGAGCGGCGCGCGGGTCACGGTCACCGAGAGCGTGGACGAGGCGGTCGAGGGCGTGGACTTCATCTACACGGACGTATGGCTGTCCATGGGCGAGCCGAAGGAGAAATGGGCCGAGCGCATCCGGCAGCTCTCGCCCTACCAGGTGACCACCGAGGTCCTGCGCCGCAGCGGCAACCCGCGGGTGCGCTTCATGCACTGCCTGCCGGCCTTCCACAACGCCGAGACCACCGTCGGCGCCGATATCGAGAAGGAGTTCGGCATGAGCGCGCTGGAGGTGACCGAGGAGGTGTTCGAGGGCCCGGCGTCGATCGTCTTCGACCAGGCCGAGAACCGCATGCACACCATCAAGGCGGTCCTGGTGGCCACACTGGGGGGCTGAGCATGCTGGTGGTGACCGCTCTGGGCGGCAACGCCCTGCTCGAACGCGGCGAGCCGCTAACCGCGGAGACCCAGCGCGCCAACGTCCGCCACGCCGCCGAGGCACTGGCCGGTATCGTCCGCGCCGGTCACGACCTCGTCATCACCCACGGCAACGGGCCCCAGGTGGGCCTGCTCGCCCTGCAGGGCGCGGCCTACAAGCCCGACGAGGCGTACCCTCTCGATGTCCTCGGGGCCGAGACCGAGGGCATGATCGGCTACATGATCGAGCAGGAACTGGAGAACATCCTGGATCACGACCGGCCGGTCGCGACGCTGCTGACACAGGTCGTCGTCGACGGCCATGACCCCGCCTTCGCCAGGCCGACCAAGTTCGTCGGGCCGGTCTACGACCGGGACGAGGCCGAGACCCGCGCGCAGGCTGCCGGCTGGTCGATCGCCCCGGACGGCGATAAGTGGCGGCGGGTCGTGCCCTCGCCCCGGCCGGTGGAGATCCCCGACCTTCGGGTGCTGCAGCTGCTCCTGGACCAGGGGGTGATCGTGATCTGCACGGGCGGCGGCGGCATTCCCGTCGTCCGCCGGGCGGACGGCGGGCTGGTCGGTATCGAGGCCGTGATCGACAAGGACGCGGCCAGCGCCCTGCTGGCACGGCAGCTCGGCGCCGATGCGCTGCTGATGCTGACCGACGTCGACGGGGTCTACCGGGGATTCGGCACCGACGGCGCCGAAAGGCTGGAACGGCTCACCGCCGCCGAGGCCCGCGCACTGGAACTGCCGGAGGGCTCGATGGCCCCCAAGGTCCGGGCAGCGTGCGAATTCGCCGAATCCGGCGGCCTCGCCGGCATCGGCCGCCTCCAGGACGCCGTCGCCATCCTCGAGGGCCGGGGCGGCACACAGATCCGCCCGGACACGTAGTCACCGCCCGCACCGGGGCGTCAGCCGGGTGGAGGCACCGGCCGGACCCAACGCCGTACCCGGCGTGGTCAGCCGGCCCGGGCCTCCAGCGCGGCGACGGCGGGCAGGGTCCGGCCCTCCAGGAATTCGAGGAAGGCACCGCCGCCGGTGGAGATGTAGGAGAGTTCATCACCGACGCCATAACGGGCGATGGCGGCCAGGGTGTCGCCGCCGCCGGCGATGGAGAACGCCGGGCTCGCCGCGATCGCCCGGGCCAGGGCCTCGGTGCCGTGGCCGAACTGCTCGTACTCGAACACGCCCACCGGCCCGTTCCAGACGATGGTGCCCGCGTCGCCCAGGTAGCCGGCGTAGCGCTTCGCCGTCTCCGGGCCGATGTCCAGGATCATCTCGCCCTCGGCCACCTCGGCCACCGGCTTCACGGTGGCGGCGGCACCCTCGGAGAGCTCGCCGGCCACGACCACATCCGTGGGCACGGGGATCTCACTGCCGCGCGCCCGCGCCGTCTCCATCAGCCGCCGGGCCTCGTCCACCAGGTCGGCCTCGTAGAGCGAGTCGCCCACCGGATGACCCGCCGCGGCGATAAAGGTGTTGGCGATGCCGCCGCCGACGATGAGCTGGTCCACCCGGGGCGCCAGTCGCTCCAGGACGGTGAGCTTGGTGGAGACCTTGGAGCCGCCGACGATCGCGACCATCGGCCGTGCCGGATGCTCCAGTGCCTTGCCGAGGGCGTCCAGCTCGGCGGCCAGCAGCGGTCCGGCGCAGGCCTCGGGGGCGAAGCGGGCGACGCCGTGGGTCGAGGCCTGGGCGCGGTGGGCGGTGCCGAAGGCATCCATGACGTAGACGTCGCACAACGCGGCCATGCGCCGGGCCAGGTCCTCGTCGTCCGCCTTCTCGCCGGCGAGAAAGCGGACGTTCTCGCAGAGTACGAGCTCGCCGGGGTCGACCTCGACACCGTCGATCCAGTCCCGCTCCACGCGCACCGGCCGGCCCAGCAGCTCGCCGAGCCGCGCGGCCACCGGGGCCATGGAATCCGCCTCGCTGAACACGCCCTCCGTGGGACGGCCGCGATGGCTGACCACCATCACCCGCGCCCCGGCGGCCAGCGCCCCCTCCATGGTGGGCAGCGAGGCACGGATGCGGGTGTCGTCGGTGACCACGCCGTCCCGTACGGGGACGTTGAGGTCCTCGCGAATGAGCACGCGCCGGCCGGCGAGCTCGAGATCCTCCATTCGCTTGACCGCGGCCATGCTTGCTACTCCCTGTCCGGATTCATGTCGGCATCCGCGCCTCGCCCGGCGCGGGTCGTAAGCTAGCGCCCCGCCATCAGCTCCGCGACGTCGAGCATCCGGTTGGCGAAGCCCCATTCGTTGTCGTACCAGGCACAGACCTTGACCAGCCGCCCGCCCGTGACCCGCGTGAGCGCCGTGTCCACGATGGCCGAACGGGGGTCGTGCATGAAGTCGGAGGACACCAGCGGCTCGTCGCTCACGCCCAGCACGCCCGCGAGCGCCCCCTCGGCGGCGTCGCGGAGCACCCGGTTGACGGCATCCACGTCCGTTTCCTGCGCGGCGAAGAAGGTGAAATCCACCATCGAGACGTTGATCGTCGGCACGCGCACGGCGTAACCGTCCAGCCGGCCGGCGAGCGCCGGCAGCACCCGCTCCACCGCCCGGGTCGCCCCGGTGCTCGTGGGTATCTGGTTCACCGCGGCCGCGCGGGCGCGCCGCGGGTCCTTGTGATAGACGTCGCTCAGGACCTGGTCGTTGGTATAGGCGTGGATCGTGCACATCTGCCCGCTCTCCACGCCGAAGGCCTCGTGCAGGGGCAGGACCAGGGGCGCCAGGCAGTTGGTCGTGCACGAGGCGTTGGAGACGATGCGTTCGTCGCCGCGGAGGCTGTCGTGGTTGACGCCGTAGACCACGGTCGCATCCACGTCATCCCCACCCGGCGCGGAGATCAGCACCCGCGACGCACCGGCATCGAGGTGGGCCGAGGCCTTCTCGCGGCCGGCGAAACGGCCGGTGCACTCCATCACCAGGTCCACCCCGAGGTCGCCCCAGGGCAGCCGGGCCGGGTCCCGTTCGCCGAGCATGCGCACGGCCTCGCCGTTGACCGTCAGCGCGTCCCCGGCGAGCGTCACGGCCCCCGGAAAGGGCCCGTGGGCGGTGTCGTGGCGCATCAGGTGCGCGTTGACGGAGGGCTCGCCCAGGTCGTTGACGGCCACCACGCGCAGCCGGTCGCTGCGTCCGGACTCGTAGAGCGCGCGCAGTACCGCGCGCCCGATGCGGCCGAAGCCGTTGATACCGATGGTGACCGCCATGGCCTCCCCTCCCTGACGGAGCGCCTCACAGCTGGGCGCGCGTGGCCTCCAAGACCGCGTCCGCGGTGATCCCGAAGTGCTCGTAGACGGCGCCGCCGGGGGCGGACTCGCCGAAGTTATCGACGCCGATCACCCGCCCGGTGGCCCCGACGAGACGCCACCAGGGATCCGGCAGCCCGGCCTCCACGGCAACCCGGGCGGTCACCGCCGACGGCAGGACCGTCTCGCGGTAGTCCGCCGGCTGGGCCAGGAAGAGGTCCATGCACGGCATGGAGACCACCCGCACACGGCGGCCCTCCTCGGCCAGGCGCGCCGCGGCGGCCGTCGCCAGCTCGACCTCGGAGCCGCTGGCGACGAGGATCGCCTCCGGCGTGCCGGCGCAGTCGCGCAGGACATAGCCGCCGCGCCGGATATCGGCGAGCTGGCCGGCATCCCGGGGCTGGTGCGCGGTCTTCTGGCGCGAGAGCGCCAGCGCGGAAGGCCCGTCGGTGCGCTCCAGCGCCGCCTGCCACGCGGCCATGGTCTCGGGCACGTCGCAGGGGCGCCACACCGCCAGGTTCGGGATCAGACGCAGGCTCGCCAGGTGCTCAACGGGCTGATGGGTCGGGCCGTCCTCACCCAGGCCGATGGAGTCGTGGGTGAACACGAACACGTTGCGCTGCTTCATCAGCGCGGCCATGCGCACGGCATTGCGGGCGTAATCGGAGAACACCAGGAAGGTGCCACCATAGGGCACGAACCCGCCGTGCAGGGCGATGCCGTTCATCGCCGCCGCCATGCCGAACTCGCGCACGCCGTAGAAGACGTAGTTGCCGTCGCCGTCGGCGGCGGTCACCGGCGTGCAGTCCGCCCACCAGGTGTTGTTGGAGCCCGTGAGATCGGCGGAGCCGCCGAGGAGCTCCGGCATGTACGGCCCGACGGCATTGAGCGCGGCCTGCGAGGCCTTGCGCGTGGCCATCGAGTCGCCGGCCTCCTGGGCCTGGGCGATGGCCGCCTCCAGGTGCCCGGCCAGGCGCTCGGGCAGCTCGCCGGCCATGCGCCGGCGGAAGTCCCGGGCGAGCTCGGGATGAGCGGCCTCGTACGCGGCGAAGGTCTCGCGCCACTGCGCCTCGGCGCGCTCGCCCTCACTCCGGGCGTCCCAGCCGGCGTAGACGGTATCCGGCACCTCGAACGGGCCGTACTCCCAGCCGAGGAACTCGCGGGTCGCCTGGATCTCGTCGTCGCCGAGCGGTGCGCCGTGCACCCCGTGGGTGCCGCAGACGTTGGGCGCACCGAAGCCGATGACCGTCTTGGCGCAGATCAGCGAGGGCCGGTCGGTGACCGAGCGCGCCTCCTCGAAGGCCCGCCGCACGGCCTCGGCGTCGTGGCCGTCGACATCGCGCACGACGTGCCAGCCGTAGGCCTCGAAACGCGTGGGGGTGTCGTCGGTGAACCAGCCCTCGACCTTGCCGTCGATGGAGATGCCGTTGTCGTCGTACACCCCGATGAGCTTGCCGAGCCCGAGGGTGCCCGCGAGCGAGCAGGACTCGTGGGAGACGCCCTCCATCAGGCAGCCGTCACCGAGGAACACGTAGGTGTGGTGGTCGACGATGGTATGGCCCGGGCGATTGAACTGCGCCGCCAGGACCTTCTCCGCCAGCGCCATGCCCACCGCGTTGGCGAGCCCCTGTCCCAGCGGACCGGTGGTGGTCTCGACGCCGGGGGTGTAGCCCACCTCCGGGTGCCCCGGGGTGCGTGAGTTCAGCTGGCGGAACGACTTGAGGTCCTCCAGCGACAGATCGTAGCCCGACAGGTGCAGCAGCGCGTACTGGAGCATCGAGCCGTGCCCGTTGGAGAGCACGAAGCGGTCGCGGTTGACCCAGTGCGGATTGCCCGGATTGTGGCGGAGGAAGTCGTTCCAGAGCACCTCCGCGATATCGGCCATGCCCATGGGCGCCCCCGGATGCCCGGAGTTGGCGCGCTGCACGGCGTCCATGGCCAGGGCACGGATGGCGTTCGCGAGTTCGCGGCGAGAAGGCATGCGGTGAGGTCTCCCGGATCAGCTGGTGGCGCAGGGCCGGCGCCCGCCAGGCTCCGCGCCGGCGCACGCCGCAGGGCGGTAATTCTCGCCAAGTTCCCGCAATGTGGCAAGCCAACGCCGGGTGCCGACAAGCGGCGCAGGGACCGGCGGCAAAAGGCCCGGCGCGGGGCGCGCCGGGCCCGGGTAACCACATCGTCACGAAATCACCTTTGAAATTCATGACGTCCTGAACCACCATGTAGTGAATTCATAACGAACATGTCCCCGCTTCAGGCTGCAGGGCGGCTCGATGAACGCCGCTTATGGGTCTACACGTCGGCGGGGGCTTTAGGCGATAAGCCGTCTCTTCCGGCCACCGGCCGGCCAGCGAAAGAGCCAGCAGCGACAGGGACGACGTGGCGCGTGAACGTGCCGCGGTGAGGCAGCACAACGGGCGCTCCCCCCGTAGCGGGGACGGGCATGCCCGTCTGCCGAGCGCAACGACGAACACGTGGAGACCGAGTCCCCGGACCGGGGGCGGCCGGCGCCGCCCCGCGCGGACCGGGATTTCAACCGTCCACAGGAAGGGCCACGACCATGGCGACACAAGAGAAGCAGGACTTCGGGAACAACCCGATAGAGGTGAGGGAAAGCGAACACTATCAGCAGGAGTACATCGAGGGCTTCGTCGACAAGTGGGACGAGCTCATCGACTGGGACAGCCGCGCCGAGAGCGAGGGCGACTTCTTCATCGACCTGCTGCGCGAGCGCGGCGTGAAGAGCGTGCTCGACGTCGCCACCGGCACCGGCTTCCACTCCGTGCGCCTGCTCGAGGCCGGCTTCGAGGTCGTCAGCTGCGACGGCAGCCCCGAGATGCTCGCCAAGGCCTTCGAGAACGGCCGGCAGCGTGGCCACATCCTGCGCACGGTGCAGGTGGACTGGCGCTGGCTGAACCGCGACATCCACTGCCACTACGACGCGGTGATCTGTCTCGGGAACTCCTTCACCCACCTGTTCTCCGAGCACGACCGGCGCAAGGCCCTGGCCGAGTTCTACGCCACACTCAAGCACGACGGCGTGCTGATCCTCGATCAGCGCAACTACGACGCCATCCTCGACGTCGGCTACTCCAGCAAGCACACCTTCTACTACTGCGGCGACCACGTCTCGGTCCACCCCGAGCACATGGACGACGGTCTCGCCCGGTTCAAGTACGAGTTCAACGACGGCTCCGTCTACCACCTCAACATGTTCCCGCTGCGCAAGGAGTACACGCGTCGGCTCATGCACGAGGTCGGTTTCCAGCACATCGACACCTACGGCGACTTCCAGGAGACCTACCGGGAGACGGAGCCGGACTTTTTCGTCCACGTCGCCGAGAAAAGCTATGAACAGGAGGACGCGTAATGGCTGCGACCTACACGGCAGCGGTTGAGACCGCGCGCGAGTACTACAACAGCGACGACGCCGATAACTTCTACTACACGGTATGGGGTGGCGAGGACATCCACATCGGGCTGTACAACAGCTCCGAGGAGCCGGTCTACGACGCCAGCCGGCGCACCGTCGCACGCATGGCCGAGAAGCTGCCGAAGATCGACGCGGAGACCCGCGTGCTCGATGTCGGCGCCGGCTACAGCGGCTCCGCGCGCTACCTCGCCAGGACCTACGGCTGCCACGTGACCGCGCTCAACCTCTCCGAGAAGGAGAACGAGCGGGCCCGGCAGAAGAATCGCGAGCAGGGCGTGGACCACCTCGTGGAGGTCATCGACGGCAGCTTCGAGGACCTGCCCTTCGACGACGCGAGCTTTGACGTGATCTGGTCCCAGGACGCGATCCTCCACAGCGGCGACCGTCCCAAGGTCCTGCGCGAGGTCGCGCGGGTGCTGCGCCCGGGCGGGCACTTCGTGTTCACCGACCCGATGCAGACGGACGACTGCCCGGAGGGCGTGCTCGATCCGATCTACGCGCGCATCCACCTCGAGACCCTCGGCTCCCCCGGCTTCTACCGCCGCGAGCTCAAGGGCCTCGGCTTCGAGGAGGTGGACTTCGAGGATCACACCGAGATGGTCGCGACCCATTACGGGCGCATCCTCAAGGCGCTCACCGAGCACGAGGCCGATGTGGGCAAGCGGGTCAGCAAGGACTACATCAAGCGGATGAAGACCGGCCTGCAGCACTGGGTCGACGGCGGCCACAAGGGCTACCTGGCCTGGGGTATCTTCGTCTTCCGCAAGGCGGACTGAGAATAGATCGCCGCGGGGCCCGGACGGCCCCGCGTTCGTTTCAACGGGCAAGGACCGTTAGAATGCCCGGTTCACCCATGACAGAGAGTGATTCATGAGCAAGAAGTATCTCTTTACCTCGGAATCCGTTTCTGAAGGCCACCCGGACAAGATGTGCGACCAGATCTCCGATGCGATTCTGGACGCCTACCTCGCCCAGGACCCGAAGGCGCGCGTCGCCGCCGAGTCCGTCGCCCAGACGGGCATGGTGCTGATCGCCGGCGAGACCAAGTCCTCGGCCACCGTGGACATCGAGAAGATCGTGCGCGACACGGTCGCCGAGATCGGCTACGACAGCTCCGAGAAGGGCTTCGACTACGCCACCTGCGCGGTGCTCAACGCGCTCGGCGCACAGTCCGAGGACATCAACCAGGGCGTCGACCGCAGCCGCCCGGAGGATCAGGGCGCCGGCGACCAGGGCCTGATGTTCGGCTACGCGTGCAACGAGACCGACACCCTCATGCCCGCGCCGATCGACTTCGCCCACCGCCTGGTGCGCAAGCACTCGGAGCTGCGCAAGAACGGCACGCTCCCCTGGCTGCGTCCCGACGCCAAGAGCCAGGTCACCTTTGCCTACGACGACGCCGGCCGGGTCACGGGCTGTGACGCCGTGGTGCTGTCCACCCAGCACGACGACGACATCACCCAGGAGCAGATCCACGAGGCGGTGATGGAGCACATCGTCAAGCCGGTGCTGCCGTCCGAGTGGCTGCACGGCGACACGAAGTTCCACATCAACCCGACCGGGCGGTTCGTCACCGGCGGCCCCCTCGGTGACTGCGGCCTGACCGGGCGCAAGATCATCGTCGACACCTACGGCGGCATGGCCCGTCACGGTGGTGGCGCGTTCTCCGGCAAGGACCCGTCCAAGGTCGACCGTTCCGCCGCCTATGCGGCACGCTACGTGGCCAAGAACGTCGTCGCCGCCGGTCTCGCCGACAAGTGCGAGGTCCAGCTCTCCTACGCCATCGGCGTGGCCGAGCCGACCTCCGTGATGCTCGAGACCTTCGGCACCGGCAAGATCGACAACAGCCAGCTCACCGACATCGTCCGTGAGATCTTCGATCTGCGCCCGTTCGGCATCCTCAAGATGCTCGACCTGGAGCGTCCGATCTACGCCGGCACCGCCGCCTACGGGCACTTCGGCCGCGTGGACATCGACCTCCCCTGGGAGAAGACCGACAAGGCCGACGCGCTTCGTCAGGCCGGCGGCAAGTAAGCACGACAACGCCCATGCCCTTTAAGGGCACGTCCGTTGCCGAGGAGCGCTGCAACCCCCGAAGCATCGTGGGGGCCAGGCTCGGCGGACGGACGCGACATTCGACAACGGCGCTCGGTGACCAACGGAGTGAACCATGAACGCAGTCGTGGACAACACCCGCACCGACCACCACGTTGCCGATCTCGCCCTTGCCGACTGGGGTCGCAAGGAGATCGCTATCGCCGAGACCGAGATGCCCGGTCTCATGGCGCTGCAGGAGAAGTACGGCAAGGAAAAGCCCCTCAAGGGCGCGAAGATCGCCGGCTCCCTGCACATGACCATCCAGACCGCCGTGCTCATCGAGACACTGGTCGAGCTGGGTGCCGAGGTCCGCTGGGCCTCCTGCAACATCTACTCCACCCAGGACCATGCCGCCGCGGCCATCGCCGACCAGGGCATCCCGGTGTTCGCCTACAAGGGCGAGAGCATGGAAGAGTACTGGGAGTTCACCCACCGAATCCTGGACTGGCCGAACGAGGACGGTCCGAACCTGATCCTGGACGACGGTGGCGACGCGACCGGCGTGGTCATGGTCGGCGCCAAGGCCGAGCAGGACCCCTCCATCCTCGACAACCCGAGCAACGAGGAGGAGCGCGCCCTCTTCCCCGCGATCAAGAAGCGGCTCGAGGAGCGCCCGGGCTTCTACACCCGCATCAAGGAGCAGATCCGCGGGGTCAGTGAGGAGACCACCACCGGCGTCAACCGTCTCTATCAGATCGCCCGTGACGAGGGCCTGCCCTTCCCGGCGATCAACGTGAACGACTCGGTGACCAAGTCCAAGTTCGACAACCTCTATGGTTGCCGCGAGTCGCTGGCCGACGGCATCAAGCGCGCCACCGACGTGATGGTCGCCGGCAAGACCGCCGTGGTCGCCGGCTACGGTGACGTCGGCAAGGGCTCCGCGCAGAGCCTCAAGGGCCTCGGCGCCCAGGTCTGGGTCACCGAGATCGACCCCATCTGCGCGCTGCAGGCCGCGATGGAGGGCTTCCGCGTGGTGACCATGGACTACGCCGCGGACAAGGCGGACATCTTCGTCACCGCCACCGGCAACTACCAGGTCATCACCCACGAGCACATGAAGGCCATGAAGAACGAGGCCATCGTGTGCAACATCGGGCACTTCGACAACGAGATCGACGTGGCCTCCCTCCAGCAGTACGAGTGGGACGAGATCAAGCCGCAGGTCGACCATATCGTCTTCCCCGACGGCAAGAAGATCATCCTGCTCGCCCAGGGCCGGCTGGTGAACCTGGGCTGCGGCACGGGCCACCCGAGCTTCGTGATGTCCAACAGCTTCTCCAACCAGGTGCTCGCGCAGATGGCGCTGCACGCCAACAAGGGCGAGTACGAGAAGGAGGTGTACATCCTGCCGAAGCACCTCGACGAGGAGGTCGCCCGGCTGCACCTGGAGAAGATCGGAGCCGATCTCACCGAGCTCAGCAACGAGCAGGCGGCCTACATCGGCGTCTCCAAGGAGGGGCCGTACAAGCCGGAGCACTACCGCTACTGATCCCGTAGCGGCTGCTCACGAGCCAGAGAGGGCGCGGCATCGGCCGCGCCCTTTTTCTTTGGTTCATCGCGAAGCAGCGACAAACACCGCCCGCTCCCCACCGCCGCCATGCCTCCCGGACGATTACGGGTTGCTTCGAGCAAACAAGCTACTACTGACCGTGCGCTTCGGTTCAACGAAGGTATCGTTGTAGTCGTCCGATTGCTTGCTCTACCCATTCCCGATAGCCGGCTTCTGTCAACGGCATTAGTCGACGAGCCACGAAAGCTTCTTCCTTGCCGAACATCTTCATGGCCATGCCAGAGGTGTTCTCGGCTGGCGGCTCCTCGACTCGAACGTTCGCAACGTTGTAGAGCCCGACACCTGACCATACGCTGTTCGCGTCGGCGAATCCGACTGCACCCGAACACAGTTGCCGGATTCTTGATGGCGCAGCGAAGTAGGAACTGAAGAACCATCCTTCTCGCTCTATGGTGGGACTGAACAGCAGGACGACCAATCCATCCTCAAACCGATAATAGTAGCTCTTCCCAGAGACCAGGCCGGTATAGTCCCGATCGGTCAGCGGCTCATAGCCTTCGCGCATTTGCGCTAGAGATGCTTCGCACATCTGTGAGAAGACACGGTCAAGCCGAGACTCTTCACGGACGATATCGACGTCTCGCACCGGCTGCGGCCAGAACACGACCGCCAAGACAGGATGGTCGTCTTCAGTAATGACGCGCCTAAGGGCGTGATTTGCTATTTCCTCGAACTGACTCTTTGGCGCCGCGTGGTCTGCAGCCTCCAATTGTCTTAGCGCCTTTATCAACTGGTCCTTCAGCTGCTCCGGTGTATGAAAAGCAGTGCGGAAGAAACCCTGATGGAAGTCTTCGACTTCCTCCCGAAACGCCTGTTGAGCCGGTTCCATCTCAACGCCTTCTTGAACGAAGGCCAATACTGGTTTACCCAGATCACGGGCGGCGCGGAATTCCTGCTGAGTCACCGAGACGCCTGGCTCGGCCTCAAAGCCGAACCGCTCGCCTAGCAGGAGCACGTAGACGTCGGAGTCTTCCACCTCCCTGATGCACGCCTGTTGCGATGAATAGGGACGTGCGGCGAAATCCTCGCACATGATCGGCCGGTGCTCCATGAGGCCAATGGCGCCGCGGCTCGCTCGCCGATAATCCTCGAAGCCTTGGACGACGGAGCTGACGAAAATCTTCTTCATATTCCGAGTGCGTACCACCGTATGGATTTGGAACTAATGCTTAGAAACGTGATTTTGCCGTCCAACGTACGATAGCAGCCATTGGGACGACCACCGGGGCAGCGTGTCCAACGTCGGATTGGTCCACTGCGCGAGGACGGCAATCGCCACTCCAATGGCGATTGATCCCGTCGTCGGAGCATTCGCACCTTGGTTTTGCGCGATGTCCGTATAGCTTCTTCTGACCGGTAGTGCCGTCTCCGCCTCAGAGCAAATTCAGCAACTGGCGGAGGAACGTAACTACGTTTCCGCCCATGAAGTTATGCTCATTCCAGCCTCGGCCTGACAGAGTTCAAGGCGTTAGATAAGAGCGCCCTCAGCCGGTTCGGTCCCAAGTCTTACAGGGTGTGGGAGATAAAGCCTTGCAGCCACGAAATATGCAGAGCAACAGGGCCTGGACCAAGGGCACGAGACCACAAAGGTCTGGTATCACCTTCAACAGGTTGGAACCTGACCGGCCGCTTCGGATCGAGATACGGTGTCGGGATGGTGATCATTTCACTTAGGCCGTAGTCGCTGATTGGCGGGAGCTTCACGTCACCCGTTCCAGCGGCACGCGCATCCCTAACTTTGCCGCAGTGCGGTAACCATGGCCGCCATGGCGACGCCGGATCCCAACCGACAAGATGCTCTCGTGCGAAGGGCGGCCTTCGATTGGCTCGAGGCCCAGACCGCTCGACACGGGGACGTTCTGCCCCGAGGTCTACCCTCCCAGGGCTTCGAGTGGCACGGCCAGCGCGTGCCACTGGTTGGGCCGGCCGGCATCTTCAAGCCCAGGGTCCTTCCGGAGATCCCGCTGACGATCACGACGGCACCTGACGGCCCGTACGAGGATACGTTCGGCGACGAGCATCGCCTGCTCTGCCGCTACCACGGCACCGATCTGAATCACCGTGACAACCGGGGGCTGCGGGAAGCCATGCACCGGCGGACACCTCTGATCTATCTCTTCGGACTGATTCCGGGCCGTTACCTCGCCGTCTGGCCGGTCTTTGTCGTGGGCGACAATCCTGACAAGCTCACTTTCACCGTCATGGCGGACGCCCAGGACACGATCACGGACTCGCTCGCGCGGGGCGCCGACCGGGAGATACGGGACGAACCGGAGGAACCGCGCCGACGGTACATCACGGCGACCATACAGCGACGACTGCACCAGCGCAGTTTCCGCGAGCCAGTGCTGAGCGCCTACCGGGAGCGCTGTGCGCTGTGCCGTCTCCGCTATCGTGAGCTACTGGACGCGAGCCACATCATCCCGGATAGCCCATCACCTCGCTACCTATCGAGAACCAGCCGTGCTTCCAGCAAATCCATGAGGTCGTATGTGTTGCGGTACGGGACGCGGTAGACCTCGCAGAGGTTCGGGACCTTCACCTTCTTGCTGTTCGCCGCAACCCTGGTTTCCTGCGTAATGACCTCGGCGCCACAGGCTATTGCCTTTGCTATCAGCCATGGGTCCGCACCGTCCAGAAACGTAGTCGTGTGCGGCTCTGCGAACACATCGTGGGTCATGACGAAGTTGGCGATGTCGGCAAACGCCGTCTGGGTGGCTTCGTCGTCGACCGGCACAAAGACATCGCGCCGCTCTTTGACCCAGTCTGAGAGTTGGTCCTTGCCGGCCTCCAGCTCGTCGCGCACAGGGCGGAAACTGCCGACTGCACCATTGTGGAAGTGCAGATCGAGCCAGTCCCAGAAGCCGGGCACGATGTGCATGCGGTAGTGAAAGTTCTTGGCCTGTATATAGGTGTTGGCGTCCAGCAGATACGAAAAACTCACAGCCCCAGCTCCCTCCTCGCGAAGTCGGCGAGCTTGTGGGGCCGTATACCGGTGAGCCGGTGGGCATCGCGTAGCAGCAGCCGGCCGCTGAGTGCTTCACTGGCGACCGCCTGGGCAAAGCGCGTGCTGATTCTGGCGCGCTGCAGACGATGGAAGCTCGGCTGACCCTGGCGATTGCCGTCACGGCGCTCCGCCAGCTTCTGCTGCACATAGGCACGGTACTCATCCTCCGAGATCAGGTTCAGCTCCCGTGCGCGCCGGGCGATCACCCACTGGCTAACGTGGAATCGGGCGGCCAGCGCCGGCAGGTTCTGACGCCATTCCTGATCGGGCTCCCATAACGGCCGGAACTCCACTTCCGGCACGAGGAACTCGGCGGCGACGGCATTGCAGAGCTTCTCGGCCCGGTGCGGCGTCGCGGGCTCACCGTCGGAGATGCCGGACTCGCCGAGCCAGATATGCGCCAGCTCATGGATCAGCGTGAACAGCCGGGCTTCCTCGCAGTCCGCGGTATTGACGAAGATGACCGGTGCGTAGCGGTCCGCAATTGCAAAGCCGCGGAACTCGCCGACATCCAGCGGACGGCTGGTGTTGGTCCCGACCATGCTGTTGCGCATCACCATGATGCCCAGGGATTCAATGCGCTCCACCAGGCTGCGGAAGTATTCTTCCCAGGTGCCGCGTTCCGGGTGCGCCGGAACACCCAGGTGATCGCGCATGTCGCGCACAACCTCGTCCACGGCTGCTCCGCTGCCCATGGAAGCGACCACGGCCACCGGGTCGGCATCCCGGTCCTGTTGATATTCCCGATACCAGAGCTGGCGCTGTATGACTTCCCGTAGGGTGTCCCGCAGGTCTGCGCTGATCCCTTGGGGTTTGTGATCACCCACTGTCCGCAGGTCCGGTATGGGAAGTTCTTCCTGAGGCGGTTCGCGCAGAAACAGGTAGCCGAACGGCACATGGGTGTGCCGCGCAAGGTTCTGTGCCTGGCGGAAGGTCGGGCGCCTATCACCTTCCTCCCAGGCCTCGACCTTGTCGTCCTTGACGTGCAGCTTCCGCGCGAGCGCGGACACGCTCAGTCCCGCGCGTTCACGCGCCCAGCCGAGCATCTGCGGTGTGATGTGGGCCTGTGCCATTGGCGTGATTCCGGTTCGCCCCGGTGTCAGTCAGCGTTTGACGCTGGAACACGTTCCATGTTCGCGGCGGCTACTGTTTGCTGACCATTCTCGGGCACGCGTTGCCGTGCCGACAAGCGGAGCTGCAGCATGGCACGCCGATCAGGCGGTACACTCCGAATGGAACTGCATGAGCGGCTTGCCCATGAGCTCCGCGGCCTTGGACTCGCCGATCAGGTCTTCCGCCAGGGCGCGGTAGACAAGCTGCTCGAAGACGCGCGGCTGCTCGCCCGGGTAGTCGCCGAAGGGTTCCTTTTTGAGCCATCCGCGTGCCTTGAATTCCTGGCGCAGGCGCTTGTAAGTCTGATCCGGGATGATGCCCAGGTCCCGGGCGCGGTGCAGCCACCCGGCCATGCTCAGACCGTACTCCTGTTTGAGCAGCCACAGCTCCCGCGGCTCAAGCCAATGCCGCTTGTCGCCCAGGGCTCGCCGTGCGGCCTGCTCCGGCACCAGGAACGCCCCGGCGAACCGGTTGGCGGCCAGCTCCATGTCCAGATCCTTTGCCAGCCGGCCTTCAAGCACCAAGTGACCGAGCTCGTGTGCCAACGTGAAGCGCTGACGGTCGCCAGGCCAATCTTCGCCCAGAATAATCACCGGATTGCCCCGCACCAGGGCCGCGAGGCCGTCGAAATGCTCGTCGTGCGGTATCGACGTGCGGAAAACACGAATGCCGTGTTCCTCGCAGGTGTCGATCAGCTCCGGAATGGGGTTAACGCCGAGTCCCCAGGCCTCGCGTAAGTCCGCGGCCGCGCGCTCGACATCCACGTACGTATCGATCCGGTCTGCCAGTGCCCGCGGGACCCGGAACTCGCCGACTGGAAGCACGGGAAGGACCGCTTCCAGCTCCAGAAAGCGCTCGAGCTTCTCCTTGACGTCCGCCTTGATGCGGTCCAGCAACCGATTGGGGGCCGTGTGATGCTTGCGGTACCCCTGCATCTCCAGCTCGACGTGTTCCGGCCGCAGGAAGTACTCGACACGCACGTTCAGCGCGTCTGCCAGGGACAGCAAGACTGTCGAGGACGGCGTCGCCTTGCCGTTCTCGTATTTCGACACGGCCATAGCGGAAATCTGTGCGCGCTCGGCCAGAGCGCGTTGCGACAGCCCGGCCGCATGACGTGCCTGCTTGATCCGGTCACCGATCATGGTCGCCCCCGGTTTACAAAACTATGCTTCCAATTTGAATATTGTAAACCAAACAGCCACGACATGTCCCTGGCGACAGACGGGCACGGCGCAACAACATGGCAACGAACCCTCCCACAGACGGCGGCTTGGCGCGGACGTCGTCCCACCGGGTAACTCGACTACTCCTGGGGAACCGGCTACGCGGGGCAAAGGGCGGGGCTGCCTGCGATGCCGATTCCGGAGATGCCGAGGCCTTCCCGCATGCGGGAACGCAACGCGTGTGACGAGGCGCCCGGCACGTATGCCCTGTGGGCATTTGGGGCTCGTGTGACCGCCCTGGCCGGAGTGTATTTGCTCCAGCCGCTCCCTGATAATGGACTGCCGGGAGCCCCAAGCGGTGCCCCCCGAACTCAGACCCCGTCCGCGCCGACGCCGGGGCCGCGCAGGCACGCGGCCGGGTCCTTCGGGTCGAAATGCGCCCCGTCGAAGAAGCGGTCCGCGCCCATGGGGATCGGTGCCGTCGCCGTCTCCAGCTGCCAACCCCCGGCGTGGACGCCCTCCTCTTTCCAGTCCGCCTGCGGGGCGGGCAGGCCAAGGTCCGCGGCCGCCTCGCGGTAGAGGTCCGGGCGGTACGTCCGTGCCACCGCCTCGTCGACGGCGGCATCCATGTCGAGCTGTCCCCAGCGTTCCATCTGCATGGCGAACCACAGCCCGTGGGAGCGCCACGGGAAGTTCGCCGCGTAACGCGAGAACACGGTGAAGTCCGGGATCCTGCGCGGCCGCGCGGCGATGCCATCGCGGAACTCGCCGCCGAGGGTCGCGGCGAGGACGTCCTCGTCGACGCCCACGTACTCCGGACGTGCGAGCAGCCGGGCGGCGCTGCGGCGGTTGGCGCCGTCCGCGTCCAGCCAGCGGCAGGCGTGGAGCAGCGCCCTCAGGACCGCGCGGTGGGTGGCGGGATGGCGCTGCGCCCAGTCCTCGGTCACCGCGAAGACCTTCTCGGGACCGTTGTTCCAGATCTCGTAGCTCGAGATTAGGCTGCAGCCCACGCCGCGGGCGACGGCGAAGCCGTTCCACGGCTCGCCGGCGCAGAAGCCGTCGATGCGGCCCTCCTCCAGGTTGGCGGCGACGAACTGCGGCGGGATCACGATCAGGCGCACGTCCCGGTCCGGGTCGATCCCCGCCGAGGCCAGCCAGTAGCGGAGCTGGTAGGTGTGACCGGAGACCGGGAACACCGTCGCGAAGGTCAGCGGCCCCGCCCCCTGCCGCCGGTCCGCCTCGATCACCCGGCGCAGGGCGTGGGCGGTGATCGGCCGCCGCGCCATCGCCTCCGGGTCGGTATGGCAGAGACGCTCGTAGAGGCGGCGGGAGACGGTCACCGCGTTGCCGTTGAGGTTCAGGGTCAGGGCCGTGACCATGGGCTTGCGCGGGCTCACCACACCGAGCGTGCCGGCCAGGGGCATGGGGCCGAGCATCTGCGCGCCGTCCAGGGCACCGAGCTGGACCTTGTCCCGCACGTTCGCCCATGAGGCCTCGCGGGTGATGGTCACGTCCAGCCCCTGCTCGGCGAAGAAGCCCATCTCCCGCGCCACGACCAGCGGCGCGCAGTCGCTCAGCGGAATGATCCCGAGGCGCAGCTCCCGCTTCTCCGGCGGGGCGCCGGCCCCCGTTTGCCCTGATCCTGATGACATCGTGGTCCTCCCTTCGCCGTCGCTTACCCGAGCAGCTCGCAGGCCAGCTCGTAGAGACTGAGGCGCCGGTCCATGGCCATCTTGCGCAGGCGCTGGTAGGCGGCCTCCTCGCCGATGCCCTGGCGCTCCATGAGCAGGCATTTGGCGCGGTCCACCGCCTTGCGCTGCTCCAGGCTCTGCTGCACCCGCCCGAGCTCCGAGCGCAACGCGTCATGGGCCTGGAAGTGCGCGATGGCGACGTTCACCAGCGAGCGTACGGTCGCCGGGGCCAGGCCGTCGACCACGTAGGCGCTGACCCCGGCCCGCGCCGCCTCCAGGCTGACCTGCGGGTCGTCCTGATCGGCGAGCATGACGATGGGGCGCGGGAAGCGCCGGCCGAGCTGGGCGAGGTGCTCCAGGGTGTCCCGGCTGGGCAGCTCGGCGTCGACGATCACGGCGTCCGGGGCGAGCTCGGTCATGCGCGCGTAGAGGTCGTCGCGCTCGTCCACGCTCGCCACGACCTCGAAGCCCGCGTCGGTGAGCGCCTGTTCCAGCGCCCGCGAACGTCTGTCCTTGGTGTCTATGAGCAGGATGCGTGCGGCCATTGCCTGCCCCGTGACAGCGGATAGTCCATGCCCTGAAACCAGCAACTGTCATGCCACATTGGCCGGGGGACCCGCACCCCGCGGTGTGGCGCCGGCCACGGCCCGCCGGCACTGCGCGACATGACCCGGCAGCACCCGGATCTGCCCCGCTGCAGTGCAACATTGCACCACGACGAAGCGTCACCCCGGTACGTCAGATGGGGCAATTCCTAACAAAAAACCAAAAAACAATTACTTACATAAGTGGCACGACCGTTGCAACCTTCAGGGCGACGTGGACCAGGCCTGCCTGACGGTGGGTACGAGTGCGTCGATCAACGCCCTTCAACGGCGAGGGGCCGATCGTCCGTCATTCGTACCGAACAACCGGGGTAGCGTCATGGAGCTGCGTAACAAGGCAACGAAGATCAATCTCTTCGACCTCCGGTCCGTGCAGACACGGACCTTCCATCTCACCTGGCTGGCCTTCCACCTGTGTTTCTTCGGGTGGTTCGGCATCGCCCCGCTGATGGCGGTGGTGCGCGACGACCTGAACCTCACCAAATCCCAGGTCGGTTCCACCATCATCGCGTCGGTCGCCATCACCGTGCTGGTGCGGCTGCTCATCGGCCCGCTGTGCGACAAGTTCGGGCCGCGGCGCACCTACGCCTGGCTGCTGTGCCTGGGCTCGCTGCCGGTCATGGCCATCGGCCTGGCGGACAGCTACGAGAGTTTCCTGCTCGCGCGACTTGCCATCGGCGCCATCGGTGCGTCGTTCGTCATCACCCAGTACCACACCTCGGTGATGTTCGCGCCCAACGTGGTGGGCACGGCCAACGCTACCACCGCCGGGTGGGGCAACCTCGGCGGCGGCACCACCCAGATCGTCATGCCGCTGGTCTTCTCCGCGGTGCTGATGTTCGGTGTCAGCGAGGCGGTGGGCTGGCGCGCGGCGATGGTGCTGCCCGGCGTGGTGCTCTTCGTCATGGGCCTCGCCTACTACCGCTTCACCCAGGACGCCCCGGACGGCGACTACCGCGAGCTTCGTGCCCGGGGGCTGATCCCCGAGGCCCGCAACGAGCACAGCGCCAGCGGCAGCTTCCTGGTCGCCGCACGGGATCCGCGGGTGTGGGCGCTGTTCGTGGTCTACGCCGCCTGCTTCGGCGTGGAGCTGACCATCAACAACATCGCCGCACTGTACTTCTTCGACAACTTCGAGCTCGGCCTCGCCACGGCCGGCTTCATCGCCGGACTGTTCGGGCTGATGAACATCTTCGCCCGGACCCTCGGCGGCATCTTCTCCGACCGCTTCGCCCGTGCCGCGGGCCTGCGCGGGCGGGTGCGGTGGCTGTTCATCGCACTGTTCTGCGAGGGCCTGGCACTGATCGCCTTCTCGCAGATGGCGGTGCTCGCCGCCGCGGTGGCGACCCTGGTGGTGTTCAGCCTGTTCACCCAGATGTCCGAGGGCGCCACCTACGGGCTGGTGCCGTTCATGCACAAGAAGGCGCTCGGGGCCGTCTCGGGCATCGTCGGCGCCGGCGGCAACGCCGGTGCGGTGGCCGCCGGCTTTCTCTTCCGCACCGAGGGCCTGACCTACGGCCAGGGACTGCTCTACCTGGGCATCGCGGTGCTCGCGTGCTCGTTCTTCGCCTTCGCCGTGCGCTTCTCGCCGGAGACCCTGGCGGAGGAGGACCGCGCCTTCAGCGCCGCCGCCGCGGGCGACGAGTCCGTCGCCCCCGCCACCGCCTGAACCCCATCGCAGACACGGCAACGGGGCGGCGGCACTACCGCCGCCCCACTGAACGAGGTTCCGTCATGAGTGAACGACTCGTCGTCATCGGCAACGGCATGGCCGGCATCCGCACGGTGGAAGAGCTGCTCAAGCTCGACGACAGCCGCTACGAGATCACCGTCTTCGGTGCCGAGCCCCACGTGAACTACAACCGCATCATGCTCTCGCCGGTGCTCGCCGGCGAGAAAACCCTCTCGGACATCGTGCTCAACGACCGCGAGTGGTACGCCGACAACGGCATCACCCTGCATACCGGCGATCCGGTCGAGCGCATCGAGCGCGGGCGACGGCGGATCGTTTCCGCCAGCGGCCGGGAGACGCCCTACGACCGGCTGCTGCTCGCCACCGGCTCGACCCCGTTCGTGCTGCCGGTGCCCGGCAACGACCTCCCCGGTGTGGTCAGCTTCCGCGACATCGGCGATGTGGAAACCATGCTGGAGGCCGCCCGCCGCCACCGCCACGCGGTGGTCATCGGCGGTGGCCTGCTGGGGCTGGAGGCGGCCAACGGCCTGATGAAACAGGGCATGTCCGTCACCGTGGTGCACATCGCCGACAGCCTCATGGAGCGCCAGCTCGACCGCCCCGCCTCGGGACTGCTCCGGGACACGCTCATCGAGCGCGGCCTGGACTTCCGCATGGAGGCGGTCACCGAGCGCATCCTCGGACGCCGACGGGTAAGCGGGGTGCGCTTCGAGGACGGCACCGAGGTCCGGGCGGACCTGGTGGTGATGGCCGCCGGCATCCGCCCCAACACGGCCCTGGCCCGGGACGCCGGCCTGCACTGCGAGCGCGGCGTGGTGGTGCACGACACCATGCAGACCTTCGATCCGCGCATCTACGCGGTCGGCGAGTGCGTCGAGCACCGCAAGGCCACGTACGGACTGGTCGCGCCGATCTGGGAGCAGGCCCGGGTCTGCGCCAATCACCTGGCCCAGCACCAGATCGGACGCTACGAGGGCTCGGTGGTCTCGACCCAGCTCAAGGTGACCGGCATCGATCTGTTCTCCGCCGGCGACTACGAGGGCGGCGAGGACACCGAGGACATCGTCCTCCAGGACCCGCGGCGCGGCGTCTACCGCAAGCTCGTCGTCCGTGACGACCGCCTGCAGGGCGCCGTGCTGTACGGCGACACCGACGACGGCCCGTGGTACTTCGACCTGATCAAACGCGGCGAGGACATCTCGGAGATCCGCGAGCGGCTGATCTTCGGCCGCGCCCACGCCGAGGGCGGCGGCGATAGCGCCGGCGGACGCGCCGCACTGATGGGCGACGACGAACAGGTCTGCGACTGCAACGGGGTATGCAAGGGCGCCATCGTCGCCGCGGTCCGCGACGACGGGCTGACCAGCCCGGCTGCGGTGATGAAGGCCACCAAGGCCGGCACCTCCTGCGGCTCGTGCAAGTCCCTGGTCGGCGACATCGTCGCCCTCGCCGCCGGCGCCGACGCGGTGACCGAGGACAAGCCGACCCTGTGCGAGTGCACGGCACTCTCCCACGACGAGGTCCGCGAGGCCATCCGCGAGCGCCACCTCACCTCCCCCGCGGCGGTCCGCGAGGCCCTGGGCTGGCAGGAACCGGACGGCTGCTCCAAGTGCCGGCCGGCGCTCAACTACTACTGCATCAGCACCTTCCCGGCCGAGGCCCGGGACGACGCGCAGTCGCGGTTCATCAACGAGCGCGCCCACGCCAACATCCAGAAGGACGGCACCTACTCCGTGGTCCCGCGGATGTACGGCGGCATCACCAACCCGCAGGAGCTGCGCGCCATCGCGGACGTCGCCGAGAAGTTCGAGGTGCCGACCGTGAAGGTCACCGGCGGCCAGCGCATCGACCTGCTGGGGGTGAAGAAGGCCGACCTGCCCGCGGTCTGGCGCGAGCTGCGCGAGCGCGCGGGCCTGGAGTCCGGCCATGCCTACGGCAAGGCGCTGCGCACCGTGAAGACCTGCGTGGGCCGGGAGTGGTGCCGCTTCGGCACCCAGGACTCCACCACCATGGGCATCGAGCTCGAACGCATGGCCGCCGGCTCCTGGACCCCGCACAAGGTGAAGATGGCGGTCTCCGGCTGCCCGCGTAACTGCGCCGAGTCCACCATCAAGGACTTCGGCGTGATCGCCAACGACAGCGGCTGGGAGCTGGTGGTCGGCGGCAACGGCGGCACGAAGCTGCGCGCCGCCGAGGTCCTCTGCCGGGTCACCGGCCACGAAGCGGTGCTCGAACACGCCGCGGCCTTCCTGCAGATCTACCGCGAGGAGGCGCGTTACCTGGAGCGGACCGCCCACTGGATCGACCGCGTGGGCCTCGACTACGTCCGCTCACGGGTCGTCGACGACGCCGACGGCCGGCGCCAGGCCCACGAGCGCTTCCTGGAGTCCCAGCGGCACACCCAGGTGGACCCGTGGGCACCCCGCTCCGACGCCAGCGCCCCGGACCCGGAGTTCCGCGCCCTCCGGGCGACGGGCTGAACGCCCGTACCACAGAGGAGACACGAGCATGTCAGCAGCCGTCGATACCGGCGAGTGGGTCGCGATCGGCCCCCTAGACGCCATTCCCCGCCGCGGGGCCCGCACGGTGGAGACGCCCGACGGCCCGGTGGCGGTATTCCGCACCGCCGACGACGCCGTCTTCGCCGTCGCCGACCACTGTCCGCACCAGGGCGGGCCGCTGTCCCAGGGCATCGTCTCCGGCGCGGCGGTCTACTGCCCGCTGCACGACTGGTGCATCGAGCTCGCCACCGGCCGGGCCCGGGCGCCGGACGAGGGCAGCACGCCCCGCTACCCGGTGACCGTGGAGGGCGGCACCATCCACCTGCGGCTGACCCCGGAGGCGTCATGAGCACGGCGGTCCGCACCACCTGCCCCTACTGCGGGGTCGGCTGCGGCGTGATCGCCGAGCCCGGCCCGCGGGGCGTGCACGTGCGCGGCGACCCGGACCATCCGGCCAACCACGGCCGCCTCTGCGCCAAGGGCGCGAACCTGGGCGAGACCGTGGGCGACGGGGGCCGGCTGCGCCACCCGGAGATCCGCGGTCGCCGGGTGAGCTGGTTCCGCGCCCTGGACGAGGTCGCCGACGGATTCCGCCGGGTGATCGACACCCACGGCCCGGAGGCGGTGGCGATCTACGCCTCCGGCCAGCTCCTCACCGAGGACTACTACCTCGCCAACAAGCTCATGAAGGGCTATATCGGCACGGCCAACATCGACACCAACTCGCGGCTGTGCATGTCCTCCGCGGTGGCCGCCCATGAACGCGCCTTCGGCGAGGACGTGGTGCCCGGCGACTACACGGACCTGGACCAGGCCGACCTCGCCGTGCTCGTCGGCAGCAACGCCGCCTGGTGCCACCCGGTGCTCTACCGCCGCCTGCGCGACGCGCGCGAGGCCGACCCGCAGCGGCGCATGGTGGTCATCGACCCGCGGACGACCGCAACGGCGCGGGAGGCCGACCTGCACCTGGCCATCCGCCCGGGCACGGACGCGTGGCTGTTCAACGGCCTGCTCGCCCACCTTGCGCGCACCGGCGCAATCGACCGCGACTGGGTCGAGGCCCATACCGGGGGACTGGACGCCGCCGTCGCCGCCGCCCGGCGCAGCGCGCCGGACACCACCGAGGTGGCCCGGGCCTGCGGGCTGGTGGAGGCGGACGTCGCCCGGTTCTTCGACTGGTTCGCCGCCACGCCACGCACGCTGACCCTGTTCTCCCAGGGGGTGAACCAGTCCAGCAGCGGCACCGACAAGGCCGGCGCCATCCTCAACTGCCACCTCGCCACCGGCCGCGTGGGCCGTCCCGGGGCCGGCCCGTTCTCGCTCACCGGTCAGCCCAACGCCATGGGCGGGCGCGAGGTCGGCGGGCTCGCGAGCACCCTGGCGGGGCACCGCGGCTTCGACGCCGCGGCCGCGGTGCAGGCGTTCTGGGGCAGCCCCGCCATCGCCGGCGAACCGGGACTCAAGGCCGTGGATCTGTTCGAGGCGATTCACGCCGGGCGGGTGCGTGCGGTATGGATCATGGCCACCAACCCGGCAGTGAGCCTGCCGGATACCGAGCGCGTGCGCGAGGCACTGCACCGCTGCGAGCTGGTGGTGGTCTCGGACATGACCCGCGAGACCGACACCGCGGCCTGGGCGGACGTCCTCCTGCCCGCCGCCGCCTGGGGCGAGAAGGACGGCACGGTAACCAACTCCGAGCGCCGCATCTCCCGCCAGCGCCCCTTCCGCGACGCCCCGGGCGAGGCACGGCCGGACTGGTGGATGATCGCCGCGGTCGCCCGGCGCATGGGCTACACCGGCTTCGACTACGCGGGCCCCCACGAGATCTTCGACGAGCATGCGCGGCTCTCCGCCCTCGACGGCGCGCCGCGTGCGTTCGACATCGGCGGCCTCGCCGGCCTGGACCGTGCCGGCTACGACGCCCTCGCCCCCCGACAGTGGCCGCTGCCCGCCGCCGGCGGTGCCGAACACCCGCGCCTGTTCGCCGACGGGGGCTTCCCCACCGCCGACGGCCGGGCCCGCCTGCAGGCCGTCGAGCCCCGGGCGCCGGCCCACGCGACGGACGCCGACTACCCGCTAAGCCTCAACTCCGGGCGGGTGCGCGATCACTGGCACACCCTCACCCGCTCCGCCCGTGCACCCCGCCTGTGTGGCCACACGCCGGAACCGCGGCTGGCGGTGAGTCCCGCCGACGCGGCCGCGCTCGGCCTCGCCACCGGCGGTCTGGCCCGGGTGGAGAGCGCCTGGGGCACCACCGTGGTGCGCGTGGAGATCACCCCGGAGCAGGCACCGGGGGCCGTGTTTCTGCCCATGCACTGGAGCGAGCAGTTCGCCAGCGGCGGCCGCGCCGGGGCCCTGGTCAACCCGGCGGTGTGTCCCCGCTCCGGGGAACCGGAGTTCAAGCACACACCGGTGCGCGTCACCGCCCTGGCCACGGCCTGGCAGGGCGTCGCCGTCGCCCGCGGGCGCCTGGACGTCACCGCCCTGGACTGCTGGACCCGCGTGCCCGGCCGGGGACACGAGCGCTACGAGCTCGCCCACGGCGAGGTCCCGGCGGACTGGCATGCCTGGGCGCGGACACTGCTCGACGACGGCACCGACGGTGACTGGCTGGAATACGCCGATCCCCGCGCCGGGCGTTACCGCGCGGCGCTGATCGGCAGCGACGGCAGCCTGCACGCCTGCGTCTACGCGACCCCCGACGAGGAGGGGCTGCCCGAGCGCTACTGGCTGACCAACCTGTTCGAGGCCGGTCCCCTGGACGGCACCGCGCGCTTCGCCGTGCTCGCCGGCCGGCCCTCTGCGGTGACCGGCTGATGGAGGCGACCATGACCCCGTATCGACCCGTCCCGGAGGGCGGCTGCGTCTCGCTGGTGGGCTGCGGACCCGGCGACCCGGACCTGCTCACGATCCGTGCGGCCCGGACCCTTGCCGCCGCCGACGTGATCGTCCACGACCGCCTCATCGACCACCGCATCCTGGCGATGGCCCCGGAACATGCCCGGGTGATCGACGCCGGCAAACGCTGCGCCCGCCACACCCTGGCGCAGCCGGCGATCTGCGCACTGCTCGTCGAGCACGCCCGGGCCGGGCGCCACGTGGTGCGCCTCAAGGGCGGCGATCCGTTCGTGTTCGGCCGCGGCGGCGAGGAGCTGGCGGCGTGCCGGGCCGCTGGGGTGCCCTGCGAGGTGGTGCCGGGCGTGACCGCCGCCCTGGGCTGCGCCGCGGCGACGGGCATCCCGCTGACCCAGCGGGGACGGGCGTCGGCGGTCACGTTCATCACCGGCCACGGCCGCGACGGCGACCTGCCGGCCCAGGACTGGCGGGCACTGGCCGGACCGGGACGCACCCTGGTCTGCTACATGGCCACCCGCCAGTGGCCGCGTCTGCGCCGGGCGCTGCTCGACGCCGGGCTGGGACGGGGGCTGCCGGTGGCGGTAATCCACGGCGGCACCCGCGCCGACCAGTCGGTGTATCGCACGACCCTCGCCGACGGCCTGCCGCCCGTGCGCGACGAGCGCCCGGCGCTGGTGATCGTCGGCGAGGTCGCCGCGGAGGCCGCCTGTGACGTGCCGTTGCCACCGGCGGTGGCGGCGGCGCTGCCTTGACGCGCCTACTCGCCGGCGGCGGGCACCGCGGCGGCGGTCGCGCCGCGCGGTCGCAGCAGGTGATTCACCCACAGCGCGAGCCCCATCAGCGCCCCGCCCAGGGCCAGACGCCCGAGGTCCGCATCGCGGTTCCAGATGAGCACATTCACGAGCAGACCCGCCGGGATCAGGGCGTTGTTCATCACCGCGAGGCTGCCCGCGTCGGTGAGCGCCGCGCCCTTGTTCCAGAGGAAATACCCCAGCCCCGAGGCCACCAGCCCCAGCCACAGGAGCACGCCCCACTGCACCGGGGTCGTCGGCAGCGACGAGGCATCGCCGAAGATCAGGAACGCCGGCACGCCCACGCACAGCGCGCCCACGTAGAACCACCCGAACGCCTGGAGCTGCGGGACGGCGGCCTCGACCTCGCCGGCGATGCGGCGGTAGGCGATCTGGCCGGCGGCGAAGCACAGGTTCGCGCCCTGGACCACCAGGAAGCCCGCCCAGATATCGCTCGACACGCCCTGGTAGCGGATCACCGCGGCACCCGCCACGGCGAGCGCCGCACCGGCCAGCGCGCCGGGATTGACCCGGCCCTTGAGGGCGTCATCGAGCAGCGAGATGTACAGCGGCGTGAAGATGGTGAACAGCAGCACCTCGGGGACGCTGAGCAGCAGGAACGACTGGTAGAAGAACACGTACATGGCCCCGAGCTGCACCGCCCCGACGCCCATCAGCGCAAGGACGAGCCGCCCCGGCAGCCGTCCCGGGCGCAGCATCGGCGCAAACACCAGCGTTGCCAGGCCGATGCGTACGAGCACCGCGAAGTAGCTGTCCACCTGGCCGGCGAGATAGACCCCGATCAGCGAGAAGGAGAAGGCCCAGACGACGGTCACGAACACCAGGTACGCCATCGCTCAACCCTCCCCGCCGGCCAGGGCCGGTTCGCGCTGCGGAGCCTCCGCCTCCAGCCCCAGCCGGGCCAGCAGGGCGCGGTCCGCGGTCTCGTCCGGGTTCTCCGCGGTGAGCAGGACGTCACCGAAGAACAGCGAGTTCGCCCCGGCGAGCACGCACAGCGCCTGCACGGCGTCACTCATCTGCGTCCGCCCCGCCGACAGCCGCACCCGGGCCCGTGGCATGAGGATGCGCGCCACGGCGATGGTGCGCACGATGGCCAGCTCGTCCGGGGGCCCGGCCTCCGCCATGGGCGTACCCGGCACCGGGATGAGCTGGTTGATGGGCACGCTCTCCGGGTGGGCGGGCAGGTTCGCGAGGGTGCGCAGCAGCTCCGCGCGGTCCGTCTCGCCCTCACCCAGGCCGACGATCCCACCGCAGCATACCCGCAGCCCGGCATCGCGGACGTGCGCCAGGGTGCTGAGACGCTCGTCGTAGCGGCGGGTGGTGATGATCTCCGGGTAGTATTCGGGGGAGGTGTCGAGGTTGTGGTTGTAGTAGTCCAGCCCGGCATCGGCGAGCTCGCGGGCCTGCCCGTCGCTGAGCAGCCCCGCCGAGAGGCACACCTCCAGGCCCTGCTCGCGCACCGCGGCGATCATCTCGCGCAGCCGCGGCATGTCCCGGGCCTTCGGCCCGCGCCAGGCCGCGCCCAGGCACAGCCGCGCCACGCCGGCCTCGCGAGCGCGGCGTGCCGCCTCGCGCACCGACGCCACCGGCATCAGCGCATGGGGCTCGACGTCGGTCTGGAAACGCACGCTCTGCGGGCAGTAGGCGCAGTCCTCCGGGCAGGCGCCGGTCTTCACGGACACCAGCGAGGCGAGCTCCACCTGGGCGGGATCGAAGTACCGGCGGTGCACCTGCTGCGCGGCGAACAGCAGCTCCGTGAACGGTGCGTCGAACAGGGCCCGGACCTCGTCGGCGGACCAGTCGTGACGGATGTCACCGGTGGCGGGTACGGACATGGCAGTCGGCCTTCTTCTTCATGGATGGGCCGGGCCATTGTGCACGGACTGTAAACCTTTATTCAACTTTTAAGGTTTACGGTGCACGCGATCACAAAAGGCCTACCGCAAGGTAGCGGGCAACCCGGTCACGGACCGATGCCTCCGCTCGGTGCGTCAGGCACACGCCCTCTCCGGCAGGAGCCGATGACCCCTTTACCGGTTGAACCGGGCACCTGATTTACGGGTAGCGTTGCACCGACACGGACTTGCGGCACAGCTCGGGTAGGTCGGCCGCTCTGGGCAGCCGACTTCCCCCCTCCGGTACGTCGGCATCGGGACGTTGGCTGCCAGGAGCAGCCAACCTGCCCGAGGCGGTACGACAACGCCCGGGATCCAGCCATACCCCGGGATGCCGCACACGGCCTGCGACCGTAAACAAACCGCCGGCAAGGTGCGGTGCCTCTGAAAAAGGGCCCCGATGGGGCCCGTCCAACAGATCTACGTCCGGTCCGGCTCGCCGGTGACCTGCGAGCGCACGATGAAGCGCACGCCCTCCGGGGCCTCCAGCGAGAAGCCGCTGCCCCGGCCCGGAACGACATCCAGCACCAGGTGGGTGTGACACCACAGCGCGTACTGGCTGCCGCCGATGTAGAACGGCTCGCCGTGGACATCACCGAGATGGACGTCGCGCTCGCCGACGCGGAACTCGTCACGGGGGTAGCACATGGGCGCGCTGCCGTCGCAGCAGCCCCCGGACTGGTGGAACAGCAGCGGTCCGTGTCGGGTCCGCAACCGCTCGATCAGCTCGGCGGCCCCGGGGGTGACCGACACCCCCGGGGCCTGTTCGCCCGTCCCGCTCATGCCAGGTCCAGGACCACGCGCCCGTCGATATGGCCCTCGCGCATGCGGTCGAGCACGGCGTTGATCTCCTCCAGCGGTGCGGTGCTGACCGTGGCCTTCACCGCCCCCTCGCCAGCGAACCGGAGGGCCTCCTGGAGGTCCAGTCGGGTGCCGACGATGGAGCCACGCACGGTGATGCCGTTGAGGACCACGTCGAAGATCGGCAGCGGGAAGTCCCCCGGCGGCAGGCCGTTGAGGGCCACCGTGCCGCCGCGGCGCACCGCCCCAAGCACCTGCGAGAAGGCCTTGGGCGAGACCGCCGTGACCAGCGCGCCGTGGGCCCCGCCCACCGCGGAGTGGATGCGCTCACCGGGATCCTCCTCAGCGGCGTTGACGGTCAGCTCCGCCCCCAGGCGCTCGGCGAGCGCGAGCTTCTCGGGGGAGACGTCGATGGCGGCCACGTGCAGCCCCATGGCCCGGGCGTACTGCACCGCCACGTGGCCGAGCCCGCCGATGCCGGAGATGGCCACCCAGTCGCCGGGGCGCGTCTCGGTGACCTTGAGGCCCTTGTAGACCGTCACGCCGGCGCAGAGGATGGGGGCGATCTCCGCGAAGCCGACCTTGTCCGGCAGCACGCCGACGTAGTCCGGGTCCGCGATCACGTACTCGCCGTAGCCGCCCTGCACCGAATAGCCGGTGTTCTGCTGGGATTCGCACAGGGTCTCCCAGCCGCCGATGCAGTGCTCGCAGCGCCCGCAGGCGTTGTAGAGCCAGGGCACGCCCACCCGGTCGCCCTCGCGCAGGTGGGTCACACCGCGACCGACGCCGGAGACGTAACCCACACCCTCGTGACCGGGGATCAGCGGCAGGATCGGCTTGACCGGCCAGTCCCCCTCGGCGGCGTGCAGGTCCGTGTGGCAGACCCCGGAGGCCTGGATGCGGACCTGGACCTCTCCGGGACCGGGCTCGGGCACCGGTACCTCGTCGATCTCCAGCGGCCGGCCGAACTCGCGGACCACCGCGGCCTTCATCGTCTTGCTCATGGCTTCTTCTCCTCCTCCGTGTGGTTCCCCGCCACTCAGAACAATCCCATCGGGGCGGGGTCATAGCTGACCAGCAGGTTCTTGGTCTGCTGGTAGTGATCGAGCATCATCCGGTGGTTCTCCCGCCCGATGCCGGACTGCTTGTAGCCGCCGAACGCGGCGTGGGCGGGGTAGAGGTGGTAGCAGTTGGTCCACACCCGGCCGGCCTCGATACCACGGCCCATGGCGTAGGCGGTGTTCATGGTGCGGGTCCACACACCGGCGCCCAGGCCGTAGAGGGTGTCGTTGGCGATCTTCAGGGCGTCGTCCATGCCGTCGAAGCCGGTCACCGACACCACCGGCCCGAAGATCTCCTCCTGGAAAATGCGCATGGCGTTGTCGCCCTCGAAGACCGTGGGCTGCACGTAGAAGCCGCCGGCGAGATCGCCGGACATCTCCGCCGGACCGCCGCCGGCGAGCACCCGCGCGCCCTCCTGGCGGCCCAGGTCCACGTACGCGAGGATCTTCTCGTACTGGTCGCGGGAGGCCTGGGCGCCGACCATGGTGTCGGTGTCCAGCGGGTTGCCCAGGCGCAGGGCCGCGGTGCGCTCCAGCGCGGCCTCCATGAAGTCGTCGTAGAAACGCCGCTGCACCAGCGCCCGCGACGGGCAGGTGCAGACCTCGCCCTGGTTGAGGGCGAACATGGCGAAGCCCTCGAGGCTCTTGTCGCGGAAGGCGTCGTCCTCGGCGAAGCAGTCCGCGAAGAACACGTTGGGCGACTTGCCGCCGAGCTCCAGTGTGACCGGGATCAGGTTCTCCGAGGCGTACTGCATGATCAGCCGGCCGGTGGTCGTCTCGCCGGTGAACGCCGCCTTGGCGATGCGCGGGCTCGCCGCCAGCGGCTTGCCCGCCTCCACGCCGAAGCCGTTGACCACGTTGACCGTGCCGGCCGGCAGCAGATCGGCGATCAGCTCCATGAGCACCAGGATGCTCGCCGGCGTCTGCTCGGCGGGCTTGAGGACCACACAGTTGCCCGCCGCCAGCGCCGGCGCAAGCTTCCAGATGGCCATCAGCAGCGGGAAGTTCCAGGGGATGATCTGGCCGACCACGCCCAGGGGCTCGTGGAAATGATAGGCGACGGTGTTGCCGTCGATCTCGCTGATCCCGCCCTCCTGGGCCCGGATGGCGCCGGCGAAGTAGCGGAAGTGGTCGATGGCCAGGGGCAGGTCGGCGGCCAGGGCCTCGCGCACGGGCTTGCCGTTATCCCAGGTCTCGGCGACCGCCAGCGTCTCGAGGTTCTCCTCCATACGATCGGCGATGCGGTTGAGCACCAGCGCCCGCTCGGCCACCGGGGTGTCGGCCCATCCCCGGCGCGCGGCGTGGGCGGCATCCAGGGCGCGCTCGACATCGGCCGGACCGGAGCGCGCCACCTCGCAGAAGACCTCGCCGGTCACGGGGGTGGGGTTCTCGAAGTAGGCCCCTTCGACGGGCGGCACCCACTCGCCGCCTATGAAGTTCTCGTAACGGCTTCGGAAGTGTACGCGGGCACCGTCTGTTCCGGGCTTGGCGTAAAGCATCGGCTCTCCTCCTGGTTGTCGTTGAAAGGCCGTCCTCAGGGCGGCACCGCCATGGAGAGCAACGGACGTGCCAGTCCGGTCGCGCCCGGCCCGGGCCTTGCGCCGCGGGGGCTGGCGTAGCACGCTCATGGGCGGAGGGTGCTCCACGGGTGTCGCGGGCGGGACAGGTGCCACGGGACACCCGTTGCAGAATGCGACACCCCCGGACGGAGGAGAGATACCAATGGCGGCGGATCATGCGAACGACTCCGCCTCGCTGCGCGAGGCAAGGCGGCGTTTCTTCGAGGGTGGCGACGCCGGCGCCGCACCGGTACTGGCGGAGACGGTAACCCGGTCCTGGCACCGGTGCCGTCTCGACGGCCTGGTGACCGACGCCCGCCCGCCGGGGGCGTGCTACTCGGAGAGCGAGCTGCGCGAGCGGCACGCGGGCAACCGCCGGCTCATAGAGGCGGCCCTCCCCGAGCTCGAGACCATCCACCGGCAGATCGCCCGGACCAACAGCGCCGTGATCCTCGCCGACGCGGAGGGCGTGCTGCTCCACCGCTACGGCGACCCCGGCTTCGACCGCCGGGCACAACGCGTGGCGCTCAGCCCGGGCGCCTGCTGGCTGGAATCGGAGAGGGGCACCAACGCCATCGGGACCGCCCTCGCCGAGGCCCGGGCGGTATCCGTCCATGGCCCCGAACACTTCCTGGACTGCAACAGCTTCCTGACCTGCGCGGCCGCGCCGATACGTGCGCCGGACGGACGCACCATCGGGCTGTTCGACGTCTCCGGTGATCAGCCGACACGCCAGCTCCATGCCCTCGGGCTGGTGCGCATGGCAGCGCTCATGGTGGAGAACCGCCTGCTCGAGACCGAGTTCGACGACGCCGTGTACGTGCACTTCCACCCGCGGCGGGAGTTCCTCGGGACCCTCGGCGAGGGGATCGCCGCGTTCGGCCCCGACGGCGCCCTGCTCGCGGCCAACGCCAGCGCCCTCGGCCACCTCGGCACCGCGGCCGGCGGGTTCAATGGCCTTTTCGACGCGGAGCTGGGCAACGCGGTGGCCCGGGCGAGCCACGGCACGACACTGCTGACCACCCGCTCCGGGCTGCAGGTCCACGCGCGCGTGAGTGTCCGCGGCGAGCGCGACCAGCCCGGCCGGACCGTGGTGCCGGGTACCGGTGCCGCAGCAGACACGCCCGCGCTGCATCACGGCGACGACGCCGTCGCCGCCTGCGAGGCGCGTGCCCTGCGGGTTCACGCCCGGGGCATTCCGGTACTCGTCGAGGGCGAGACCGGGACGGGCAAGGAGTACCTCGCCCACCGTATCCACCACCAGGGGCCGAGGGCGGGCGGACCTCTGGTGGTGGTCAACTGCGCCGCGATACCCGATGGGCTGATCGAGTCGGAGCTATTCGGGTATGCCCCCGGGGCATTCACCGGCGCCCGTCGCGAGGGCGCCCGGGGCCGGGTGCACGAGGCGGACGGCGGGACCCTGTTCCTCGACGAGATCGGCGAGATGCCCCAGGCATTGCAGACCCGGCTTCTCCGCGTGCTTCAGGAGCAACGTGTCGTGCCGGTGGGCGGCGGCCACGAGGAATCGGTGGATTTCGCCCTGATCGCGGCCACGAACCGGGACCTCGCACAGTGCGTGGCCGACGGTACATTCCGCGCGGACCTCTACTACCGCCTCAACGGCCTGCGTGTGCGCCTGCCGCCGCTGCGCGAGCGCGCCGACCTCGAGGCCCTGATCCGGCACATGCTGACCACGGAGAACGTCGCCACGGAACCGGAGCCGGAGTTCATGCAGGCGCTGCGCGAACATCACTGGCCGGGCAACCTGCGCGAGCTGCACAACGTCCTGCGCACCGCGGCGGCCCTGGCGGAGCCCGGAAGGCCGCTGCGCCGGTACGACCTCCCGGACGACCTCGCGACGCCGTCGACCGGGGAGGACACCGTCTCGTCCGGCCTGCGCGCCCGCGACGAGTCGATGATGCGCGCCGCCGTGCAGGCCCACGACGGCAACGTCGCCGCCGCGGCCCGCAGCCTCGGGATCAGCCGGAGCACCCTTTACCGCCGACTCGGCCGCCACCCGGGGCGTTGACCCCGGCGGGGCCGGCAGTACCATCGTCGCGAGTAATCCGGCCCCGTTCACCACATCAGCGATCCGAGACCATGTCGCGCAGCGAGACCCGAATCCACCTCCCCGGCCCCCTGAGCGCCGGCACCACCATCAACGCGCCCGACGAGACGGTGCGCCACCTCCGCGCCCGCCGGCTGCGTGCCGGCGACGCCCTGACGGTGTTCGACGGCAAAGGCGGCGAATACGCCGCCCGTGTCGACACCCTGGAGCGGCGCGATGCACGGCTGACCCTGACGGAGCACCGCCTGCGCGAGAGCGAGCCGCCGCGCCCGTTCCTGCTTCTGCAGGGCGTCGCCAAGGGGGACCGCATGGACTTCGCGGTGCAGAAGGGCGTGGAGCTGGGCATGACGCGCATGATCCCGGTCATCACCGCACGCTCGACGGTCCGCCTCGGCGACGAGCGCGCCGCGCGCCGCCGCGCCCACTGGGAACGGGTCGCGATCAGCGCCTGCGAACAGTGCGGCCGCAACCGTATCCCCCGGATCGACACCCCCTGCACCCTGGAAACCGCCTGGTCGATGACGGCGGACCATTCCGGCGTTGTGCTCGACCCCGACGGCGGCACGAGCATTTCCAACCTGCCGGCCCCGGATGGCGGCATCGCCCTGCTCGTGGGGCCCGAGGGCGGACTCAGTAACGGTGAGGTGGAAGAGGCCGCCGGACAAGGCTTCGCACGCCTCGCGCTCGGCCCCCGCATCCTGCGCGCCGAGACCGCCGGCATCGCCGCGCTGACACTGCTGCAGGCCCGCTTCGGCGACCTCGCGCAGGGAGACCGGACCTTCTAGTTCTCCGGGAAGGCGGTCCAGCCTGCGGTCCAGTCCGCGCCGTCCCCCGGTGCCACCGCGCCGATGTAGGTGGTGGACTCGTCCCAGAACTCCGACTGCGGCGGTGCCACGCCGGCACCGGCAGCCGGGCTGGTGCCGAGCGGGGCGTACCGCGGGGCGGTCACGCTGAACGCCCGGGGCGACAGACGCGGCTCGGCGCCCAGCGTGGTGGCCGGCGCGGTTTCGAGGAAATCCCGCTCGACGAAGCCGCCGTCGTCGTCGGCCTCGCCGGTCTCCGGCTGGAAGGCGGCCGCGACGGGCATGGCGATCATGGTGTGGTCGAAGCTCAGGTCGCCGGAACCCGCCAGCGAGGCGCTCGTCCCGCCCTGGACGTCGACGGCCTCCAGCGGGAACCCGGCCACGAGCAGGTTGTGGAAGTGGGCACCGGTACCGCGGCGCAGGGTCATGCCCCGCTGGCGGCCCTGCGCCTGCCCGGGGCCGAGCAGGGTGACGTTGTAGAGCGTCGGCCCGGAGCGCGGCCGCGCATCCGGCGAGCCCTTGAGGTTGTCCGCCTCGATCCCGTTATCGCCCCTTCCGGGATACTGCTGCACGATGACGTTCTGGACCCGGCCCTGCCAGCCCATGTCCCAGTCAAGGCCGTCGTCGCCGGGCCCGGTGATGAGGGTCTGGGCGAGATCCGTCGTCCCGCCGAAGAACTCGATGCCGTCGTCCAGCCCGCGGTGGATCTGGAGGTGGCGGAGGATGGTGTTCCGGCCGCAGCCGCCGACGGTCAGGCCGTTGAGCTCGTTGTTGGCGAAGACCTCGTGACCGGCGAACTCGATGCGCACGTACTCCATGACCCCGCAGGAGTGCGCCGGGTCGTCCCCGCCGAAGGCCCCACGGGGATCGTCGGCCGGGATACCCTCCACGTGGGCGCCGTCGACGTTCACCGGCGCGCCCCCGAGCAGGACCACACCGCCCCAGTCGCCGGAACGGCGTTCGCCCGGCGGCTGCGCGCTCGTGAAGACGATGGGCCGGTCGGGGCGGCCGCTGGCCTGGATGTCCGCCCCGCGGGTGATCACCAGCGCGGCACCGAACGCGCCCTCTATCGTGGTGCCCGGCTCGATGGTCAGGGTGGCGCCGTCCTCCACGAAGACGGTATCCATCAGCCGGTAGGTCGTACCGGTGCTCCAGGTCGTGTCCGCGGTGATCGGCTCATCCAGGCGGACCGCACCGCCGTTGCCGGCGCCGGAAAGCCCGGCCACCGCCGCGACGGCACCGGCCACGACGAGACCGGCGAGCAACACCCCGGCGACGATACCCCACTGCCCGCGACGGCCGCCGCGCTCATCCACGGTGCCGCCCTCGCCCTCCGGCGGCGCCAGCTCAGCCATCACGGCCTCGGCATGGGCCACGGAAAGCCGGCCGCGCCGGATGTAGGTGGCGTAAACGCGCAGCCGGCCCCTCTCATCGAGCTCGCCATCGGCCTGCAGCCGGCAGACGTTGGCGTACAGCTCGTCACGCCAGTTCAGCGGTGCGACCCCGGCTCGCCCGCGGGTATCGCGTTCGATCGCGCTGGTGGTATCGGCGTCCAGGTGGCCGCGGCGCGCGAGGCGGTCCAGCCCCTCGCGGTCATCCAGCGAGAGCAGCTCGGCGCGGGCCAGCGCCGCCGCCACGGCCTCGGCGTATTCCTCGACCGGCCCACGCCTGCCCCCGGCCCCGCTGTCAGCGGAAGGCGGAAAAGACGCACCGCCGGGCGGGGCCTCGCCGTCCTCCGGGAGAGAGCGCTCCAAACGCCCCGCGAGATCGCACAGCGCGGGATCACCGCTGTCCCGTCCCTCGCGCAGGACGTGCCGGAGATAGTTGCCATCCTGAACCAGACGGAGATAGGAAAGCGACTCTCCCGTGGCCGCCCGGTAGGCCGTGACGAAGGCCCAAAGCGTCGACTGGGTATGCTGACTCTCGCCCACGTGAATCCGTCCCTGCATTCCGGTCCCGTTTATGGTGGAGACGGAATGTGACACGACAATTGCCGTGCGAACGGCCTCTCACTCGGCAGCGACGGGCTCGGCGGGAGAGCCGATAGCGGATGACGTCGTCAACCGCCCATCATCGCTCAGTTCCGGCCCCGTTGCCGCTGCGTCCTCGATAGCGTAGCGATGGAGAGGGCATATGGCCGCTGCCCGGTTAACCGCCATCTCAAGGGTCAGTCAGCTCGTCGAGAACTTCGTGCCGGTGCGGTCCGCGGCACGCAACAGGTGATGGTGGACCATGTGCTCGGCGAGCAGGGGGTCGCCGCTGTCGATCGCATCGATGAGCATCTCGTGCTCCGCCACGGCCTCGGGCAGACGAGCGAGTGCGTACAGGGGCAGCGTCTGGCTCTCCAGTACCAGCGGCTGGTAGCGCGCCAGCACGTCCCGCATGATGGCGTTGCCAGCGATACCGGCGATGCCCATGTGGAACTCGTAGTCGTGCTGCGCGGCATCGCTGAGCCGACGTGTCTCCATGCAGGCGTTCAGTCGCGCGTTTGCCTCCCGCAACGCACGAATGTCCCCCGCCGTGGCCCGCCTGGCGGCGAGGCGGGCCGTCTGCGCCTCCAGGGCGAAACGAAGCTGGTAGACCTCGACGTAGGAAAAGCCCTGCCCGCCCTGTTCTCCCTGTGCGCTCCCGGCCGACAGTGTCCCGTGCCGGAATGTCGTGTCACCGACGTAGACCCCGCGTCCGGGCTGGACGTCCACCACCCCCATGAAGGAGAGCGTGGCAAACGCCTCGCGAAGGGAGTTCCGGCTGACGCCGAGCTCATGCGCCAGCTCGCGCTGGGAGGGCATCCGATCCCCGGCGGCCAGCCCCTCGCTGACGATGTACTGCTGGATACGCCAGGCCGTCGTGTGGGTGACCGGTTTTCCTTCCGTCGCCATGACTACGCACCTTTTTCGCTCAGGGGCATCACCGCGGTGCACGCGCACGCACCAAAAGTCACCCGACAACAGCCCACTATGCACCAACAAGTTACTTTTCTACCCAGTTTCTGGATTTTCAGTAATTTTTATTGACGCTTCAAGCCCGCTCTGCTTCTTTTAACTTGTGTGGAAGGACCGGTCCTACCACAACCGGTTAACTGGCTTCTGGAGGCCATCATGTTCAAATTCAAGCACCTCGGTATGGGCGCTGCGCTGGCGGGCGCCGCCCTCGCACTGACGGGCACCGCCGCCGCGCAGGACAGCGGGCCTGTAAAGATTGGCGCCATCTTTTCTCAATCCCCGCCCGGATCCGTGGTTCAGGGAACCCAGGTGAAGGCCGGCCTGGAGATCGCCCGGGATATGCTCAATGACCAGGGAGGCATCCTCGGCCGCAAGGTCGAGCTGGTGATGGAGGACGGCCAGGGATTGCCCGAGAAGGGGCGTTCCGCCGCCGAGAAGCTCATCACCAGGGACGGCGTGGTCGCGATCACCGGTGAGCACCAGAGCTCGAACGTGCTTGCCGAGATCGAGGTCGCCAAGCGCTACAACATCCCCTACGTCAACACCAACGGCTGGTCCGACGCGATCCGCGAGAAGGGCTACCGGCAGGTCTTCAACCCCGCCAACTACAACACCCGGGTCTCCCAGGCCATGGCCTCCGTGCTCGCGGACATGGACGTCGACTCGGTGGTGACGTTCGCCGAGAACACCGACTACGGCATCGGCCAGGCGGAGCTGCTGGGCAAGTATCTCGCCGAGAAGGCACCGGACATCGATTTCCGCTACGAGACGCTGGACCGCCAGTCGAAGGACTTCATGCCCGCCGTGCTGCCGCTCAAGGCGAATCCGCCGGACGTGGTCGTGAACATCCTCCTGCCGCCGGCCGCCTACATCCTGATGAACCAGCTCTACGAGCAGGGCGTCGCCCCGAGCGCGACCACCTGGCTGTACGACGGCGCGGGCCTGGCGGACTATCCGGACTTCTGGGACAACGTCGGCGAGGCCGGCCGTACCCTGCTGGAGTTCGGCCTCTATCATCCGGCCATGTCGATGCCGCCGCTGGGCGAGAAGGTCAGCGAGGCGTACACCGAGCGTTACGGCAAGGAGCCGAACCGGCTCATCTTCCAGGCGGCCGACAGCCTGTTCCTGCTCGCCGAGGCGATGAACCGCGCCGGCACGACGGACGCCGACCCGGTCATCGAGACCCTCCAGGGCATCGAGTACACCGGCACTCGGGGCACCATCACCTTCTCCGACGAGCCCGGCTACAGCTTCCAGCAGTGGCTGGAGGTCCCCTTCGTGACCTACCAGCTCACGGAAACGGGTCAGCCGGTCAGCGAGGCCCCGCTGGTGCAGAAGGCCGGGCAGTCGCTGGACCCCGACCTGCTGGTCCGCCCGGGCGACTGATCCGGGCGAATCGTGTCGCACCCGCTGCGCCAGACCCGCTCCCGCCGGTATGGCGCAGCGCCTTCAACCCTGCCGGACACCACGATGACCCCGAGCGAAGCACGTGACCGCTACCTGACCGCCCTCGCCGCCCTGCGCGGTTACCCGTATCCGGAACGCCACGAGCTGTGGGGGGCCCGTTTCGACGTCAATCAGCCGGAGCTCGACGCCCTGGCGAACGCCCCGGATCCCTCCGCCCCTCCCTTCCACCCCGGCAGGCCCGCCGGCACGCCCCGCACGGGCATACCGGCCACATCGCTCGCGCCGGCGCACACGGCGATTCAGCGGTTCGACACCGCTCTCGCCCGGGTGAGCGAACAGCGCCAGCTCAACGCCTTCATCGGCCTGTGCCCACCGCCGGTCTCCCCCGTCAGCGGCCCCCTGAGCGGCATGCTCGTGGGCATCAAGGACATCATCAGCGTACGCGACATGCCCCGTACGGCCGGCAGTCTCGCCCTGACGAGCGAGCCTGCGGCCGAAGACGCCCCCTGTGTCGCCCGGCTGCGCGAGGCAGGGGCACTGATCGTGGGCACGCTGAACATGCACGAGCTGGCCTACGGCATCACCAGCGTCAATCCCCACTACGGCACCGTGGTCAATCCGCGCGCGCCGGCGCGCATCGCCGGGGGCTCCAGCGGCGGCTCCGCAGCAGCGGTCGCCGCGGGCATCGTCGACACCGCACTGGGCACCGACACCGCGGGTTCCATCCGTATCCCCGCCGCATGCTGCGGGGTGGTCGGCTTCAAGCCGACCTACGGCGCGGTATCCACCGAGGGCGTTCTGCCACTGGGCTGGTCGCTCGACCACGTCGGGCCGATCACGCGTAACGTGGCGGACGCGGCGGCCATGTTCGACGTCATGGCCGGGGGCCCGGCCGTCCCCACCGATGAGCCGGACGACCACCGCGGCTGGACGCTGGTACGGCCCGCGGACTTCTTCTTCGAGCAGCTCGCCCCTGCCGTGCGCGAGCGCCTGGAGCGGGCCCTCTCGCTGCTTCACAACCGCGGCATCGCAGTGGTGGAGCGCCCGCTGCCATTGCTCGACCACGCCGCGGGCGCCCAGTTCGCCACACTCTGCGTGGAGGCGACGCAGCAGCACATGCGGCTCATTGAACATCACCCCGAACGGCTCGGCGAGGATGTCCGCGTCCGCCTGGAGATCGGGCAGTTCATTCCCGGGGTCGACTACCAGCGCGCACAACGGCTGCGCGGCGAACTGGACATCGCCATGCACGCGGCACTGGAGCGGTGCGATGCCCTTGTTACGCCCACGCTGCCGGTGCCGGCACCACCGGTGGGCGCCACCGCCGTCGAGGTGGCCGGCCGAAGCATGCCGGTCCACACCGCCGCCACCCGGTGTACCGCACCGTTCAACCTCACCGGCATGCCCGCGGTGACTCTGCCCTGCGGCACGGACGACTCCGGCGCGCCCATCGGCCTGCAGCTCGCGGGGCGGCGCGGCGAGGACGCCCGGCTACTGCGCCTCGCCCTGGAGGTCGAGACGCTGATCGGGGAATTCGACACGGGGGGATGGAGCTGATGCTTTACCTCGATCTGACGGTCACGGGCCTGATGACCGGCGTGTTCTACGCGCTGATGGCCATCGGGCTGACCCTGATATTCGGGATCCTGCGGGTGGTGAATTTCGCCCACGGGGAGTTCTACATGGTCGGGGCCTACACCTACACCCTGCTCAGCACCGCCCTCGGCGTTCCCGTGTGGCTCACCCTGCCGGCAGCGGTGCTCGTCGGCGCGGCCCTCGGCTGGGTGACGGAGCGGACGCTGATGCGCCCGCTCTACGCGGGCTACGCCAGCTGGGGGCTGATGAAGGACGAGTACGCGATCATCGTCACCTTCGGGCTGTCGCTGCTGCTCATCAACCTCGTCGACAAGGTCATCGGCCCCTACCCCTACCGCGGCCCCGAGCTCATCGACACGGCACGCGTGCACCTCGGTCCGGTGATCGCCGACGGCCACCGGCTGATGGCCACCGGGCTCGGCGTGGCGGTGATCGCGGGCGTGTTCGCGTTCATGCGTTTCACCGTCGCCGGCAAGCAGGTACAGGCGGTCGCCCAGAACCGCCTCGGCGCCTCCCTCGCGGGGATCGACCCCGGCCGGGTGAGTGCCGCCGTGTTCGCCGCCTCGGGGGGACTGGCCGCGTTCGCCGGGGGGCTGCTCGCGCCGATCATCAACGCCTCCCCGGACGTCGGCGTATTCACCGCGGTGAAGTCCTACGTGGTCGTGGTGCTCGGCGGGATGGGCTCGGTCGCCGGCGCCGTGGTGGCCGGGCTGTTCCTGGGCGTCGCCGAGAGCTTTGGCGCCGTGTTCATCTCCTACGGCTACCGGGACACCTTCGGCCTGGTCATCCTCATCCTGGTTCTCATGTTCCGCCCCCAGGGGCTGTTCGGCGAAAAGGGCAGGAGCGTCTGATGGGCAACTCGGAGCGCCGCCTGCGCGCGGAATTCCACGGCTCCCTCGTCATCCTGGCACTGGTCGCGGCCCTGCCGCTGGTCCTCACCAGCGTGTACTGGCAGGGCGTGGTCATCGTCAGCCTCTACTACGCCCTGCAGGCCATGGGCTGGAACCTGGTGACCGGCTACACCGGCCAGATGAACCTCGCGCCGGCGGCGTTCGCCATGGTCGGGGCCTACGGCGTGGGCCTGCTCAGCCATCACTGGGGGATATCGCCGTGGCTGGGGGTGCCGGTGGGCGTGGCCGCCGCTGCGGGCATCGGGCTGGTGCTGGGACGCATCGTGCTGCCCCTGCAGGGGGCCTACGTGGCCCTGACCACGCTGTCGTTCGCGGAGATCCTGCGGCTGGTGATCGGCAACTCGTATTCCGTCACCCGCGGCGACCTGGGCCTGAACGTGCCCACGGTCTTCGACGGGCGCCTGCCCTACTACTACCTGATGCTCGCGGTGGTCGTGCTGGTGCAGATCGCGCTCTACGCACTGATGCGCTCGCGCATGGGGCTGTTCCTCCAGGCGGTGCGCGACGACGAGGTCGCGGCGGCGAGCCGCGGGGTCTCCATCGTGTGGTGGAAGACGCTGGCCTTCGTGGTCAGCTCGGCGATCTGCGGGCTCGCCGGCACGCTCTACGCACCGTTCGCCGGGCTGATCAGCCCCGAGCTGGGGCTGATCCTCAATACCGGCCTGGTGGTAAGCATGGTGGTCATCGGCGGCATGGGCACGATGATCGGCCCCATCGTCGGCGCCCTGCTCGTCTACACCGCGGGCGAGATGCTGCGCGAGGTCGGCGACTACCACCTGATCGTCTTCGCGCTGCTCGTCATCGTCTTCGCCCGGTTTTTCCGCGGCGGCATCTGGGGACTGCTGCAGCTCGGCGCCGACCGGCTCCCGGGGCGGCGGGAGACCGGCGCGAGGGAGGGGTGAACGCATGACGTTTCTGCAGGTAAAGGGACTGGAAAAGCGCTTCGGCGGACGGCACGCGGTGGACTCGGTGCACTTCGACGTGGCGGCGGGGGAGCTGGTGGGCCTGATCGGACCCAACGGCTCGGGCAAGACTACCCTGCTCAACATGCTCAGCGGCCATCTGGCGCCGGACGGCGGCACGGTGACCCTGGAGGGGCGGGAGGTCACCCGGCTGCCGGTCCACCGGCGGGCCCGGGCAGGGATACTGCGCATGTTCCAGCTCACCCGCGTCTTCGACCGGGTCAGCACGCTGGACAACCTGCTCGTCGCCGGGCGCGGCCTGGGCCTGAACGCGCGGGACGCCCTGACCCGGGCCCGCGCACTGCTCGACGAGCTCTCCCTGTCACCGGTGGCCGCGCTCGACGCCGGCCGGCTCTCGGGCGGGCAGCGCAAGCTCCTGGAGTTCGGCACCTGCTTCATGGTGCCACCGCGCATCGCCCTGCTCGACGAGCCCTTCGCGGCCGTCCACCCGAGCATGCGCGAGATCATGGGCCGGTTCGTGCGGGAACGCCACGCCCTGGGACAGACGTTCCTTCTGGTGAGTCACGACATGCCCGTCGTCCGTGAGATGTGCGAGCGCAGCGTGTGCATGAACGCGGGCTCGATCCTCGCCGACGGTAACACGGAGGACGTCCTCAACGACCCGGCGGTGATCGAGGCCTACCTGGGCGGAGAAGCGGCATGACGGCACTGTTGCAGATCGAGGACGTGACGGCGGGCTACACCTCGGATATCGACATCCTGCGCGGTGTCTCCGTGACGGTGCCCCCCGGGTCGATACGGGGGCTGATCGGGCTCAACGGCGCCGGCAAGTCCACCGTCATGAAGACCGCCTGCGGCTTCCTCACCCCCCGCCGGGGCCGGGTCCGTTTCGACGGCGAGGAGATCACCGGCATTGCCACCCACCGCCTGCTCCGGCGCGGCATCAGCCTGATCCCGCAGGAGTCGAGCCTCTTCCCCCACCTCAGCGTCGAGGACAACCTCCGACTGCCCCTGCGCGCCGCCCGCCGCGCCGGGCTGTCCAGCGACGACGCCCTGGAGCGCACCCTGGAGCGCTTCCCCGAGATCCACGGCAAGCTCCGCGCCGATGCCGGATCGCTGAGCGGCGGCCAGCAGAAGATGGTGGAATTCGCCAAGGCCCACATGCTCCGGCCCCGGCTGTGCCTCATCGACGAGCCGAGCATCGGGCTCTCGCCGAAGATCGCCGGCGAGGTGTTCGGCTGGATACGGCAGTTCGCGGACGAGGGCATGGCGATACTGCTCGTCGACCACAACATCCGCAAGGTCATCGAGCTGTCGGACTATACCTACGTGCTGACCCTCGGCGAGGTCACCGCCGAGGGCCCCCGGTCCCAGTTCGAGGGGGACATGCACGAGCAGGTCCGCGAGTGGCTCGGCCTCCACGTCTGCCGCCCGGCGCGGGGGGGGGGGGGGGGCGCGGGGCCCCCGCGGCGCCGCGCCGGGGGGGGGCCTCCAAAGCCGCCCCCCCCCCCCCCCCCCCCCCGCGAGGAGTGGGGGGAGGGGGTGGGGGGGCTTGCGGGGTTGTTGGTACCAGGGGGACACGCCCGCGCCGGCCCGCGCGTGGCACGGCCACACCGTCTGCCGCCCGCCGCGCGGCGGCGGGGACCCGTCGCGCCCCGGGCGCCCCTCAGTGGGCGTCCGCCCTCAGCCCCGGCGACTCCCCGCCGCCGCAGCCGAGATAGCGGGAGTGCTGGATCCAGCTCGCCTGCGGGTAGTACGCGAACAGGTACTGCCCGCCCTTGATGCTGTCGATCAAGGGCTCGGCCACCGCCGGGCGCACCGCCGGGCAGCCGTAGCTGCGCCCCAGTCGTCCGACCCGGCGGATGAACGCCGGGGTGGCGTAGTCCGCCCCGTGGACGACAATGGCCCGGCTGTAGGCGTGGTCGTTGACCCCGGGCTCCAGGCCCTTCAGGCGCAGGGAATAGCCGTTGCGGCCATGGTAGCTGTTGAGGGTGCGGTACAGGCCGAGGCTGGACGCGTGGCTCTCGGGCACATTGGAGAAGTGCTCGGCGCGATTGCCGCCGGTGGCCTGGCCGTGGGCGACCCACTCGCGGAACAGCAGCCGGCGGTCGTCGAGATCGAACACCCAGAGGCGCCGTTTCGTCGACGGGAGGGAGTAGTCGATCACCGCGAGACGGCCGGCCGCGGGCTGGCCGCGCTGCACGGCGCAACTCATGGCCTCGGCAGCCAGCGACAGGGCCCGGGGATCGGCCCCGGGGGCGAGCTGCTTGAGGGTATCGGCCAGGGGAGCGGCCTGGACGGCGCCGGCGAGCATCAGCACGGCCAGCGCGACCCCGGCAAGGCGATACCGCCGGGGCGGAAGCATTCTTTGAAGAAAGGGCACGTCTCGGTCTTCCTCCGTGACAGCACGAGCGGCTACGCTGCTGGAACGAACCGTCCACAGGTCGCCGCAGACGGCTCCATTATCGCGAAACGGGCGACGGTCACAACCGCAGGCGGATCCGGAGGGGGAAGTTGACCGTGCGCACAGGTCGGATCGCCGCAACCATCGTACTGATCGCCGGGCTCGTTACCGGCGGTAAAGCCGCCTTGGCGGACGCGGCCGGGGACCCGGTCGGCGATCGGCTACAGACTCTGCTGGACGCCCCGTCTCCACCGGCCTCCGGCGACCTGACGCCCCGGGTCGAGGCGTTCTATGCCGTCCGGGACTTTCGTCCGGCCTGGCGACGGCCCGAGGCCGTAACCGCATTCACGACCGCACTCGACACCCTGGCGGGCGACGGCCTGAGGCCTGCGGATTACGCCGCGGACCGGCTCGTCGCGGCCCACCGCCGGGCCTACGCCGGGGATGGCCCGATAGACGAACGCGCACGCTTCGATATCGTCGTCACCCGGCTGCTGCTCACCGCACTCCGCCACCTCGACCGGGGCAAGGTCGACCCGGCATCGCTGGAGGCGGACTGGGACGTCCCCCTGCCACCCTTCTCGCCGGACATGGACGCCCTGTCCGACGACGTCGACGCCCTGGACTTCGAGACCGCCTTTGCCCGGGCCCGGCCGGACTACGCCCCCTACCACCGGCTGCGCACGGCGCTCGCGCACTATCGCCGGATCCGCGACGCCGGCGGCTGGCCGGCCCTGCCATCGCTGGACACCGCGCTGCACCCCGGCGACCGGGCCCCGGCGGTCGCCGTGCTCCGCCGGCGACTCGCGGTCACCGGCGCACCCGTGGGGGACAGCGCGGACCCGGCACGCTACGACGATGCCCTCGCCGGGGCCGTGCGGCACTTCCAGCGCCACCATTACCTCGCCGTGGACGGTGTCGTCGGCACCGCCACCCGGGCGGCGCTCAACGTCGACGTGGACGCGCGCATCGACCAGATCCGGGTCAACCTGGAGCGTGCACGCTGGCTGCTCCACGGGCTGCCACGCTCGTTCGTGCTGGTGGACATCGCCGGCTATCGCCTGACCTACTACCGCCCGGATCACAAGCCATGGCACACGCGCATCGTCGTCGGCACCCCCTACCGGCGCACGCCGGCGCTGCGCTCGCGGATCACGCACCTGACGTTCAACCCGACCTGGACGGTGCCCGCCTCGATCACCTGGCCTGAGCTGCTGCCCCGCATCCGCCGGGACCCCGGCTACCTCGCCCGCGAGCACCTGCAGGTCCTCACCCCGGAGGGCCGGGCGCTGGACCCGGCGACGATCGACTGGCGCGATCCGCCCGCGGTGGTGCTGCGCCAGAGGGCGGGAGCGGACAACGCCCTGGGACGGGTGGTATTCCGCTTCCCCAACCCCTACTCGGTCTATCTCCACGACACCCCGGCCCGGGCGCTGTTCGACCGCCCCCGGCGCGCGTTCAGCCATGGCTGCATCCGCGTCGAGCACCCGCTGGAGCTGGCCCGCCTGCTCCTCGACGATCCGCAACGGTGGGACGCCGCCGCCATCGGCGAAACCATCGCCACCGGCGTCACGCTCAGCGTCGACCTGCCCGAGCCGGTCCCGGTCATCGTGCACTACTGGACGGTCAACATCGCCGGTGACGGCACCCTCGCGTTCAAGCCCGACATCTACGGGCGCGACCGCGCAGTCCTGGCCGCCCTCGAACGCCCCGCCACGGCGCCCGAGTCTGCCCTGCTCCGCCCGTGACGGGCGGCGCGGGACGCCGCCCGCGCGATTAACACCCCCGGCGTTGTATGCTAGTTTTCCGCTTTCGCCCGGCGGGTGCGCAAGCCCGTAGCAACCCAACCCTGTTCGGAGAACACGCATGTCCCTGGATGCCTCAGCCGTGGCGCATATCGCGCATCTGGCGCGCCTGGGTATCGACGAGAGCGCCGTGCCCGACTACGCGCGCAACCTCAGCGAGATCATCGACTTCGTCGAGCAGCTCTCCGGCGTGGACACCGGGGATGTCGAGCCGCTCGCCCACCCGCTGGAGATGAACCAGCGGCTGCGCCCGGACGAAGTCAGCGAGACCGACCAGCGCGAGCGCTTCCAGGCCATCGCCCCCGCCACCGAGGCGGGCCTGTACCTGGTGCCCCGCGTCATCGAGTGAGCCTCGCAACCACAGGGTCCGAACCGTCATGCACGAATACAGCATTACCGAGCTCGCCGCCGCTCTCGAGCGCGGCGACTTCACCAGCCGCGAGCTCACGGGGCACTACCTGGAGCGCATCCGCCGCCACGACGGCACGCTGAACAGCTTCATCAGCGTCACCGAGGAGGCCGCGCTGGCCCGGGCGGAGGCCGCGGACGCACGCCGCGCCCGCGGCGAGGCCGGGCCGCTGACCGGCGTGCCCATCGCGCACAAGGACATCTTCTGCACCGACGGTGTGCGCACGAGCTGCGGCAGCCGGATGCTCGATAACTTCATCGCGCCCTACGACGCCCACGTGGTCGAGCGCCTCAACGAGGCCGGCGCGGTGATGCTCGGCAAGACCAACATGGACGAGTTCGCCATGGGCTCGTCCAACGAAACCAGCTTCTACGGCCCTGTGAGCAACCCCTGGGACACCGCCGCGGTGCCCGGCGGCTCGTCCGGCGGCTCCGCCGCCGCGGTGGCCGCACGGCTGACCCCGGCGGCCACCGGCACGGACACCGGCGGCTCCATCCGCCAGCCGGCGTCCATGTGCGGCATCAGCGGGCTCAAGCCCACCTACGGCCGGGTCTCTCGCTACGGCATGGTCGCCTTCGCCTCCAGCCTCGACCAGGGCGGCCCCATGGCCCGCTCCGCCGAGGACCTGGCCGTGCTGCTCGGCGCCATGGCCGGCTTCGATCACCGCGACTCCACCAGCGTGCAGCGCGAGGTCCCCGACTACCGCGCCGCCCTCGGCGACGACATCCGCGGCCTGCGCATCGGCCTGCCGGCGGAATACTTCGGCGAGGGCCTGGACGCCGGCGTGCGCGCCGCCATCGACGAGGCGGTCGCCGCGCTCCGTGCCGAGGGCGCCGAGATCACCGAGGTCTCGCTGCCCAACACCCACCTCGCGGTGCCGGTGTACTACGTCATCGCCCCGGCGGAGGCCTCCTCCAACCTCTCGCGCTTCGACGGCGTGCGCTTCGGCTACCGCTGCGAGGACCCGCGCGGACTGGAGGACCTCTACACCCGCAGCCGCGGCGAGGGCTTCGGCGACGAGGTCAAGCGCCGCATCATGGTCGGCACCTACGCCCTGTCGGCGGGCTACTACGACGCCTACTACCTCAAGGCGCAGCAGGTCCGTCGAATGATCCGCGACGACTTCACCCGCGCGTTCGAGGACGTGGACGTCATCCTCGGCCCGGTGGCGCCGACCCCGGCGTTCGACATCGGTGAGAAGGCCGACGACCCGGTGCAGATGTATCTCTCCGACATCTACACCCTGGCGGTGAACCTCGCCGGCCTGCCGGGGCTGTCGGTGCCCGCGGGCTTCGCCAACGGCCGGCCGGTGGGCCTGCAGCTCATCGGTAACGACTTCGACGAGGCGCGGCTGCTCAACGGCGGCCACCGGTTCCCGCAGGCCACCGACGGGCCCACCCGCGCCCCCGGCGTTTTCGCCGGACGCGCGACCAACCGGCGGCGGCGCCCCGGCGCCGCCACGATCGACTACTTACGACTAGCGGGAACCCGTCATGGAGTGGGAACCGGTCATCGGACTCGAGATTCACGCCCAGCTCGCCACCCGGACGAAGATCTTCTCCGGGGCGTCCACCGCCTATGGTGCCGAGCCCAACACCCAGGCCTGCGCGGTGGACCTGGGGCTGCCCGGCGTGCTGCCCGTGCTCAACGAGCAGGCGGTGCGCTTCGCTGTGCGTCTCGGGCTCGCCCTGGACGCCGAGGTCGCCGGGCGCTCGGTGTTCGCGCGCAAGAACTACTTCTACCCCGACCTGCCCAAGGGCTATCAGATCTCGCAGTACGAGCTGCCCGTGGTCGGCACCGGCCACCTGGACATCGACCTCGAGGACGGCACCACCAAGCGCATCGGGGTCACCCGCGCGCACCTGGAGGAGGACGCCGGCAAGAGCCTGCACGAGGGCTTCGAGGCGATGACCGGCATCGACCTCAACCGCGCCGGCACGCCGCTGCTGGAAATCGTCTCCGAGCCGGACCTGCGCTCGGCGAAGGAGGCGGTCGCCTACATGAAGAAGCTCCACTCGCTGGTGCGCTACCTCGGCATCTGCGACGGCAACATGCAGGAGGGGAGCTTCCGCTGCGACGCGAACGTCTCCGTGCGACCGAAGGGCGAGTCGGGCTTCGGCACCCGCGCCGAGCTCAAGAACCTCAACTCGTTCCGCTTCGTCGAGCGCGCCATCAACCACGAGATCGAGCGCCAGATCGAGCTCATCGAGGACGGCGGCGAGGTCGTGCAGGAGACGCGCCTGTACGACGCCGACAAGAACGAAACCCGCTCGATGCGCACCAAGGAAGAGGCGAACGACTATCGCTACTTCCCGGACCCGGACCTCCTGCCGCTGGAGGTGACCCGGTCGCTGATCGAGGAGATCCGCGGCGAGCTCCCGGAGCTGCCGGACGCCAAGAAGGCGCGCTTCGAGGCCGACTACGGCCTGCCCGCCTACGACGCCGGCGTGCTCACCGCCAGCCGCGAGCTCGCCGACTACTACGAGGCCACCGTGACCGCGGCGGACGGCGAGGCCAAGCTCGCCGCCAACTGGGTCATGGGCGAGCTCTCCGGGGCGCTGAACAAGGCCGGCCTGGACATCACCGACTCGCCGGTGAGCGCCGCCGACCTCGGCGGGCTGCTGTGCCGGATCAACGACGAGACCATCTCCGGCAAGATCGCCAAGGACGTCTTCGAGGCCATGTGGAACGGCGAGGGCGACGCCGACACGGTGATCGAGTCGAAGGGGCTGAAGCAGGTCACCGACACCGGCGCCATCGAGGCCATGGTGGACGAGGCCATCGCCGCCAACCCCACCCAGCTCGAGCAGTACCGTGCCGGCAAGACCAAGCTCCTCGGCTTCTTCGTCGGCCAGGTGATGAAGGCGTCCGGGGGCAAGGCGAACCCGCAGCAGGTCAACGAGATCCTGCGCCGCAAGCTCGACGGCTGATCACCCGGCCGCCGCCGGGGGCGCGCCGCGTCCCCGGCCCATGCTTGAACACCCCCGCCACGCCCCCATCTCGAACGGTACAGCCGCGACGGGACCGAGCCTCATGAGTGACCGCCTCTACCGCTTTCTCTTCGAGAACGCCGACGTTCGCGGCGAGCTCGTCCAGCTGGACAGCGTCTACCGGGAGCTCACCCGGCGGGCGGACTACCCCCCGGTGGTGAACCGCCTGCTCGGCGAGGCGCTGGCGGCGGCGGCGCTGCTCACCGCGACGCTCAAGTTCCGCGGCCGGCTGGTGATGCAGATCCAGTCCAGCGGCCCGCTGACCATGCTCGTCGTCCAGGCCAGCAGTGACGGCGGCATGCGGGCGATGGCACGCTACAACGCCGAGGTACCGGACGCCACCCTGGACGAACAGGCCCGTGACGGCGCGCTGGCCATCACCCTGGAGCCCGACGACGACACCCAGCGCTACCAGGGCATCGTCGATCTCGCCCCCGGAAGCCTGGCGGCGGCCCTGGAGAAATACTTCCGCGAGTCCGAGCAGCTCGACACGCGGGTCTGGCTCTCGGCGGCCGAGGGCCGCGCCGGCGGCATGCTGCTGCAGCGCATCCCGGCGCGGGAGGACGCCACCACGGACACCGACGCGTGGGCGCGCAGCGGCCACCTCGCGGAGACCATCACCGCCCGCGAGCTGCTCTACCTGGACGTCTCCCAGATCCTGCGGCGCCTCTTCCACGAGGAGGACATCCGGCTGTTCGACCCCATGCCGCTGCGCTTCCAGTGCCGCTGCTCGCGGGAGAACGTCGGCGCCATGATCGCCTCTCTGGGCCCGGAGGAGGTGCGCTCCATCGTCGCCGAGCAGGGCGGCGTGGAGGTCCACTGCGACTTCTGCAACGCGGCCTACCACTTCGACCCGGTGGACGCCGAGCAGCTGCTCGCCGACCCCAGCGCGCCACCGCCCTCCGACACCCAGCACTGAGCCCGCGCGGTGGAGGCGCTCAGGCGCCGCCGCGCCGGCTCAGCCACGCGTCCAGCACCTTCAGCCGCTCCGGCGTACCGACGTCACACCACGCCCCGCGGTGGTGGGTCGCCCCCAGCCGCCCCGCCGCCGCGGCATCGCGCAGCAGCGGCGCCAGCCGGAAGGCCCCGTCGTCGCGCCCGCCGAACAGCCCGGGCCGGTAGGCGCCGATGCCGGCGAAGGTCAGCCGCGGCGGCGCCTCGACCGCCCGGCCGTCGCGGAGCCCGAAGTCCCCCTCCGGATGGTGGCCGGGGTTGTCCACGAGCACGATGTGCGCGTCACCGGCCGGCTCCCGGGGCAGCGTGGCCGGGTCGAAGTCCGTCCACACGTCGCCGTTGACCACCCAGAACGGGGCCTCGCCGAGCAGCGGCAGCGCCCGCCGGATCCCGCCGCCGGTCTCCAGCGCGCTGTCGCCCTCGTCCGAGATCGTCACCTCGAGGCCCCAGGCACCGCCGTCGCCGAGGTACTCCCGCAGACGTGCGCCCTGCCAGGCGACGTTGACCACCACGCGGGTCACACCGGCCCGGGCCAGGGCCGTGAGGTGCCAGTCGATCAGCGGCCGGCCACCCGCGCACAGCATGGGCTTGGGCCGGTCGTCCGTCAGCGGGCGCATGCGCTCGCCGCGCCCGGCGGCCAGGATCATCGCGTGCATCACCCCCCCTCCTCTCCCACGCGGTAGCGCGCGAAGAGCTCGAGCAGCGGCGCCAGCTCCGGCCACGCGGCGGCCTCGCGGCGCACGTAGCGTGCGAACCGCGGCAGCTCAGGGAGATAACGGGACTTGCCGTCACGATAGTGCAGCCGGGCGAAGACCCCCAGGACCTTGAGATGACGCTGCACCGCCATCCAGTCCAGGTCCTGGCGGAACGCCGCCTCCCCCGGCAACGCCAGCCCGGATTCGGCGGCGCGCTCGCGGTATAGCGCGATCCAGCGCGTCTCGTCCGCCTCCGGCCACTCCCAGAACGCGTCGCGGAGCAGGCTCGCGAGATCGTAGGTCAGCGGACCGACGACGGCGTCCTGGTGATCGATCACGCCGGGCAGCCGCTCGCAGTCCATGAGGTTGCGGACCATGAAGTCCCGGTGCACCCCCACCCGCGGCTGGGCCAGTGCGCGCCCGATGAGCCGCTCGCACACCGCCTCCCAGTCTCGGCGCTCGGCGTCGTCCAGACGGATGCCCCGGTGACGGCCCAGGTACCAGTCGACGAACAGCGACAGCTCCCGGGCAAGCAGGTCCCGGTCATAGGGCGGCAGCCCGTCGGGCAGCGGCGCGGCCTGCCAGCGCACCAGGGCGTGGATGGCCGCCGGCATCAACCGTTCGCCCTCGCCGGCGTTGAGCCCGGCGAGATAGTCCCGACCGCCGAGATCCTCCAGCAGCGCCCAGCCACGCCCGGCATCCGACGCCAGCACCGCCGGGGCATGCAGACCGGCGTCGCGCAGCAGCCGGCCGGTCACCAGGAACCGCGCGAGCTGGGGCGAGTCCTCGCCCGCGACCATCAGCACGCACGTACCGGCCTCGTGAGCGACGCGGAAATAGCGCCGGTCACCGGCATCCCCGGTCATGGGTGCGAGCTGCACGCGGGCACCCAGCCGCGCCTCGATCCAGTCCTGCATCGCCGCCGTCGCGGTATTCGTGTCGCTGCCCTTCACGCCGGTCACGGCGCCTCCCCTGTGGCTGTTGGCAAAGGCGACGATGATACTACCAGCCCGCCGCCTCCCGGGACGCCCGTCGCCGGTCCTATGGCCGTAAAAGCGCCGGCGCGACGGGCAACGCCACGAGCGCGTTTGCGGCGGCGTGGGAGCTGTGCGAAGGTAGCGACGCCTTGCAGGAGAAGAACGCGTGACCCGGAAAACCCCACTGGTCCGCCTCGCATGGATTACCGCGCTCGCCACCCTGGCCCCCTCTGTCGCCGGGGCGGCCGACGGCCCGTGGGCGCTGTGCGGCCCGCCACTGACCCCGGCGCCCCTCGGTGATCCGGCCAAGCGCGACGACCCTGACACGCCCACGGAGGTGGACGCCGGCGCCGTACGCTACGACCAGGGACGCTACGTGCTCACCGGCGGCGCGGTGATCCGGCGCGCGGATCGCAAGGTCACCGCGGAGCGCATGGAGTACCGCACCGACCCGGAGCGCGTGAGCGCCAGCGGCGACGTCCACTACGAAGAGGCCGGTGCGGTGGTCACCGCGGACGAGGCCCGGATGAACCTGGACGCGGACACCGGGCGCTTCTCGGCGGTGACCTACCGGGTCGACGCCGGTCACCTCCAGGGCGACGCCAGCCGCGCCGAGCGCCTGGGTCCCGAGCGTGCCCGCTACTACGACGTGCGCCTGTCCACGTGCAACCCCGGCGAGGAGGTCTGGTGGCTGCACGCCGGCACGGTGACCATCGACCAGGAAGAAAACCAGGGCACGGCGACCAACGCCTGGCTGTCGGTCGCCGACGTGCCGGTGTTCTACTCCCCCTGGCTGCGCTTCCCGGTGGGCAGCGAGCGCCTGACGGGCTTTCTGGCGCCGAGCATCGGCCAGAGCAGCGACGGCGGATTCCAGGTCAGCACGCCCTGGTACTGGAACATCGCCCCGAACCGTGACGCCACCATCACGCCGACGTACTACACCAAGCGCGGCCTGATGCTGGGCGGCGAATTCCGGTACCTGGAGCCCTGGGCGGCGGGCGAGGTCCACGGCACCTACCTGCCCAACGACAGTGCCTACGGCGACGACCGCTGGCTCGTCCAGCAGCACCACCGCTTCGCGGCCGGAAAGCACTTCAGCGGCGAGCTCGAGCAGCGCCGGGTAAGCGACGACGACTACCTCGACGACTTCGATACCGGATTCAACGACGGCGACTTCTCCTCGTCAGAACGCAATCTGGAGAGCTACGCCCGGGCGTCCTGGAGCACGGAGGACTGGCAGGTCACCGCCGACGCCCAGGACTGGCAGACGATTGACCCGACCGTCTCCCCACGCAACGAACCCTATGCGCGCCAGCCCAGGGTGAGCTTCGACTACCGGCCGCTGATCACGGACATGCCGCTGGACGTATCGTTCGAGGCGGAGGCGGTGGACTTCTACCACCCCTATCCGGATCAGCGTGTCACCGGCCAGCGTTTCGACATGAAACCGCGCCTGGCCCTGCCGCTGCGCTCGCTCGCCTATCATTTCGAGCCGGCGGTATCCTGGCGCTACACCAGCTATCAGCTCGACGATCCGGACGGCACCAGCCGCAGCCCGGACCGCAGCGTGCCGATCTACAGCGTGGACACGGGGCTGAACTTCGTCCGCGACACGTCCTGGTTCGGGCATAACATGACCCAGACCCTGGAACCGCGGATGTTCTACCTCTACGTCCCCGAGCGGAATCAGGACGACCTGCCCACGTTCGACACCGACGCCTCGGACCTCAGCTACAGCCAGCTCTTCCGGGAGGAGCGCTTCAGCGGCCCGGACCGCGTGGGTGACGCCAACCAGCTAAGCCTCGGCGTGACCTCGCGCCTGCTGGATCAGAACACCGGCCGGAACTACCTGCGCTTCTCCGCCGGCCAGATCTTCTATTTCGACGACCGCGAGGTCACGCTGGATGGCAGCGACGACACCGAGGAGCGCTCCGACTACTTCACCGAGCTCCGGCTGAATCTGCCCCTCGGGCTGAGCAGCACCATCAACTACAGCTGGGACGAGGCCGATTTCGGGAACCACGACCTCTACAGCCGGGTCCGATGGAACAATGGCGGCCCGCTGCTGCTCAACGTCAGCTACCGCGACCGCAGCGGCGAGGGCCGCAACCCGCTGGAGCAGGCGGAGACGAGCTTCGCGCTGTCCGTCTCGCCGCGCTGGTCGGTGCTCGGCGGCTGGAACCAGGATCTGCTCGACAAGGAGACGGACGAGCGCTTCATCGGCCTGGAGTACGAGAGCTGCTGCTACGCGATCCGCGCGGTCTACCAGGCGACCCAGGACAACGCCCCCGGCGACAACCTGGAGAACCAGATCCTGCTCCAGTTCGCGCTCAAGGGCCTGGGTGGCCTCGGTGATACAATCCCCCAGTTTTTCGAGAATGCGGTGCCGGGCTACAAGGCCCGGCCAGGCTACTGACCGGACGCGGTGCCCGCGTGCACCGGGCGTCCCCACGACTGATCGAGGTATAGACCGTGTTGCGCATGAGCCTCTACCGGTGCATCGCCGCCGCCTTCCTGACGCTCGCCCTGGCGGGGCCGGCGGCGGCCCAGCTGCTGGACCGGATCGTCGCCGTGGTCAACGAAGACGTCATCCTGATGTCGGAATTCCAGGACGAGCTCGCCCAGGTCCGCTCGCAGCTGCAGCAGCGTGACATCGAGGCGCCGTCGGAGCAGGAGCTGCGCCAGCAGGTCCTGGAGCGCCTGGTCGTCGAGCAGCTCCAGATCGACGCCGCCAACCGGCGCGGCATCACCGTCGACCAGGCCACGCTCGACGCCGCGGTCCGCCGCGTGGCCGAACGCAACAACCTGGACCTGCGCGGCTTCCGCGACGCCCTCGTCAATCAGGGCATGTCCATGGACGGGTTCCGCGAGCGCCTGCGCCGCCAGATCCTTGTCCAGCGCCTGCGCCAGCGCGTCATGGATCAGCGGGTCAACGTCACGCCCCAGGAGATCGAGCAGTACACCGCGCGCCTCGCCGAGGACCAGCAGGAGTACCACCTCCGACACATCCTTGTGGCGCTACCGGAGGCGGCCTCGCCCGAGGCCATCTCCGACGCCCGCGACAAGGCCGAGGCCCTGCGCCGCCAGCTCACCGAGGGCGGCGCCAACTTCGCGACCCTGGCGGCGGCGCGCTCGGACGGGCGCAACGCGCTGGAGGGTGGCGATCTCGGCTGGCGCCGGGCCGGCGAGCTGCCGGGCGTTATCGCCGACCGCCTGAACGCCCTCGACCCCGGCGGGATCAGCGAGGTTCTGCGCACGCCCTCGGGCTTCCACCTGTTCAAGATGGAGGACCGCCGCGCCGCCGAGCGGCACGTCGTCACCCAGAGCCATATCCGCCACATCATGATCCAGACCAATGAGGTCGTCACCGACAGCGACGCCCGCAAACGGCTGCAGTCGCTGCGCCAGCGCATCGAGGGCGGCGCCTCGTTCGAGGCACTCGCCCGCGCGAACTCCGATGACAAGGCCACCGCCGCCGACGGCGGCGACATGGGCTGGCTCGGCCCGCAGGAGATGCCGCCGGCCGTCCGCCGCGCCGTCGAGGGCATGCAGGCCGGCAGCGTGAGCCGGGCGTTCAAGTCCCGCAACGGCTGGCACCTGATCCAGCTGGTCGAACAGCGGCGCAAGGACACCACCGAGGCCTACCGCCGCAACCAGGCCGCCGAGCAGCTGCGCCAGCGCAAAGAGGACGAGGAGCTCGAGCTGTGGCTGCGCCAGCTCCGCGAGGAGGCCTACGTGGACTACCGCCTCGACAACCCGGCAGGGGCCGCCAACTCGTGACCGCCCCCGCCCTGGCGGTCACCATGGGCGAGCCGGCGGGCATCGGTCCGGACCTGCTCGCCATGCTCGCGGCGAACCCGCCGGCCGACTGCCGCCCGGTACTGGTGGGCGATCCGGAGGTGATCGCCACACGGGCCCGGACTCTCGGACTGGATATCGAGCTCGTGCCCTACCGCCCGGACGCACCGGCCCCGGACCACGGACTGGAGATCGAGGCGGTCGCGATGCACAAGGCGGTGACCCCGGGACGGCTGGACCCCGGCAACGCCACCGCCGTGCTCGCCATGCTCGACGCCGCCCTGGGCGGCTGTCTTGACGGGCACTTCGCCGGCATGGTCACCGCCCCCGTGCACAAGGGTGTGATCAACGAGGCCGGCGTACCCTTCAGCGGCCACACGGAATACCTCGCCCACCACAGCGGCGGCGACCTGCCGGTGATGATGCTCGTCGCCGGCGGACTGCGCGTGGCGCTGGTCACCACCCACCTGCCCCTGCGCGAGGTCGCCGACGCGATCACCGCCGGGCGCCTGGAGCGGGTGACCCGCACGCTCGAGGACGAACTGCGCCGGCGCTTCGGCATCGCCGCACCCCGGATCCTTGTCGCCGGCGTCAATCCCCACGCCGGCGAGGGCGGCCACCTCGGAGGCGAGGAGATCGAGGTGGTCACACCCGTGCTCGAACGCCTGCGCGGCGAGGGCATGGCGCTCACCGGACCGCTGCCCGCCGATACCCTGTTCACCCCCGAGCACCTGGACCACGCCGACGCGGTGCTCGCCATGTATCACGACCAGGGGCTGCCGGTGCTCAAGTACGCGGGCTTCGGCGAAGCGGTGAACGTCACCCTGGGGCTGCCCGTGGTGCGCACCTCCGTCGATCACGGCACCGCCCTGGACCTCGCCGGCAGCGGCCGGGCGCGGGACGGCAGCCTCCGCGCCGCAATCGAGCTCGCCACCCGCCTCGCGACCGGGGGCGGCCGTTGAGCCACCGGCCCCGCAAGCGCTTCGGACAGAACTTCCTCCATGAGCGCGCCTACATCGAGCGCATGATTGCCGCCATCGCACCGGTGTCCGGCGAGGCCATCGTGGAGATCGGTCCCGGCCAGGGCGCGCTCACCCGGCCGCTGCTGGAGGCCGCCGGGGCACTCACGGTCATCGAGCTCGACCGCGACCTCATCGCCGGACTGGAGCGCCTCGACGCCGGCAGCAGCCGGCTGCGCATCATTCAGGGCGACGCCCTGCGAGTCGATCCGGCCTCGCTGGGCGAGGGGCCGATCCGCGTCGTCGGCAACCTGCCCTACAACATCTCCACGCCGCTGCTCTTCCACCTCACCGCCGGTACCGCGCCCGTCTCCGACCTGCACCTCCTGCTCCAGCGCGAGGTCGTCGAACGCATGGCCGCGGCACCGGGGGGCGGCACCTACGGCCGGCTGTCGGTGATGATCCAGTACCGCTGCCGGGTGGAGCCGCTGTTCGATGTCCCGCCCGGGGCGTTCACGCCGGCCCCCCGGGTCACCTCGACCTTCGTGCGCCTGGTGCCTCATGCCGCCCCGCCGGTTGACGTGCCCGACGAGGAGCGCCTCGCCACCGTGGTTACCCGTGCGTTCACGGCCCGGCGCAAGACCCTGCGCAATGCCCTGTCCGGGCTGCTCGAAACCGACGCCATCGCCGCGGCCGGGATCGACCCGCGGACACGCGCCGAAACGCTGAGCCTCGACGACTTCGCCGCGCTCGCACGGCGACTGGACTGAAGCGGACACGGAGCGCTTCTCCACGACGCGTGCGTGCATTACCCTGAGGCCATGCCGAATGCCGACGGGGAGGCCATGGCATGGAGGGGTATCAGCACATTCTGCTCGCCGCGGATTTCCAGGACGACAGCGCCTGTGTGGGCCTGCGCGCCCGGGACATGGCGGAGCGCTACGGCGCCCGGCTAAGCCTGCTGCACGTGGTGGAGAACATGCCGGTGGAGCCCGGCAACGAGCTCATGATCCCACCCACCGCGAACGTGGAGCAGGAACTGCTCGCCAATGCCGAACGCCGCCTGCGCGAGCTCGGGGAGAAACTGGGCGTCGCCGAGGACGATCGGGAGGTGCGGGTCGGACAGACCAAGCGCGAGATCATCGAACATGCGCAGGAATGCGGCGCGGACCTCATCGTGGTGGGCTCACACAGCCGCCACGGTCTCGCACTGCTGCTAGGCTCGACGGCGAACGCGCTACTCCACGGCGCGCCCTGCGACGTCCTCGCGGTGCGCCTCTAGCGGCAGCGCCCCGGGCGTGTTGCGCCTGCGGGCCTCAGAGGTAGGGGACGAACACCGAGGCCGCAAAGGCCACGGCGACGGCAATCGTCAGAGATGTCAGCAGATCGGGTTTTCGCATGATGGCTCGCTGTTTCCGGCGCCTGCGCCCCCGGCCGACGATACATGCCACCGGAAGCGAACGCGCTAGAGCGTAACACAACATGACCGCCCGCAACTTTGCGGAAACCCGGCAATATGCCGATTCCGCACCGCGGTCGGCCCCGGGGAGACGACGATCACGACCAACAGGGAAACCGGGATGAGCAACACCCCCCTGCACCACCTGCAACGCCTCGGCCAGAGCGTGTGGCTGGACACCATCCACCGCGGCCTCATCGACGACGGCGGCCTGCATGCCCACCTCGAACGTGACGCGGTCACCGGGGTGACCACCAATCCGACCATCTTCGACCAGGCGATCGCCGACGGCACACGCTACGACAGCGCGCTCCGCGCGGCGCTGGCGCGACATCCCGAGGCCCGGGCGGAAGACCTGTTCTTCGAGCTCGCGATCGCGGACGTGTGCGACGCGGCCGACATCCTCCTGCCCGTCTACGAGGCCACGGAAGGGCGGGACGGCTTCGTCAGCATGGAGGTTTCCCCGCTGCTCGCCGGCGACAGCGAGGCCAGCATCGAGCAGGCGTGCTGGCTGGTCGAGCGCATCGAGCGCGATAACCTCATGGTCAAGATCCCGGGCACCGAGGCCGGACTGGCGGCCATCGAGACCCTCACCGCGCGGGGCATCAACGTCAACACGACGCTGCTGTTCTCCCGCGAGCGCTACGCCCAGGTGCTCGAGCACTGGCTCCGCGGCCTGGAACACCGGCTCGACCGCGGCCTGGAGGTCACGGGCATCGATGCCGTGGCGAGCTTCTTCGTCAGCCGCGTGGACGCCGCGGTGGACCGGGAGCTTGAGGCCGCGGGCCCCGGTGCGCTGGAGGCCCTGGGCGGACGTGCCGCCATCGCCAATGCGGCAGCGGCCTACCGCCACTATCAGGAGATGCGCCACGGCGAGCGCTTCGCCCGGCTGGAAGAGGCAGGCGCTCACCCCCAGCGGCTGCTGTGGGCCTCCACGGGTACCAAAAACCCGGAATACAGCGATGTTCTCTATGTGGAGGGTCTCGCCGGCAGCGAGACCGTCACCACCCTGCCGCCGGCCACCCTCGAGGCGTTCCGGGACCACGGCCACGCCGCCGAGGGGCTGAGCGCGGCGATGGAAAGCGCGGATGCCGTGCTCGCCGGCCTCGCCGATCACGGCATCGTCCTGAACGCCATCACCGAGCGGCTGGAACACGAGGGCGTGGCGGCGTTCGAGCGCAGCTACGTCCACCTCCTCGAGACACTGGAGGACCGCCGCCGGGCACTCACCACGGCGACCTGACGCCCCGAATCGCGGGGTTTTCCTCGGCGTGCTGCTCTGCAACACTGCAGGGACGTGCCCGGGCCGGCACCCGAATCCATCGCCAGTGAGGAGGCCATCCGGTGGCCGTTTACGCAATCGGCGACATACAGGGCTGCTACGACGCGCTGCAACGGCTGCTCGAACGGATCCGCTTCGATCCGGCGGCGGACCGCCTGTGGTTCACCGGCGATCTGGTCAACCGCGGACCGCAGTCACTGCAGACCCTGCGCCTCGTGCGCGGGCTCGGTTCGTCTGCGGTGACGGTGCTCGGTAACCACGACATCCACCTCCTCGGTATCGCCGCCGGGTTCGCCCGCGCCAAACGCACGGACACGGTCACCGAAATCATCGAGGCCGAGGACGGCGAGGAGCTGCTCGAATGGCTGCGGCGCTGCCCGCTGCTGCACGAGTCGGCGGAATTCCCGGGCCGGGTGCTGGTGCATGCCGGCCTCTCCCCCGCCTGGAGCCTGGAGGAGGCCCGGGCGGCCGCCCGCGAGGTGGAGGCGGTGCTCGGCGGCGACGATCACCGGGCGTTCCTGCGCCATCTCTACGGCAACCGCCCCGACCGCTGGGACCCCGCCCTCGAGGGCTGGGAACGCCTGCGCTACATCACCAACGCCCTGACCCGGATGCGCTTCTGCAGCACCGATGGCCGGCTGCTGCTGGACTACAAGGGCTCGCCGGCACAGGCCCCGCGGGGATACTACCCCTGGTTCCGGGTTCCTCACCGGGCTCTCGACAAGGGCGGGCTGCAGGTGGTCTTCGGCCACTGGTCGACATTGGGACTGATCTCGGACGCCCGCGTGCTGTCGCTGGATACGGGCTGCCTGTGGGGTGGCTCCCTCACCGCGGCCCGGCTCGACGACGGCGACGCGATAACGGCCGTCGCCTGCGAGGCCGCACTGCAGCCCGGCCCCGGCCGCTGAGACCGCGACCGGCCGGGGGTTGCATCCGGGGGGGCATTCCTGCCTATACTCGCGCTGGGTGGTCAGACCAAAACAAGCATCCGCCAAGATGCCCTGACCCGTAACGAACCGGGGAGCGCGGCAGACGACACAAAGCCGCGCGGCCGTGGACCGGAGGGGAGCCATGACGACAACCACTGGCACGCCCATGCGCAGCGCGACCGTGGCAGGTCTCCCGTCCCTGTCTTCCCCGCCGTTCCCATCAATGACCGGATACCCGGTATCCACCGGGCCGGCATATCCGCGGCACAACCGCGTGTATGCACCATAATCGGAGTGAAAAAACGACTCCAAAACCCTGCAAGGCGCCCCGGCGCAAGCAGTTCAGCGCACTTTACAGGAGGCAGAGTATGAAGTTCCCTTCCGGTATCACCCGTATCGCGGCGGCGGCTGTCGTCGGCGGTGCGATGACCCTCGGAGCGGTCGCGAACACGGCGCAGGCCCAGGACAGCGTGCGCTGGCGCATGCCGATTGCCTTCCCGTCGACCCTCCCGGGCCTGGCGTCGCCCGCACCCTGGGTCGCAAAACGGCTTAACGAAATCAGCGACGGCAGCATCCAGATCCGCGTCTCGGAGCCGGGCAAGATCGTGCCGCCCTTCGATATCCTCGACGCGGTCAGCGACGGCAAGGTCTCCGCGGGCTACACCTGGGTCGGCTACGACCAGGGCAAGGTCCCGGCCATTCCGCTGTTCGCGGCCGTCCCCTTCGGCATGAAGCCGTGGGCGTTCATGGGCTGGTACTACTTCGACGAGGGACACAACCTCGTCCAGGAGGTCTACGCGAACGCGGGCTACAACGTGCACGCCGAGCTGTGCGGCATTATCGGGCCGGAGACGGCGGGCTGGTACCGCGAGCCCATCGAGAGCCTGGATGACTACAAGGGCCTGAAGATCCGCTTCGCGGGCCTCGGCGGCCGGGTGCTCGAGAAGCTGGGCGCCTCGGTCACCATGATGCCCGGCGGCGAACTGTTCCAGGCCCTGGAGACCGGCACCATCGACGCGACCGAGTTCTCGCTGCCGATCATCGACCAGATCCTCGGCTTCAACAAGGTCGTGAAGTACAACCTCTTCCCGGGCTGGCACCAGCAGTTCACCGCCCAGTACATGCTGATCAACAAGGATGACTGGAACGCACTCGGCGAAAACCAGCGCTCGCAGATCGACACGGCCTGCATGGCCGCGACGACTTACGCGCTCTCGGAGTCCGAGGCCAAGAACGGCAAGGTGCTGATGGAGTTCCAGGACAAGGGCGTGCACACCGCGCAGATCCCGGAGCCGGTCCTCAAGGAGCTCCGCGCCACCACCCGCGAGGTCATGCAGGAAGAGGCCTCCAAGAACGAGGACTTCAAGCGGGTCTGGGAATCGCAGAAGGAGTTCATGAAGCAGTACAAGGTCTGGGGTGAGCGTGCCTACCTCAAGCCCGAGATGATGCTCGGGGGCGAGGAAGCCAACAACTAAGTTCCCGGCCTTTCAGGGTTTTTCGGGAAAACAGCTTGGTGTGATGGAGAGATTGGTGACCATGTCGAAAGACGATAGCAACGAGTCTGCACAGGGATTCCACATCCCCGAGGGGGAGCTGGACTTCCACCATCACACCGAGCTGCCCGACACCGCCGCTTCCCTCGCTCTCGATCGCACGATCGGGAGCGTGGGGAAGCTTATTTCCTGGCTGTGGCTGGCCGTCGTCGCCGTGATCCTGATCAGCGTTATCTCGCGCTACGTCTTCGGTCAGGGCTCGATCATGCTCGAGGAGCTGACCTGGCACATATACGGTATCGCCTGGCCAATCGGACTCGCCTACACCCTGGTCACCGACGACCATGTGCGCGTGGACGTCCTGCATGAGCGCATGGCACTGAAGACGCAGGCCTGGATCGAGGTCATCGGCCTGATCGTGCTGCTGCTGCCGTTTCTCGGGCTGGTCCTCTATTACAGCCTTCCCTACGCATACGACTCCTTCATCCGCGGCGAGACCTCTCAGGCGCCGTCGGGTCTTCCCTATCGCTTCCTGCTGAAGTCGATAATCCCGTTATCCATGGTGCTGCTGGCTGTCGCCGTGATCGCGAGAATCAGTCGGTGCACGGCGCTACTGTTCGGCTTCCCGAAGCCGCGACGTCAAACCACGTCCGTTCACTAGAGGGCCCCGGCGCCTTCCCCTGCCACCGAAATAACGGGCCGGAGCGAGAGAGTTACCGTGACGCTAGAAGCAATCCTCGTCATCGCGATGTTCGCCACTTTCGGGCTGATCCTGCTGACCGGTTTCCCGGTGGCCTGGGCGCTCGCCGGTACCGCCGTGATCTACGGCATCGCCGGCCACGTGCTGGTAGCAGATTTCGGCGCCAACCTCTGGTTCAACTGGGGCAGCTCGGTCGAGCTCTTTCCGGAGCGAATCTGGCCGCTGGTCTCCAGCCCGACCCTCGTGGCGCTGCCCATGTTCATCTTCATGGGGATCATGCTCGACCGCTCCGGTGTGGCCGAGCGCCTGATGAAGAACATGGTCACGCTCTTCGGTGTGGTACGCGGCGGCTACGCGGTGACGGTGATCATCATCGGCGTGCTGCTGGCCGCCACCACCGGCATCATCGGCGCGTCGGTGGTCCTGCTGGGCATGCTCTCGCTGCCGGTGATGCTCAAGACCGGCTACAACAAGTCCCTGGCGGTGGGCACCGCCTGCGCTACCGGCACCCTCGGCATCCTCATCCCGCCGAGCATCATGCTGGTGATCATGGCCGACCGGCTGGCGCGCCCGGAGACCTCCGTGGGCGATCTCTTCCTGGGCGCGGTGTTCCCCGGCGTGCTGCTCGGCGGGCTGTACATCAGCTACGTCCTCATCCTGGCCTGGGTGCGTCCCAACGCCGCGCCGGTCCCTAAGGACGTCCCCAAGGTCACACCACGCGTGGTCGCCAACGCCCTGTGGGCCGCCGCCCCCACCGCCGGGCTGATCCTGGCAGTGCTCGGCTCCATCTTCATGGGCGTGGCGACCCCCACCGAGGCCTCCGGCGTCGGCGCCGCGGGCGCCATGCTTCTGGCCATCGCTAACCGGCGCATGAGCTTCGAGGTCCTGCGCGACAGTCTCTACCAGACCACGCGGACCTCATCGTTCATCTTCGCGATCTTCCTCGGCGCCACCGCCTTCTCGGTGGTGCTGCGCAACCTCGGCGGCGACCAGGTCATCGAGGAGGCCCTGCTCGGCCTGCCGTTCAACAACTACGGCATCCTGGCGACGATCCTGTTCGTCACCTTCCTGCTCGGCTTCTTCCTGGACTGGGTGGAGATCACGCTGATCATCCTGCCCCTGGTCGCGCCCGTGGTGGAGGGCATGGGGTTCAACCTGGCATGGTTCACGATCATGTTCGCGGTCTGCCTGCAGACCTCGTTCCTCACCCCGCCGGTAGGCTTCGCGCTGTTCTACATCAAGGGGGTCTGTCCGCCCGAGATCAACACGATCGACATCTACAAGGGCGTGCTCCCCTACATCCTGCTCCAGCTCACCGGCCTGGCGGCGGTGTTCTTCTGGCCGGGCCTCGTGACCTGGCTCCCCAGCGTCGCCTTCAACTAGCCGGCGAATCCGCGGCCGGCACGGGCACGCCGAGTGCCCGTGTCAGCCGCTCCCACTCGAAGTGCGGCCCCGGGTCGGTCTTGCGGCCCGGGGCCACGTGACAGTGCCCCACGATCCGCTCCCTGCGGATCCCGGGATAGTGGCCCATCAGCGTCTCCAGCAGCGGCAGCAGGCGGGTGTACTGCGCCTCGGTGTACGGCACCTCGTCCGTGCCCTCCAGCTCGATACCGATGGCGAAGTCGTTGCATTCCACCCGCCCGGCCAGCGCCGAGCGCCCCGCATGCCAGGCCCGGGCGTCCAGGCCGACGAACTGCACCAGCTCGCCGTCACGGCGGATGAGCAGGTGCGAGGAAACCCGCAGGTCGGCGATCTCCGCGAAAAACGGGTGCGCCGCCGGGTCGAGCCGGTTGGTGAACAGCCTCTCGATGGCGTCGCCGCCGAAATCCCCGGGCGGCAGGCTGATCCCGTGCAGCACAATGGCGTCGACCGCCGTCCCCGCGGGGCGCTCGTTGTGGTTCGGTGACGGGCACCAGCGCGCCGAGGCCAGCCAGCCCGTGTCGTCAACCCAGTCCATTTGCCGGACTCTCCCGCATCGTCTGTCTGGCCCGAATGCTACCATTGCGGCTGCGCCGTCCGGGTGCCGGCCTCCACGGTCCGGGCGGCGGGGCACACGAGCAGGAGCGAGGCGTCACCACCATGGCCACCACCGGCAGCAACGAACTGGCCCGCGAGGCCAGCCTGTATCTGCGCCAGCACGCGGACAATCCGGTGCACTGGCGCCCCTGGGGCGAGGCGGCCCTGGCGGAGGCCCGTGAGCGCGACTGCCCGATCCTGCTGTCCATCGGTTACTCCGCGTGTCACTGGTGCCACGTCATGGCCCACGAGTGTTTCGAGTCGCCGGCGATCGCCACGGCGATGAACGAGGGCTTCGTGTGCATCAAGGTCGACCGCGAGGAGCGCCCCGACCTGGACCGCATCTACCAGACGGCCCACCAGCTCCTGAACGGCCGCGGCGGCGGCTGGCCACTCACGGTGTTCCTCACGCCGGAGCAGGTCCCCTTCTTCGCGGGCACCTACTTCCCCCCGGACGCCCGGCACGGCCTGCCGGGCTTCGGCGACATCCTGGCCCGGGTCAGCCAGGCCTGGCAGGAGCAGCGCGACGCCATCGACGGCCAGAACACGCGTATGATCGAGGCGCTGAAGGCACTCCAGCAGCCCCCCGAGGGCGAGCGCTGCGCAGCGGACGAGGCCGCCGGCCGGGCCCGTGACAGCCTCGGCGAGGCCTTCGATCCGACCTTCGGCGGCTTCGGGGAGGCACCCAAGTTTCCGCAGCCCGCCGCCCTCGGTCATCTACTCGGCCACTACGCCCGGCGTGACGACCGCGACGCCCTCCACATGGTCTGCCAGACGCTGCAGCGCATGGGACTCGGCGGGATCTTCGACCAGGTCGGCGGCGGTTTCGCGCGCTACTCGGTCGACCGTTACTGGATGATCCCGCACTTCGAGAAGATGCTCTACGATAACGCCCTGCTGGTCGGCCTGTACGCCGACGCCTGGCGGATCACCGGCGACGGCCTGTTCGCCCGCGTGATCGGGGAGACCGTGGACTGGCTGATGCGCGAGATGCAGTGCGGGGACGGCGGCTTCGCCAGCGCCCTGGACGCGGACACGCCCGAGGGTGAGGGCGCCTACTATCTTTGGACGCCGGAGACGGTGCGCGAGGCGCTGCCCGCCGAGGACGCCACACTGACGATCCACCGTTTCGGGCTCAACGAGCGCGCGAACTTCCATGGCCGCTGGCACCTCCACGTCCATGCCACCTTCTCGGAGCTCGCGCCGGTCATGGGCGCCTCGCGCGAACAGATCGTGTCGCGATGGGCCCAGGCCCGGGAGCGGTTGCAGGCGGTGCGCGCCGAGCGCACCCCGCCGGCGCGGGACGACAAGCGCCTTACCGGCTGGAACGCGTTGACCGCCCGCGGCCTCGCCCACGCCGGCCGGCTCATGGGCCGCCAGGAATGGGTGGACACCGCCGCCGGCATCCTGGGCTTCATTGACGACAACCTCTGGGCCGACGGCCGGCTGCTCGCCCGCTACGCCGACGGCTCGGCCGCCCTGCCGGCCTACCTGGACGACCATGCCTACCTGCTCTGGGCCCTGCTCACCCAGCTCGAGGCACGCTGGGAACCGCGCTGGCTGGAGCGGGCACGGACGGTGGCCGATCTGCTGCTCGCCCGCTTCGAGGCACCGGGCGGCGGCTTTCACTTTACCGCGGACGATCACGAGCCGCTGATCCAGCGACCCTACGGCTTCAGCGATGACGCCCTGCCGTCTGGCACCGCCATTGCCGTGCACGGCCTGCAGCGCCTCGCCGACCTCACCGGCGAGGCCGCCTACCGCGACGCCGCCCGGCGCGGCGTCGATGCCGCAGCCGGGGCCGTTGCCCGGGCACCGGAGGCCCACTGCACCATGATCGATGCCATGCTCGCCTGGGAGCACGGTGAGGAGACCGTGCTCATCCGTGCCGACGGCACGGACGCGGCGGAGTGGCGCCACGCCGGCGACACCGCGTACACCCCGGGCCGCCAGGTCTTCGTGCTGCCCACGGACGACGCCACCGGCCTCGGTCCGGCCGCCGGCGCCCGTGTCTGCACCGGCACCCACTGCCTGCCCGAGGCGGGCACACCGGAGGCGCTGGCCGACCTGCTGCGGGGCTGACCGGGAGGCGGAAGCTCAGGATCGGCAACGGCGAATCACCGCGGACTGGCCACGAGCGCGACGGGGATTTCCGGGGCGAGGGAAGGGAAAGCCGCCGGGCAGCGCGATGCCGCGCTCCCGGCCATGTGGTGACCGCCGCCCGAGGTCACGGGGACGACGGTGGACGCGGTTCAGACCGGCATGGCCTCGCCGAAGGCTGCCTCGTAGTGCCGGCGGAACTCATCCAGATCGAAGTAATGATTCTGGGTGCCGTGCTTGGCGATCTTGATCGACCCCATCAGCGAGGCGATGCGACCGGTGACCTCCCAGTCCAGGCCGCGGCCGAGGCCGAAGAGAAGCCCGGCGCGATAGGCATCGCCGCAACCGGTCGGGTCCAGCACCTGCTCCGGCTCCACCGCCGGAATCTGGATCTGCTTGCCGCCGGTAAAGATCCACGAGCCCTCGCCGCCGCGGGTGACCACCAGCGCCTCGACGCGCTCGGCGATGCCGTCCAGGTCGAGTCCGGTGCGCTCCTGCATCAGCTGGGACTCGTAGTCGTTGACCGCCACCCAGGTGGCCTGGTCGATAAAGCGCAGCAGCGCCTCGCCGTCGAACATCGGCAGGCCCTGGCCCGGATCGAAGATGAACGGGATCCCCGCCGCCTTGAACTGCTCGGCGTGCTGGACCATCGCGTCCGGACCGTTCGGTGCGACGATGCCGACCGGGTTGTCATAGCCCGCCGGCACGCTCACCCGGTGGGCCTCACCCATCGCCCCCGGATGGAACGCGGTGATCTGGTTGTCGTCCATGTCCGTGGTGATGTAGGCCTGCGCCGTATAGTGGTCGTCCAGCGCGATGATGTGATCGCGCGGGATATCCCAGCGCTCCAGCCAGTCAGTATAGACGCCGAAATCCGCACCTACGCTCGCCAGCGGCACACCGCGCTCGCCGAGCAGGCGCAGATTGTAGGCGATGTTGCCGGCGCAGCCGCCGTATTCGCGGCGCATCTCCGGAACCACGAAGGCCACGTTCAGGATGTGGACCTGGTCGGGCAGGATATGATTGGCGAAGCGGTCCTTGAACACCATGATGGTGTCGAAGGCCATGGATCCGCTGATCAGCGCGGTCATTCACTACTCCCTCTGTCGCCGATAAGAAGCCAACACGGGACCACAGATCACCCGGAGTAGCAAGTGCGGCCCCGTCCCGGTCACACCGGGGAAGCTCACTCCTCGGCGGCGAACTCGGTGTAGGCCGCGGCATCCAGCAGCGCGTCCACGGCGCCCTCGTCGGCGGGACGCATGCGGAACAGCCAGCCCTCGCCGTAGGGGTCCTGATTGATGAGCTCCGGCTCGTCGGCGAGGCGCTCGTTGGCCTCGGTGATCTCGCCGGCGAGCGGTGAATAGATATCGGAGGCGGCCTTGACCGACTCCACCACCGCCACCGTCGCCTCGCTGTCGACACCGCCCGGCTCGGGCAGCTCCACGAACACCAGGTCGCCGAGGGACTCCTGGGCGTGATCGGTGATGCCCACGGTCACGGTGCCGTCATCCTCGGTGCGCACCCACTCGTGACTGCGGGTGTACTTCAGTTCGGTGGGGATGTTGCTCATCGTCGCTGCTCTCCCTGAATCCTGAAAATCTCCGCGAGACTATACCCACCCCGGGCGCCCGGATACCAGCGCACCGGGTCCGGTATGCCTCAGGCCGCGACCCCCGGGGTGCGCATCAGTGCCGGCAGCTCGCCGGCCAGGCCGGTGGCCGCCCGCATGAACGCCCGCCGCAGCGGCGGCACGCGGTCAGCGGTGCCGAAGCCGGCGCCGCGCAGACGCACGAGCAGCGGATCATGGCGGGTAAACGCGGCATGGAAGGCGTCCATGGCGAGCTGCATGGCGTGGTTGTCGCCACGCCGGGCCCGCTCGTAGCGGCGCAGCAGGCCGCGGCCACCGGGGTCGCGGCCGGCGGCCAGTGCCGTGACAACGCCCTCGGCAAGGGTCGCGGCGTCGCGGAATCCGAGGTTGGCGCCCTGCCCCGCCAGCGGATGGATGACGTGGGCGGCATCGCCGACCAGGGCGACGCGCTCGTCGATGTAGCGCTCCGCGTGCAGCCGGCGCAGGGGAAAACGCGCCCGCGGCCCGACGGACTCGATCCCGCCCACCAGTGACCCGCCCGCCTCGTCGAGCAGCGTCGTGAAGGCGGCATCCGATAGCCCGGCGGTCACCTCGGCCTCGTCGGCGGGCAGGGACCAGACGATGGAGCAGCGCCCGTCCGCCAGCGGCAGGAAGGCAAGCGGCCCGCCCTCCAGGAAGCGCTGCCGTGCGGCGTGTCCGTGGCGGGCGCCCGTCGTAACGTTGGCAACGACGGCCTCCTGGCCGTACGGCGCAACGCGGGCGTGGATACCCGCCCGGGTACGCACCGCCGAGCCCGCACCGTCGGCGCCGACCAGCAACCGGGTGCGCAGGCGCCGGCCGTCCTCGAGGCGCACGTCCAGGCCCTCCGCCTCCGGCGTCCACTCGGCGATCGCCCCGGGCGCCAGCCGGCTCACGCCCGCCTGCGGGGCCCGGGCGGCGAGCATGGCGCAGACCAGCTCGTTCTCCACGATGTGGCCCAGGTGCGCGAGACCGGCGTCGGCGGCCTCGAAGCGCACCCGCGCCTCGCTCGCGGCGTCCTCGGCGTGGATGGCCTCGAACCGCCCCGCCCGCTCGGCGAGGATCTCCGGCCACACCCCGAGCCCCGTAAGCAGCCGCTCGCTGGCGAGGTTCAGGGCAGAGACGCGCTGGCGCACCTCCCCGCCCTGCCAGGGCCGGGGCGGCTCACGGTCGAGCAGCGCCACCCGGGCGCCGCCGTCGGCGGCGGCCAGGGCCGTGGCGAGCCCGATCATGCCGCCGCCCTGCACCAGCAGGTCATACTCGTCGCGTCTCATCGGCCCTCCCACAGGGGCAGTCCGCGGGCCAGCCGCGGCTGACGGCCAGCCCGGCCCATGGCATGGGTGATCAGTGTGCGGCGCACCGCGGGCAACAGCTCCAGCGCGGCGAGCGCTGCACCGCGGGCGGCGGTGATCCCCGGCAGCCGGTTGGAGAATCCGCGCACCAGGACGTCGGTAAAGGAGGATGTGCGGCGCACATCGCCACGGCGGGCGACCGCATAGCCGGCGAGGATATCGTCCGCACCGCAGTCGCCACCGGCCGCGACCGCTGCGCCGGCCCGCTCCGCCAGCTCGGCTACATCACGCAGCGCGAGGTTGAAGCCCTGCCCGGCCACGGGGTGCAGGGTATGGGCGGCGTTGCCGAGCACCACGGTGCGTGCCCCCGTGACCTCGACGGCATCGATGGCACGCAGGGGGTAGCGCGCCCGGGCGCCGGCGGCGACCAGGCGCCCCAGCCGCCAGCCGAAGGCGCGCTGCAGCGCATCCAGAAAGGTCGCTTCATCCAGGGCGGCCATGGCCTCGGCGCGCTCGTGGGGCAGCGTCCATACCGCCGCGTAGCGCCCCTGCCCGGCCGGTAGCATCGCCAGCGGGCCTTCGGGCGTGAACCGTTCGAAGGCCCAGCCGCCGTCACCACGTTCGACGCCGACGTTGGCGATGACGGCGGTCTGGCCGTAATCGCGGTTGCGCCGGGGGACGCCGAGCTGCTCACACAGCGGCGAGGCGCTGCCGTCCGCCACCGCGAGCAGACGTGCACTCAGGGTGGTGTCACCGTCGGCGCCGCTCACGTCGACGTGTACGGTGTCCTCCCCGGCACTGACACCGGTTACCGTCGCCGGCGTGTAGCAGGTGGCCGACTTCTCCATGGCCGGCCGCAGCACCCGCCCCAGGACCCGGTTGGGTGCGACGTGGCCCAGCGCGTCCAGCCCCTCATCCCCGGCATACATCCGCGTTGCCGCGAAACGGCCGCGCTCGCTGACGTGGATGGCGCGGATCGGAGCGGCCTCGGCGGCGATATCCCGCCACAGGCCCAGGGCCTCGAAGAAGCGGCGACTGGACGGGGCGAGCGCGGTCTGGCGCTCGTCGAAGCTCGGCTGCATGGCGCTGCCGGGTGCCGCCGCCTCGATCACGGCCACCCGCAGTCCACTGCCGTGAAGGGCCGCGGCGAGGCTCGCCCCCACCAGGCCGCCGCCGGCGACGATGAGGTCGTAGTCGCTCATGCCGCCATCACCGCCTCGATATCGTCGATGGACTTGGCCACGTCGGCGGTCAGGATATCGGCACCGTCCGCGGTCACGGCGACGTCGTCCTCGATGCGCACACCGATGCCCTGGAAGCGCTCGTCCACGCCCTCGGCACCCGGCGGGATGTAGAGGCCGGGCTCGACGGTAAGCACCATCCCCGGCTCGAGCTGGCGCCACTGCCCGTCGATGCGGTAATCGCCGACGTCATGGACGTCCAGCCCGAGCCAGTGACCGGTCCGGTGCATGAAGAAGCGTCGGTACTCGCCGGACTCGATGATCCCGTCGCGGTCGCCGTCGAGCAGCCCGAGCGAGAGCATGCCGTCGACGAGCACCCGTGTCGCGGCCTCATGGGGCCGGTTCCAGTGGTTGTCCGGATGGACCGCCTCAATAGCGGCCTGCTGGGCGGACAGCACCACCTCGTAGACCGCCCGCTGCTCGGCGCTGAAGCGCCCGTTGACCGGGTAGGTCCGGGTGATATCCGAGGCGTAGCACTCCAGCTCCGCACCCGCGTCCACCAGCAGCAGGTCGCCGTCACGCAGGCGCGCGTCGTTGCGGATGTAGTGGAGCACGCAGGCATTGGCGCCGCCGCCGACGATCGAGGGGTACGCGGGCCAGCCGTTGGCGCGGCGGAAGGCGGCGAGATACTCCGCCTCCATCTCGTACTCGTACATGCCCGGCCGGCAGGTCCGCATGGCATGCATGTGGGCGGCCGCCGAGACCTCGGCGGCACGGCGCATCTGGCGAATCTCCGCCGGGCTCTTGACCACGCGCTGCTCGTGGAGCAGATGTTCCAGGGCCACGAACTCGCCGGGACTGCGCGCGCCGCCGCGGGACCGGGAGCGGACCTGGTTGATCCAGGCCAGGAGCTGGGCATCGAACTCCGCATCCGAGCCCAGCGTACAGTACACACGGCCACGGCCCTCAATGAGGCCCGGCAGGATCTCGTCGATGTCGTCGATGGGGAAGGCGTCGTCGGCGCCGTAGTCGCTCACGGCCCGGTCCTGGCCGACAATCTCGCCGTCCCAGACCTCGTGGGCCGGGTCACGCTCGCGGCAGAACAGCACGTACTCGCCCTGGGCACGGCCGGGGATGATCGCCGCCACCGCCTCCGGCTCCGGGAAGCCGGTGAGATACCAGAAATCACTGTCCTGGCGGTAGGGGTGAAAGACGTCGCGATTGCGCCGGCGCTCCGGGGCGGCGGGCAGGATGGCGATCCCCCCCTCGCCCATCGCGGCCATCAGCTCCCGCCGGCGCCGCTCGAACTCGCTGGAATCCATTGAACCTCCGTGCCGTCGCCTGAATTCAGTGCAGCCGCCTGGCGTTCTCGTTCTGACGCGCCTGGGCGGTGAGATGCTCCTGGACGAGGAGCGCGCCCATGCGAACGTACTCCGCGAGCTCGGTGTAGGCGGCCTCGCTGTCCTCGTCCGGCTCCGGGTCGTCGTCGATGCGCGCGATCTCGCCGAAATCGCGCAGGACCTCGTCCACCTCCCGGGGGCGCTGCCCGCCCTCGCCGACGCCGCCCATGCTCACGCCGAGCAGAAAACCCTCGCACCAGTGCCCGAGCGCGGCGGAACGCTCACCGATGGGGACATCGTCGGCAGGCAGCAACGGGCGAAAGCGCAGCTCCTCGTCGGCCATGTCCTCGGCGGTATCGGTGAACAGCTCGGTGAGCACCTCCAGGCAGGCGCGGGCGGCCTCGCCGCGGGCATGGGCATGTTCAAGCACCTGCGCGATCCAGCGCGCACGATCCGGCTCGCCGGGGCCGCTGAGCATGCCGCAGAGCAGCCCGTGGGCCTCGGCGGCGGTGGTGTCGCTGTCCACCGCGGTGAGCGCCTCGTCGAGCTGATGGTACAGTTCGGTGTCAGGCATGGGTGCTACTCCAATGAATGCATGGCGCCACCGGGGACGACGCGCTCAGTCTACCACCCGCGTTGACCCTCCGGGTGGTCGCTTCTATAGTCGGGTCAGACTCCCCGGGAGGCTTGCAGGTGACTGATTCCCTTGCTGAACATATCCGCTTGCTGGAGCGGCGCGTCGACGACCTGCTGGCCCTGTGCGAGCGGCTGCGCGAGGAGAACCGTATCCTGCGGGACTCCCAGGAATCACTCAACGCCGACCGCGCCAGCCTCCTCGAGAAGAATGAACAGGCGCGCTCGAAGATTGAGGCGATGATCAGCCGTCTCAAGGCCATGGAGAATCACTGACCATGAGCGAGGAACCCGTCGCCGTCCGTATCCTCGAGCGCGAATACATGGTCTCCTGCTCCCCCGGCGAGCGCGAGAGCCTGCGCGAGGCCGCCGCCTTCCTGGATGCGCGCATGCGCGAGATCCGCGACGGCGGCCGCATCGTCGGCCAGGACCGGATCGCGGTCATGGCCGCGCTCAATATCGCCAGCGACTTCCTGGAGCAGGGCCGCCGCCTCAATGACCAGGACCTCGCCGCCCAGGCGATCCAGCGCCTGAGCAGCCGCATCGGCAGCGTCCTCGAGGACGATGCACCGGCCGCGACGCACGACGACCCGTCGTCGGCGGGCTGACCCCCGGCGCTGGACGCACGGCACCGATCTCCGGCACCATGATTATCGACATCCCCTGCGGTGTACGAGAGCAGGCAATACGTTTTCTTGAGCCGACACTTAGTCGCCTTGGGGACGCACGCGTAGCGGCACTGGTGTGCATGTCCGCCCCGGAGCGGAAAGCCTAAAGGGTCGCTCGTTGTCCCCACCTGAACCGAAGGGTTCAAGGGCGATGCCTGCACGGCACCAACGCGGGGGATGTCTCTCGTTTCATACGGGTCACGGCCATCGCCGCGGCCCATCCCACGGATCATGGCCATGACATCCCGGCAGGACCGGCGGGCGCTGCGGCGCCGGCTGCGCGAGCAACGGCGAGCCCTGGATCGGCGAAGCCAGCACCAGGCGGCACGGGCACTGGTCCGCCACCTCTTCCGCCACCGGCTCTGGCGCCAGGTACACACCCTCGCGGCCTTCTGCGCCGCCGACGGCGAGCCCGACCTGTGGCCGCTGATGCACGCCGCCCACCGCGCCGGACGCCGCGTCCATCTCCCCGTGATCGCCGCCCCCGCCGCCCCGATGGGCTTCCGCGAATGGCGGCCGGGCCGACGGCTCGCTCCCAACCGCCTGGGTATCCCGGAGCCCGTCACCGGCACCACGCGCCACCCGCGGCGGATGGATCTGGTGCTGACGCCGCTGGTGGGCTTCGACGCCGCCGGCAACCGACTCGGCATGGGCGGCGGGTTCTATGACCGGACCTTCGCCTTTCTCCACCGGCGCCGGCGCTGGCACCACCCGCGCCTGGTGGGCGTGGCCCACGACTTTCAGCAGGTCGACACCCTCGCCGCCGAGCCCTGGGACGTGCCACTGTGGGGCATACTCACCCCCTCGGGTCTGCGCCGCTTCCCGCTGGGGCAGTGATGGGCGCCTCGCGCCGCGGCCGTGAAAGGCACAACACAGACAACGCAGGAGACTCGCCCATGGCCTACTGGCTGATGAAGTCCGAGCCGGACGTCTACGGCATCGACGACCTCGCCGCGGAGCCCGACCAGACCGACCACTGGGACGGCGTGCGCAACTACCAGGTCCGCAACATGATGCGCGACCGCATGCAGCCCGGCGACCTGGCGTTCTTCTACCACTCCAACACCAAGGTCCCCGGCATCGCGGGCATCATGGAGATCGTCAGCACCGGCTATCCCGACCATACGGCCTGGGATCCGGAGTCGAACTACTACGACCCCAAGAGCGACCCGGACAACCCGCGCTGGTACATGGTCGACGTGCGCTTCCAGCGCCGCCTGGAGCGGCTGATCCCCTTATCCGAGCTCAAGGCGGAGCCCGCCCTCTCGGAGATGGCGCTGGTGAAGAAGGGCAACCGGCTGTCGGTCATGCCGGTCAGGGAGGCGGAGTGGACCGCGATCCTGGAGATGGAGCACGCGGACGGACGCGGCTGACCGGGGCGACTGCCTCAGGCCGGCCCCAGGGTCTTGAGATAGACGCGGGAGTTGCGCTGGAGGTTGTACAGCGAGCGGCGACTGCCTGGCAGGTCCTCCGGGGCGACACGGCGGAAGCCGCGCTCCTCGAACCAGTGCGCGGTCCGCGTGGTGAGCACGAACACCGCCTCCAGCCCGCGGCTGCGCGCCTCGGCCTCCAGCCGCGCGAGCAGCCGGTCGCCGCGGCCGGTGCCGCGGTAGTCCGGGTGGACCGCCACGCAGGCGAGTTCCGCCATGGGCGCATCCGGCATCGGGTGGAGCGCGGCGCAGGCCACCACCGTGCCCTCGCGCTCCATCACTGTGAACTCGCCGATCTCCGTCTCCAGCCGTTCCCGGGAGCGACGCACCAGCACCCCGGCACGCTCCATCGGCTCGATCAGCGCGAGGATGCCGGGCACGTCGTCCACCCCGGCGCGGCGGGTGCGCTCGAAGGACTGCGCGGTGATCAGCGTGCCCACACCGTCGCGGGTGAACAGCTCCATGAGCAGCGCACCGTCACGGTGACGGTCGAGCAGGTGCACCCGGCGCACGCCGCCATGGCAGACGTCGATGGCACCGCGCAGCAGCCGCGTCATCTCCTCCGGCAGCGCCTCGCCGTGCTCGCCGAGATACCCCCGTGTCTCGTCGGTGGTCATCTGCCGTACCAGCCCTCCTCGGACGTCGGTGACGTCCCGCCCCTCCAGCAGGTAGAGCAGCTTCTCGGCCCGCAGGGCGCGGGCCACCGCCAGGGCGACATCTTCGCTGTAGAGGTTGAAGACCTCGCCGGTGGGCGAGTAACCCAGCGGCGGCACCAGCACCACGGCGCCGTCGTCCAGCCGCTCACCGATGGCATCGGCGTCGATGCGCCGCACCTCGCCGGTGTGCTGGTAGTCCACGCCCTCGTGCACGCCGAAGGGGTGCGCCATGACGAAATTGCCCGACGCCGCGCGCACCCGCAGCCCCGCCATGGGCGAGTTCGCCAGCCCCATCGACAGCCGCGCCTCCAGCTCCAGACGCACCTCCCCGACGGCCTCGCGCACACACTCGAGCGCCGCCTCGTCGGTGACCCGGCGGCCGTGAACGTAGCGCATCTCCAGGTCCCGCTCGCGCAGCCGGCGCTCGATCTGCGGGCGCGCCCCCGGGACCAGTACGATGCGCACGCCGAGGCTGTTGAGCAGGGCGATATCGTGGATCAGCGGCGCCAGCGCATCGCCGTCGAAGGCCTCACCGCCGAAGGCGATCACGAAGGTCGCCCCCCGGTGCGCGTTGATGTAGGGCGCGCCCTGGCGGAACACGCTCACCAGCCGCTGCGGATCCTCGCTCATGCGGCGCCCTCCATGCAGAAGCGATGGATGAAGCGCTGCAGCAGCGTGACCGTGGGCGCCAGCCGGTCGAGGGCGATGAACTCGTCCGGCTGGTGCGCCTGGGCGATATCCCCGGGGCCGAGGATGATCACGTCCATGCCCAGGTCGCGCAGCCACGGCCCCTCGGTACCGAAGGCCACCGCACCCGGCTCCTCGCCGGTGAGCGCCCGGGCGGCGGCCACGATCTCCGCCGTCTCCGGCGTCTCCATGGGCGGCTGACCGGGAAAGAGCGAGGACAGGGTGAGCTCGCCGGGCCGCTCGGCCATGACCCCCCGAAGCCGCGTTTCCACCTCGGCGCGCAGCGCCTCCGGGCTCATCCCCGGCAGCGGGCGCAGATCGTAGTGCAGTACCACCTCGCCGCAGATGCGGTTGGGGTTGTCACCACCATGGATGTGGCCGAGGTTGAGCGTCGGCACCGGCACGGCGAAGCGTTCGTCGCGGTAGCGCCGGCCGAGCTCGTCGCGCCAGGTCATGAGCTCGCCGATTACCCCGTGCATGGCCTCCAGCGCATTGATGCCCAGCGACGGATCGCTGGAATGCCCGGAGCGGCCGGTCACGCGCACCGCCTCCATCATCATGCCCTTGTGCACACGGATCGGATGCAGCCCGGTGGGCTCGCCGATGATCGCCTGGCGCCCGGCGACGGGGCCGCTGCCGGCGAGGGCCTTGGCCCCCTCCATACCGGACTCCTCGTCCGCGGTGGCCAGCAGCACCAGCGGTGCATCCAGCTGCCCCGCCTCCAGGGTGCGCACGGCCTCCAGCGCCAGCGCCAGGAAGGCCTTCATGTCGCTGGTGCCGAGGCCGTGGAGGCGGCCCTGACGCTCGCTGAGGGTGAATGGGTCGCTGGCCCAGCGGTCGGCATCGAAGGGGACGGTGTCGGTGTGGCCCGCGAGCACCAGCCCGCCCTCACCGCGGCCCAGGGTCGCGACCAGGTTGGCCTTGCCCGGATCCCCCGGCAGACGGCGGATATCCACCGCGAAGCCGAGCGCCTCGCACCACTCGGCGAGGCACTCGATCACGGCGAGGTTGCCCTGGTCGAGGGCCGGATCGACGCTGCTCACGGAAGGCAGCGCCACGAGCTCGGCGATCATCCGCCGCACATCGGGAATCCGGGACATGCCAGCCCCTCCAAACTCGGGTCAGTGATTCGAGACTGCGTGGATCCCGCGCCCGGAGCAAGCCCGGGGCGCGGCACAGGCAGGTCCTGGGGCGCCCCGACGCGATTCGGTCCGTCTAGAGGTCGCCCCAGCTCGATCGCCGTCGCCAGCGGATGCGGGTCACCAGAACCCCGATGATCATGCCGGCGAACAGCACCCCCGCCCCCACCAGGAACCAGTCCTGCTGCTTGCGGTCGGAAAGGCGCTCGGTCTCGTTGACCAGATCCTGGATACGGCGCTCCAGATCGATCTTCTTCTTGGTCAGCCGGTCGTTTTCCTCGGAGAGCTTGAGCCCCTCCTTGGCCTGCTCGAGCTTCTGCGCCATCTCCTCTCGGGTGCCGGAGAGGGCATCGACCTGCTCGTTGGCATCGGCGAGCTGCTGCTTGGTCGTCTCCAGCTGGGAGGACAGCTCGCTGTTGCGCTGCTCCAGCTCGTTGACCCGGTCCTCCATCGAGGCAAGCCGGTCCGCGGCGGGACGCTCGCTGCTGAGATACTGCGACGGCACCCAGCCCGAGCGCCCGTCCCGGGTGCGCACCTGGCTCCAGCCGTCACGGCTGTCCATCAGCGTGAGCACCTCGCCGGTGGGCAGCATGCTCTGGATGCGGTAACCGTTACCGGGTCCGCTGCGCAGGTTGATGCGGAACTCGTCGGTGACGTAACGGGTCGCCTGGGCGAGCGCCACGGTGGCAAACGCCATGAGCACGGCGGCGAGAATCACGCGGGCTGGCTGTCGCACGAACACACTCCTGTTGGCCGGGAAGGCCCCGGTAACGGGGCGCGATGGAACGCAATCCGCCTCGCGGCGCCCCCGCGCCACGGGCGGACGGTTACGTCACCCCCACCGATCTTCACCCGTGGATGAAGAATCAGTCCCCGAAAACGCCCGGATTGTAGCCCATGGCGGGGACCGGCAAAACCGAGCACCGCACGGGCCTTGGGTCGACCGCGGCGGCGGGGTACGATCAGGAGCCGGTATCGCCGCGTCACCGACCACCCGGCAGGAGGGGAACATGGACCCGCAGACGAGGACCACGGCCGGCCGCGGCCGTCTCTATGACAGTGCCGCCGACGCCGTTGGCGACACGCCGTGCATCCGCATCAACCGCCTCGCGCCCGGCCACGTGTCGATGTACGTGAAGGCGGAGTTCTTCAACCCCGCCTCCTCGGTGAAGGACCGCCTGGCACTGAACATCATCGAGGCGGCGGAGCGCCGCGGCGATCTCCAACCCGGCCAGACAGTGGTCGAGGCGACCAGCGGCAACACCGGGATCGGCCTGGCCATGGTCTGCGCCGCCCGCGGCTATCCGCTGGTGGTGACCATGGCGGAGAGCTTCTCGGTGGAACGGCGCAAGCTCATGCGCTTCCTCGGTGCGCGGGTGGTCCTCACCCCGCGGGAGCTCAAGGGCTACGGCATGTACGAGAAGGCCAGGGAGCTTGCCGACACCCACGGCTGGTTCCTCGCGCACCAGTTCGAGACCGAGGCCAACGCGGACATCCACGAGGCCACCACCGCCCGGGAGATCCTCGCGGACTTCGACGGCCAGCGCCTGGACTATATCGTCAGCGGCTACGGCACCGGCGGCACCATCACCGGCATCGGCCGCGCCATGCGCGCCAGCCGCCCGGACGTCCGGCTCGTGCTGAGCGAGCCGGACAATGCCCCGCTGGTGGGCAGCGGCGAGCCCCAGCCCCGCAATGAGCGCCACGAGCCCACCGCGGGCCACTCCGCCTTCCAGCCCCACCCCATCCAGGGCTGGACCCCGGACTTCATCCCGTGGGTGCTCCAGGAAGCCCTCGACAAGGGCTATGTCGACGAGCTCGTGCCGGTGAGTGGCGCGGAGAGCATCGAGTGGTCCCGCCGGCTGGCCCGGGAGGAGGGGCTGTTCACCGGTGTCTCCGGCGGGGCGACGTTCGCCGCCGCGCTGGCCGTCGCCGAACGGGCGCCGGCCGGCTCGGTGCTCCTCGCCATGCTCCCCGACACCGGCGAGCGCTACCTCTCGACGCCGCTGTTCGAGGGCATCGAGGCGTCGATGAACGACGAGGAACTCCAGCTGATGCGCTCCACGCCTGGCTACCGCATGCCGGAGCCGGACTGACACGGGGCCCCGTCCGGCAGGACGGCAGACCGCAGCCAACGGACCGGGGGACACCCGCGGTTCGCTCCGGGCGCGCGAGCAGGCACAATGGTGCGCCCCGCGGGCACGGCGCCCGCAGCCCAGCGACGACGGAGCCAATGGACGACTTTCAGGACCTGTTTCTAAAGAAGGGTGAGGACCGCCGCCTGCGCGCGGGCCACCTGTGGGTGTTCAGCAACGAGGTGGATACCGCGCGCTCGCCGCTCGCCACCCTGACGCCGGGTGCGCCGGTGACCATCCGCGCCCAGGGCGGCCGGGTCATCGGCTCCGGCTACGCCAACCCCCACTCGCTGATCTGCGCACGGCTCGTCAGCCGCGGCCAGGTACGGGCGCTGGACGAGTCGATGCTCGTGCACCGGCTCAACGTGGCGCTGTCGCTGCGCGAGCGACTCTTCGACCGGCCCTTCTACCGACTGGTCCACGGCGAGGGCGACGGCCTGCCGGGCCTGGTGGTGGACCGCTTCGGCGACGTCGCCGTGGTACAGGTCAACACCGCCGGCATGGAGGCAGTGCGCGACGCCGTGGTCGCCGCGCTGCAGCGCGTGATCGCCCCGGCCCACATCCTGCTGCGCTGCGATGCCGCCATCCGCGAGCTGGAGGGGCTGGAGCGTTACGTGAGCTGGGCCGGCCCCCCCGGCCCGGAGACCCTCACCGTCGAGGAGAACGGGGTGACCTTCCAGGTGCCCGCGGCCTCCGGGCAGAAGACCGGCTGGTACTACGACCACCGAGCCAACCGCGCCGCGATCGCGCCGTGGGTGAAGGGCGCACGGGTGCTCGACCTGTTCAGCTACGCAGGGGGCTGGGGTATCCAGGCCGCGGCGGCGGGCGCGGCCGAGGTCCTCACGGTGGACGCCTCCCGGGATGCCTGCGAGGCGGCAGCAGGCAACGCCGAGGCGAACGGTCTCGACGACCGCGTCTCCGTCGCCTGCGGCGACGTCCTCGATGTGCTCCAGGCCCTGCGCGCCGACCGCGAGCGCTTCGACGTGGTGATCGCCGACCCGCCGGCCTACATCAAGCGGCGCCGGGACCGCCGCAACGGGCTCAAGGCCTACCGCCGCCTCAACCAGGCCGCGCTGCAGGTCCTCGAGCCGGACGGCCTGCTCGCCTCCGCCTCGTGCTCGGCCCACCTGGACGAGCAGGACTTCCTCGCCACCCTGCTCGGCAGTGCCCGCCACCTCGACCGCAGCCTGCAGGTGATCGGCTTCGGCCAGCAGGGTCCGGACCACCCCGTGCATCCGGCGATCCCGGAGACGCGCTACATCAAGGCGGTGTTCGCGCGCATGCTGCTCGCCGACACCACGCCGTGACGGACCACGCCCGATGCTGACGTATCCCCAGATCGATCCCATCGCGATACAGCTCGGCCCCGTCGCCGTGCACTGGTACGGACTGATGTACGCGGTGAGCTTCCTCGCCGGCTGGTGGCTGGCGCGCCGCCGCGCCCGCGCCCCCTGGCGGCCGCTGGAGCCCGTGCAGATGGACGACCTGATCGTCTACGTCGCCATCGGCGTGGTCGTGGGCGGGCGCCTGGGCTACATGCTCTTCTACGGCCTCGACCGGCTGGCGGCCGACCCGCTGAGCCTGTTCCGCATCTGGGAGGGCGGCATGTCCTTCCACGGCGGGCTCATCGGCGTGCTCGTGACCGTGTGGCTGTTCGCCCGGCGCATCCGCCGCGGGTTCTTCGAGGTGATCGAGTTCGTCGCCCCGATCGTGCCCATCGGGCTCGGCGCCGGACGGCTCGGCAACTTCATCAACGGCGAGCTCTGGGGCGCACCCACCGACCTGCCCTGGGGCATGGTCTACCCGCCGCTCGGCCCGGTCGCCCGTCACCCCTCCCAGCTCTACGAGTTCGCCCTTGAGGGCGTGGTGCTGTTCGTCGTGCTATGGTGGTTTTCCCGGCGCCCGCGCCCCACGGGGGCGGTCGCCGGCCTGTTCCTCGCGTGCTACGGCACGTTCCGTTTCATCGTGGAGTTCGTGCGCCTGCCGGACCCGCAGCTCGGCTACCTCGCCTGGGGCTGGCTGACCATGGGCCAGGTCCTGTCCGCGCCGATGATCATCGGCGGCGCAGCGCTGCTGGCCTGGGCCTACGGCAGTAGCACGAACCGGCCCGCAGCGACATCATGAAACAGTACCTCGATCTCATGCGCCACGTGCGCGACAACGGCGTGCGCAAGGCCGACCGCACCGGCACCGGCACCGTCTCGGTGTTCGGCCACCAGATGCGCTTCGATCTCGCCGAGGGCTTCCCGGTCGTGACCACCAAGCGGCTGCACCTGCGCTCGATCATCCACGAGCTGCTGTGGTTCCTCGCCGGTGACGCCAATATCGCCTACCTCAAGGACAACGGCGTCTCCATCTGGGACGAATGGGCCGACGCCAACGGCGACCTCGGCCCCATCTACGGGGTCCAGTGGCGCTCCTGGCCGACCCCGGACGGCGGCCACATCGACCAGCTCGCCGACGTGCTCGAACAGATCCGGCACAACCCCGACTCCCGGCGCCACATCGTCAGCGCCTGGAATGTCGCCGACCTCGACCGCATGGGCCTGCCGCCGTGCCACGCCCTGTTCCAGTTCTACGTGGCCGAGGGCCGGCTGTCCTGCCAGCTCTACCAGCGCAGCGCCGACATCTTCCTTGGGGTGCCGTTCAACATCGCCTCCTACGCGCTGCTCACGCACATGGTCGCGCAGGTCACCGGCCTCGAGCCCGGCGAGTTCATCCACACCCTCGGTGACGCCCACCTCTACGTGAATCACCTGGAGCAGGCGGACCAGCAGCTCGCCCGCGACCCCCTGCCGCTGCCGAGGCTGGTGCTCAACCCGGCGGTCACCGACCTGTTCGCCTTCCGCTACGACGACATCCGCCTCGAAGGCTACCAGTCCCACCCCCACATCAAGGCCCCCGTGGCCGTGTAGGCAAACGGGCGGGGGCTCAACGGCCCCCGTCGCCGAGCGCCTCCAGGGACACCCCGGCGCCGTTGCCGGCGAGGAATTCGCGGAACGCGGCCGCCTCCATGGGCCGGGCGAAGTAGAATCCCTGCACGGTCTGGCAGCCGCTCTCGCGCAGGAACGCCACCTGCTCGGCGGTCTCCGCGCCCTCGCCCACCACCTCGAGCTCGAAACGGTCGCCGACGGCGATGATCGCCTCCACCAGGCTGGCGTCGGCGGGCTCGGAAGGGGCCTTCTGGACGAACTCGCGATCGACCTTGACCACGGTCACGGGCAGCCGCCGCAGGTAGCTGAGCGCGGAGAAGCCGGTACCGAAGTCGTCCAGGGCGAGGGCGACGCCGAGGTCCCGGAGCTCGCGCAGCGACGCACTGATGGCCTCGAAGTCGCTCATCAGCGAGGTCTCCACCACCTCGATCTCGAGGTCCGCGGGCACCAGGCCGGCCTCGGCGAGCTCGCGCCGGACCATCTCCACGAAACCGTCGGCCTCCAGCTGAACCGGCGCCACGTTGATGGCGATCCGGGGCAGATCGAACCCCTCGGCGCGCCAGTCCCGCAACGCGCGGCAGGCCATGCGTATCACCCATTCGCCGAGCTGGACGATCACACCGTTGGCCTCGAGCACCGGCATGAACCGCGCGGGGGAAACCTCGCCGAGCGACGGCGAACGCCATCGCAGCAGCACCTCCGCACCGCGGATACGCCCGTCGACGAGCGAGACCTGGGGCTGGAAGGCGAGACGGAATTCGTGCTTGCTGACCGCCCGGCGGAGTTCGTTCTCCAGGGTGAACTGGCTGCTCACGGACTCGTTCATCTGCGGGGCGAAGAACTCCTGTCCGCCCCCGCGGCGCTTGGCGCGGTACATCGCCGTGTCCGCGTGCTTGAGCAGCGAGGTTACGGTGGTGCCGTCCTGGGGATAGACCGCGATGCCGATGCTGCCCATGGGATAGATCCCGCGGCCCTCCAGCAGGAACGGCTCGCTGATCACCCGCAGCAGCCGCTCGCCCAGGTGCGCCACCGCGTCACGGTTGGCCCCGGTGACGATCACCGCGAACTCGTCGCCCCCCATGCGGGCCACGGTGTCCGCGCCGCGGGTCTCGCGGCGCAGCCGCCGGGCCACCTGCTTGAGCACGCTGTCGCCGGCGGCGTGGCCCATGGTGTCGTTGATGCCCTTGAACTGGTCGAGGTCGAGATAGAGCAGCGCCAGCGGTGTGCCGCGCTCGTTGGCGTCCGTGAGGGCCACCTCGAGACGTTCGAGCAGGCTCGTGCGATTGGGCAACCCGGTGAGGGCGTCCTGGTAGGCCAGGCGCTGGAGCCGGCGCTCCATCTCCATGCGCCTGGATATGTCCCGCCCGGTGGACACGAAATGGGTGATCCCGCCGTCGCCGTCCCTCAGGGGGGTTATGAGCTTGGCCTCGTGGTACAGCGAGCCGTCCTTTCGGCGGTTGATGAACGACTCCCGGAATACCTCCCCGCGGCTCAGCGTATCCCAGAGTCGCTGGTAAAACTCCGGGTCATGGCGCCCGGACTTCAGCAGCCGCGGGGTGCGTCCGAGGACCTCGCGCTGGGTATAACCGGTCTCCCGCTCGAAGCTCGTGTTCACGAACTCGATCCGGCCCCTGCGGTCGGTGATCATCACGGCGTCGTGGGCCTGCTGCAGCGCCCGGCCGAGCTTGCGCAGCTCCGCCTCCGTGCGCGAGCGCTCCGAGAGATCGCGGTACACCGCAAGGACCAGGGACTCGTTCAGCCACTGGATACGGGTGAAGGAGACCTCCACCGGCACAGGCTCGTGGCCTGCGCACAGCAGGCTGCCGCTGACCAGGCGGCCGCGGGCCTGGCCCGCAGCGGCAAGAGCGGCCGCCACGCGCTGCCGCTCCGGTTCCGGATGAAACGAGGCCAGGTCGCGGTCCGTCAGCGGTGCCTCGTCACCGTACAGCTCGGCGAAGCGCTGGTTCCAGTCAATCACCCGGCCGTCCGCATCGGCGATCAGCATGCCGTCCGCGGCATTGTCCATGAGCGCCCGGAACTTGCCCTCCTGGGCGCGCAGCATCGCCTCGCGCTCGCGCCGTTCGGAGATGTCCTGGATCACGCCCACGATCCGCCGCGCCCGGCCCGCGGCATCGCGCTCGACCCGCCCGGACGCGCTCAGCCAGGCGCCGGGCCGGGCGCTCACGCGGAACTCGACGTACAGCCCCTGGCCGTCGCTCAGTGCGCGCGCGAGTGCCGCCTCCGCATCCGCGGCATCGCGGGGGTCGAGCAGGGCGAGCAGCGACGTCCGGTCATCGGGCATGCCGGCGTCCCCGCGGGCGAACAGGCTCGCTGCCGTCTCCGACCAGCGCACGCGGCCATCGTCCACGTCCCATTCCCATACCGCGAGCCGGGCCGCCTCCTGGGCCCGCTGAAGCCGCCGCCGGGCGGATTCGAGCGCGGCGCGATCCGACTCGAAATAGGCCTCCAGCACGAGGGTGATGTCGAGGAAGACGATCTTGTGCAGCGCGTCCAGCGCCTGCATGAACCACGGGATGTCCCCCGCCGCGGCGCTCCAGAGGCTCGGCAGGTGGGCACGCAGGTACTTCGCGTAGCCACCCATATACCAGGCCGGCGCCAACCCGACCCGGTGATGCACGCGGCCGACGCGCAGCCGCCGCATGACGAACGCGTCGTCGTGCGGCCCTGTGGCGAGCTCCCTGAAATGCTGGCGCTGGCGCTGCTTCAGCCCCTGGAGATGCTCCGGGTCGCGATCGAGGATATCGCGCATCTCCGGGAAACGAGCGAGGTGATCGTAGAATTCGTCCAGGGCGTCGTCGATCGAGCCGCCGAGCTGCACGGCCAGCTCGGCGAGCAGGGCCGCATCACGGCCGGTGAACTCGAGGAACGCCTTGCGGCGCTCGAGCTCACCGTGGTCGAGGCCGAGACTCTGCGCCATGCGCGTCGCCGGCGCATCCTTGTCGGTCGATTCCATTTCCCCCTCGCATCCGGCAATGGGCATTACCGGCCCGCGGCAGCTGCCTGCTGACCCAATCGACGGCTCCGCGGGTTCGGGGCGGAAGGCATCACGCTGACGATACCGCAGTGGCACCGGGCGCAAACTCGTTTTTCCGGATTAAGGACGCGGCCGGTGTTTCACGGTGAGGGGCGAGGGCTTGGCCCCACTGACACCGATACCCCGTCCCCGGTAACCCTAAACACCCATCCGGCGCTTCGCCACCCCCGAAGCCCCTGTGCAAAGCAAAAAAATTGCCGGAAAGCGGCACGCTGACGCCCTGGGCGCGCCGAAACGATCAATTCCTGCACACACCGAGAAACAATTCGCTGGCCTCGATGTACTCCTCCGCCACCTCCTCGAGGCGGCGCCGCTGGTCCCGTGCATGACCGCGCAGCCGGTTGAAGGCCTCGCTTCGGCCGATGCCGGCACGCTCCATGACCAGCCCCACCGCGACGCTGACGCTGCGGCTGCCCTGCACCGCCCGTTCGAGCTGGTCACGGTGCTCTCGGAGCTGATGAAGCTCGCGGCCTCGTGCCATGGCGGCGTTGAGCACGGGCACGAGCTGGTTGCTCTGCAGGGGTTTCACGAGGTAGGTCAGGGCCCCGTAGCGGATGGCCTCGCTGACCGTCTCCGGATCCTCGTAGGCGGACAGGAATATGAAGGGCAGTGCGGTGTGCTCGGCCAGCCAGCCCGCGAGGCTGAGCCCGGACATGCCCGGCATCCGCACGTCAATGACGGCAAGGTCCACCTCGTTATCGCCGAGGCAGTCGATGGCCTGGTGGCCGCTGTCCGCTTCGAGGACCGTCATCCCCGCCCGCCGCAATCCGTCGCCCAGGGTGGCGAGCACCAGCCGGTCATCGTCCACAAGCAGTACCCGGCCCTCGGCCATAGCTTCCCCCAAGCGTCTTTTGCGGATGAGCACGCGGCGGCGCGCGGCAAGGATGCCTTTTACACGGCCGGCGTGCCATTTACAACTGCCGGGCAGGATCCCGTCACGCCGTGACGAACCTCACAAAATCAGCGGTTTGCGCCGGCCACCCCACGCCGGATCAGCCGGGCACCCGCCGGGGCGGGCGTACCACGGGGTGCCTGAGCACCAGCCGGGCCGCGACCCGGCCGTCACCCGCCTGAAGCGAGAGTTCGGCACCGGGGCGTGGCAGGAGACGGTACGCGAGGCCGAGACCGACGCCGCCATTGCCGTCGCGCGGAAGGTCGGCACCGTCCGCCACGTCCGCGGCATTGCGCACGCAGACGCAGGCACCATCGGGCGCACCGGTGACTGTCACCGCCACCGCCGGTCCGGGGTCCCCGTCGCGGCGCCCGTGCTTGAACGCATTGATCACGAGCTCGTTGACGACCAGGGCGACGGGAATGGCCTCCCCGGGATCGAGCCCCACCGGGCTGACGACGTCCAGTGAGAGGTCGACCGCCCGGTGCTCGCCGGTGATCGCGACCACGCCCTCGCAGACGGCACGGACCAACTCGCAGAGCAGGCTCTCGCCACCGGGGGTACGCCCCTGCAGGCCGTGGGCGGTGGCGATGGCGTTGACCTGCCCCATCACGGCACGCAGGCGCGGTGCCAGGGCGGGCTCCGCCTCCACCTGGCCGGCGATGAGGCCAAGCAGTCCCTGGAGGTGGTTCTTGATCCGGTGATGGACCTCGCGGATCAGTGCCTCGCGCTGACGGCGCTCCTCACGCAGGCGCTCACGTTCGCGCTCGCGGCGCTCGCTCAGGTCGCGGAAGACCCCGACATACAGGCAGGGCCCGAAACGCCGGTCGACACGCCGCCCCGCCACCTCCACGGGTATGCGGGTACCATCGGCGTGGATCACCTCGTGCTCACGCAGGGAGAAGCCCGTGGAGCGCATGTCCGCAAACGCGGCGTCCAGGGCCGGTTTCTCATCCGGGGGATGGATATCGCGGACCGCCATTCGCCTGAGCCGGCCTCGGGGATGACCCAGCAGTATCGCGGCCTGTTCATTGACGTCGTGGATCGCCCCAGAGAGGTCGGCGACGACGATGGCGTCCGCCGCCTGCTGGACCAGGGCCCGATGGATCCCCGCGCGTATGCGGCGATGGCGGCCGCCGAGCACCGCCGCCGTCACCGCACCACCGGCCACCGCCCCGAACAGGATGCCGCCCCACAGCGCCGGCGTCGCACCGAGCGCGACGAACAGCGCCTCCCAGCCCCCCTCGACACCGGCCATACCCGTCCCCCCTTGTCCAGTCGGTGACTCGCCTCCTACAGCGACTCGTCATCCATCGGCGCGCGGTGACTGACCACGTAGACCGCCGCCTGATCATAGATGCCCTGGAGCTGGTTGAGCAGCCGGTGCGCCACCTCGTACTGCGCCTGCCAGTTCTCCTCATTGGGGATCATGCGGATCAGCATCTCACGGCGCAGCTGGGCGAAACGTTCCGTGACCTCGTAACCCTGGTCGGTGACGAAATAGGCCACGCCGCGACGTTTGCGCGAGGCCTGCTTGTCCACCAGCCCCGCGGACTTGAGCTTCTTGAGCGCGTACTGGATGTTGCTGATGTCGTCGCGGTTGAGCAGGCGGGCGATCTCCGCGACCGTCTTGGGACGCTCTTTCATGCGCACCACATGCAGCACGGCATTATCCGATCCGGATACCGGCCGGTGTGTCACGGCCGCCAGGCACTCGGACTGCCAGCGCTCGAAGGCGGCGGTCAGCCGCAGCATCGTGTGCTCGATCTCGGTGAGCGCCATCTCCTTTTCGTCACCCGCCAGGTGCCAGTGCCGGTCCAGGGTGAAATCATCCGCGGGCGCCTCTCCTTCCCGACCCTCGTGCTCCGACATCGCTCTCCTCTCTTCTCGGTGCAGGGACCAGTCCAAACGACAACAGGCCTGGCAGCTCAGCACAAGCCCGACGGCCGGCGGGGCATACTTGACGGGGAAAAAATTTACGTCTAAAAGAAAAGTCATATCGTTTTACTAGTAAATTACTAGAAAAAAGCACGAAAACCTGCAGATCCGTGAGGGAAGCACACCCGAGGAGGAGCACCGCCATGACCGTCAGGACCGCGCCCGTTTTCAACGACAACCCCTTCAAGCTGGGGATCTTCTCACCCAACTGCTCCGGCGGCCTGGCCGTGACCAAGGTGCCGGAGCGCTGGAACAACTCCTGGGAGAATAACCTCAGGCTCGCGCAGATGGCCGACGAGGCGGGGCTGGAGTTCCTTCTGCCCATCGCCCGCTGGATCGGCTACGGCGGTGCCACCAACTTCCACGGTAGTGTCCTGGAGACCGTCACCTGGGCCGCGGGACTGCTGGCGCAGACGAAGAACATCAACGTCTTCTCCACGATCCACACCGCGTTCAATCACCCGGTGGTGGTCGCCAAGCAGCTCGCGACGATGGACAACATGAGCAACGGCCGCGCCGGGCTCAACGTGGTCTGCGGCTGGAACAAGCCGGAGTACGACGCCCTCGGCATGACCATGCCGGACGACCACGAGACCCGTTACCGCTTCGGTCAGGAGTGGTTCGATATCGTCCGCAAGCTGTGGACCGAGACCGGACCGTTCGACTGGGATGGCGAGTTCTACCAGCTCAGGGACACCTACAGCCTGCCGCTGCCGAAAACCGACAAGGTGCCGATCTTCAACGCCGCCGGTTCCCAGCAGGGCCGCGACTTCGCCGTGCGCAACGCCGACTACCTGTTCACCCCGGCCATCGACCTGGACAGGTCCAGGGAAGAGATCGCAGCGATCAAGGAGCAGGCCGCCGGCGTCGGGCGCAACGTGGGGCTGTTCACCCTCTCCTACGTCGTCTGCCGGCCGACCAGAAAGGAGGCCGAGGAGTACCACCACTACTACTCCCAGGAGAACGCGGACTGGGAGGCCGTGGACAACATCATCAACCTGATGTTCGCCCACGCCGAATCCTTCCCCAAAGAGGTCATCCGGCTGCTGCGCGACCGCATGGCCGGGGGCCACGGCGGCTACCCGCTGGTCGGCGACCCGGACACCGTCGCCGACGGGATCCAGCGCCTCTACGAGACCGGCTTCGCGGGCACCACCCTGGCGTTCGTGGACTACGTCGAGGAGTTCCCCTACTTCCGCGACGAGGTCCTGCCCCGCCTGGAGGATCGCGGCCTGCGGCTGCCGGTGGCGGGCGCGGCATGACCGGGATGCACGACGCCCACACCGCCATGGCGGCGCTGTCGGCGGTGATCGCCGGCGAGACCTTCAGCCAGTTCGTCGACGGCGCCGAGTTCCGCAGCGGCATGCGCGGCATCGCGGCGCCCGTGGCGCTGGCGACGACCCGGGGGCCGGACGGCCCCGCGGGGCTGACGGTGTCCTCGTTCTGCTCGCTGAGCGTGGACCCGCCGCGGATACTGGTCTGCATCAACCGCGACAGCAGCGCCTATCCCGTCATCGCCGGCCGCCGGGTACTCGCGCTCAATGTCCTCGCCGCACATCACGAGACGCTCGCCATGCGCTTCGCCTCCGGCGACGCCTGCCGGGGAGAGGCGCGTTTCGCGGCGGGTCGCTGGGCGCCGCTGCGCACCGGCGCGCCGGTGCTCGAGGACGCCCTCGTCGGCTTCGACTGCCGGATCGTGCGTGTCCATGAGGAAGGCTCTCATGGCATTATCGTCGGCGACGTGGTCGCGACGACCGGCAGCGGCGCCACCTCGCCGCTGCTCTACCGCGACGGCCACTTCGTCACCAGCACGGCACCGGCGCGCCAGGGGCACTGACCGCTCCGCGCCCGCCGGCACGTCGACCACACCCACCCGAGAGGCGAGGAGAACGCCATGCAGCGAGAGCATGCGGCGCCCGCACACGCGACGGCAACACCGGCGCTCGACGACGCGGCCCTGGACCGGATCTTCCGTGAGGCACGGACCTACAACGGCTGGCTCGACCGGCCGGTCACCGACGAACAGCTCCGCGAGATGCATGCCCTCGCCACCATGGGACCGACCAGCTTCAACGGCTGCCCCATGCGGGTCGTGTTCGTGCGCTCGCCGGAGGCCAAGGAACGGCTCGCACCGGCGCTGATGAAGAGCAACGTCGACAAGACCCTGTCCGCCCCGGTCACCGCCATCGTCGCCCACGACCTGCGCTTCTGGGAGTGGCTGCCCTGGCTGAACCCGCACAAGGACGTCAGCGGCCTGTTCCGCGACAGCCCGGCCTTCGCCGAGACCACGGCGTTCCGCAACGGCAGCCTCCAGGGGGCATACCTGATCATCGCCGCACGGGCCCTCGGGCTCGACTGTGGGCCGATGTCCGGCTTCGATCCGGCAATGGTGGACGAGGCCTTCTTCGCCGGCACAAGTATCCGCACCAACTTCCTGTGCAACATCGGCTACGGCGACCCGGACACGGTGTATTCACGCAACCCGCGCCCGGCCTTCGACGAGGCCTGCCGCATCGAGTGAGGCAAGCGTGCCGCACGCCGCCGTCGACGGTACAATGGCCGGCATGAGCACGCCCCTGGTGACACTGATCGCGGCGATGACGCGTAACCGCGTGATCGGCGCGAATGGCTCGCTGCCCTGGCGGCTGCCCGCGGATATGCGCCATTTCGTGGCGTACACCCGGGGCAAACCGGTGGTCATGGGCCGGCGCAACTACGACGACATCGGCCGGCCACTGCCGAAACGGCACAACATCGTGATGAGCCGCGACCCGTCCTTCGCGGCCCCGGGCTGTACGGTGGTCGATTCCGCCGAGTCCGCCCTGGCGGCGGCCGGCGACGTCCCCGAAGTGATGATCATCGGCGGCGCCGAGATCTACGCGCTGTTCCTGCCCCGCGCCCGGCGCATCGAGCTCACCGTGATCGACGCCGAGCTCGACGGGGACACCCGCTTCCCGGCGCTGGACGCCGGCTGGCGGGTCGTCGATGAGCAGCACCGGGGGGCCGACGCCGACAACCCGTGGCCGCTGACCTTCCAGCGCCTGGAACGGGATTGATTGCAGTGCTCACGGTGCTTGCCTATGCTGGCGCGCGAACCGGTGCCACCCGGCGCCGTCCGGGACAGACCCAACCGAGACGTTTGAGGAACAGATCCATGGTGCGCTCCCTTCTGCTGGCCGCCCTCGTCGTCACCGTCCTGATGGCCGGCGGCTGCGCGAACACGGAATCCACCCGCCAGAAGCACACCGAGCCGGGGGCGCTGCCCAGCGACTACGATCCCCTGGACACGGAGGCGCACAAGTCCGACCTGGAGGACGGCGCCATTCCGTCCGTCGGCGAGCTGATCTTCGGCAAGGACGCGTCGTCCAGCGGCGCGGATACCCGCCGGCTGGAACAGGAGGTCGCCCGCCTGCGCGCCGACCTGCGCCAGGGCGGCGGCACGGCGGCACGGCGCGGCCAGGCCACTACCACCGAGGCGGGCCCCGGCGTGGCGCTGCTCTTCCCCAATGCCACGGACCTGGCGGCCACCCGCGCCTACACGGCGATGACCCGCGTTGCCGGCGAATACCCGCTGACCGCGGTCAGCCAGCAGCGCCTGCAGCAGGCCCTCGACGGGGTCGAGTGCTCGCTGGACACCCTCGCCGAGTGCGGACCGGCGGTGGCCGCCGCTTCCGGCGCCCGCATGGTGGCCATTATCGACGGCACCGAGGCCCGCGGCGGCCAGCTCCCCCTGACCGTGAGCCTGGTGGACCTGGATCTCGGCATCCGCTACCCGGCCTACCGGGTCACCCTGCCGGCCACCGACGACGGCGCCGCCGAGCAGAGCCTCGCCGCCTTGGCGGACAGTGTCTACCTCCATGCGATCGAGCGTTTCCGCCTCGCCCCCCGCATCTTCCACGTGCGCAGCACCGGCGACGGCCGCTGGGTCATGGACCCCGCCGGCACCCAGCTCGCTACCGGCAGCCAGCTGACCGTCCACGAGAGCGGACGCGTGCTGCGCCAGGGCGGCGACCCGGTCGCATGGATTCCCGGCGAGACCGTGGGCACACTCACGGTGAAGGGACGTACCGCAAACGGCCTGCTGCTGCTCGAGCGCAGCTCCGGCAAGGCGCCACCGGCGGCCGAATTCATCCTTCCGCCCGCCGGCTAAGCCAACCCCCCTCCGCAAAGCGCACCGGGCCGGGGCCCGGTGCGCGCTTTTCCGGCATTTCCATACGCAAGCGTATTGACGCGGCCGGACAGCCCGCCTATTTTCCCTGCAAAAGGGGGCATGCTTGGCGCAACCAGCCGAACGGGCCTGCCCCTGTTATCACGACGACAAGTCAGAGAACCAGGAGGAGAGCCCATGTCCGCCCGTCATCGAGGCGCAAGCCGCCTGATCATCGCCACGTCGGCACTCGGCCTCGCCGGCGCGATGGCAACCGCCCACGCCACCGGCTTCCAGATCCGCGAGCAGAGCGCCAAGGCCCTCGCCAACTCGCTCGCCAGCGCCGCCGCCGGCGCAGAGGACGTCAGCTTCATGGCCTACAACCCGGCGGCACTGGGCAACATCGACGGCACCCAGATCGCCGGCAGCCTGGCCTACATCGACGCCGAGTTCGATCTCGAGGACGGTCAGGCCTCTCCCTACGGGGCCCCACTCAACGGCTCCAGTGACGGATTCCCCTACGACGGCAGCAAGGGCAAGAGCGGCGAGACCGCCCTGGTGCCCTCCTTCGCCGTCAAGACCCAGCTCAACGACTCGCTGGACGCCGGCCTCGCCGTCTACGCGCCGTACGGCCTGCCCACCGACTACGATCACGACTGGATCGGGCGCTACCAGGCCCTGGAGACGGACCTGAAGGTCGTCGACATCCAGCCCACCCTGAACTTCCGTGTCACCGACCGGCTCTCGCTCGCCGGCGGCCTGCGGGTGCAGTACGCCGACGCGACCCTGTCCAACGCGCTGGACCTCGGGGGGGTTGGCGCTCAACAGGAAGTACCCGGCGCGTCCCCCGGCAACAATGACGGCTTCGCCGAGGTCACCGGCGACGACTGGGGCGTGGGCTACACCCTCGGCGCGCTGTTCCAGGTCACCGACCGCACCCGCGTGGGCGTGAGCTACCGCTCCAAGGTGGACCTCACCCTGAAGGGGGACGCCGAGTTCAGCGCCACCGACGCGACATCACAGGCGGTACTCGCCGGCGCCCAGGCGGGGGGCCAATTCACCGACACCTCCGGCAAGGCGGATCTCACGACGCCGGCGAGCCTGAACCTGGGCATCTACCACCAGGCCACCGACCGCCTGGCGCTGATGTTCAACGCCGAGTGGACCGAGTGGAGCAAATTCGACGAGCTGGTGGTCAAGTTCGGCGACAACACCCCGAACAGCGTGACCGAGGAGAACTGGGAGAACACCTGGGCCCTGTCCACGGGCGCGAGCTACGCGCTCACCGGCCGCTGGACGCTGCGCGGCGGCATCGGCATGGACGAATCCCCGGTGCCGAACGCCCAGCACCGCACGCCGCGCGTGCCGGACGTGGACCGCCGCTGGCTGTCCGCCGGCGCGACGTTCTCGCCCACCGACCGGCTGTCGATCACCGGTGCGTGGATGCACATCTTCTTCGACGACGGCGACGTCGATCTGGAGAACGAGAGCCGCGGCAACCTGTCGGGCACCTACGAGGGCACGGCGAACCTCTTCGCCCTCTCCGCCGACTACCGCTTCTGATCCCCCGCCACGAAAAAAGGGCCGCCCCGCAGAAGCGGGGCGGCCCTTCTCATGATGGCATCCGGATGCCCGCTCAGCGCTTCATGTAATCGAAGAACTCGCTGTTGGTCTTGGTGTCCTTGAGCTTGTCGAGAAGGAACTCGATGGCGGCGAGCTCATCCATCGGATGGAGGAGCTTGCGCAGGATCCAGACCTTCTGGAGCTCGTCCGGCGTCATCAGCAGCTCCTCGCGGCGGGTGCCCGAGCGATTGATATTGATGGCCGGATAGATCCGCTTCTCCGCGATGCGGCGATCCAGATGGATCTCCATGTTGCCGGTGCCCTTGAACTCCTCGTAGATCACGTCGTCCATGCGTGAACCGGTCTCGACCAGCGAGGTCGCGATGATCGAGAGGCTGCCGCCCTCCTCGACGTTGCGCGCCGCACCGAAGAAGCGCTTGGGCCGGTGCAGGGCGTTGGCGTCGACACCGCCGGTGAGCACCTTGCCGGAGGAGGGCACGACGGTGTTGTAGGCACGGGCGAGACGGGTGATGGAGTCGAGCATGATCACCACGTCCTTCTTGTGCTCGACCAGCCGCTTGGCCTTCTCGATCACCATTTCCGCGACCTGCACGTGGCGGTTCGCCGGCTCGTCGAAGGTGGAGGAGACCACCTCGCCGCGCACGGTGCGCTGCATCTCCGTGACCTCCTCGGGCCGCTCGTCGATGAGCAGCACGATCACGTAGCACTCGGGATAGTTGCTCGTGATCGACTGGGCCATGTTCTGCAGCAGCATGGTCTTGCCCGCCTTCGGCGGAGAGACGATCAGGCCGCGCTGCCCCTTGCCGATGGGCGCGGTGAGGTCGATGACGCGGGCCGTGAGGTCCTCGGTGGAGCCGTTGCCCCGCTCCATGACCATGCGGTCCTTGGCGAACAGCGGGGTAAGGTTCTCAAACAGGACCTTATTCTTCGCCGCGTCCGGGCGCTCGAAGTTGATCTCGTCGACCTTGAGCAGCGCGAAGTAGCGCTCGCCCTCCTTCGGCGGCCGGATCTTGCCGGAGATCGTGTCGCCGGTGCGCAGGCTGAACCGCCGGATCTGGCTCGGGGAGACGTAGATGTCGTCCGGGCCGGCCAGATAGGAGCTGTCCGCCGAGCGCAGGAAGCCGAAGCCGTCCTGGAGGATCTCCAGTACGCCGTTGCCCCAGATGTCCTCGCCCTTCTTGGCCTGGGCCTTGAGGATGGAGAAGATGACGTCCTGCTTGCGGTTGCGGGCCATGCCCTCGATGCCCAGCTCCTGGGCGATCTCCACAAGCTCGGTCGCAGGTTTCTGTTTGAGTTCCGTGAGATTCATCAGCTACTGCTTCATGGATTTGGCCCCGCGCACGGCATCGGCCCGGTCACCATGACCGGCGCACGAATGGCACGGCTGTGAGGTTGTTGCGATCACGGGGCGAGGGGCGGAGCACCCTCGCCGCATCCACCGGTCGTCTTCGATGAAGGCAGTGGCCCGCGAGTACGACGAACGCGCTGCCTCCGCGGCCTCCACGGTTACTGTTGTTCTGTCGTCGTCATGCCGGGGGTACCCTCCCGGAAGGCCGGGCCGGTGGCTCCCCGGACGCGCGCCCGCGCGCCACCACTGACGGCTGCCGCCGGCGCCGCCGCGCTCCCGCGGCGTGCACTGCGCGCAATCACCCGAGCACACTGCCAGGCCCCCATCGCACCGCAGGCATCGGGAAAACCGCGGCGGATGCGCTCACGCCCTGAATCCCTCGGGAGCACCTTGCCGATTACACGAAAAATGCCGCAGGAACATCCGTCGTCTCGGGATTGGGGCTATAAATAAATGGCAGCGCGGATATGGCCAGCTTATGCTGAGCAGTGAGGGAGGCACACGGTGCCGATATCGGTCGTAACCTTAGCCTCCCCCAAAGCGGGTGTCAACGCCGCAGCGGCGGCGTTCCAGCCCGCCACCGGATACCGGGATAACCGCCCGTCCACGAGCGTGGAGCCACCAACGGCGTGATGTCACTGCCCAGCGTCCTCACCGAGCCCGGCTCCCGGGTCGAATCCGCACTCGCTGTCGCCGTCACGGCGGCGGCCGTGATCCTGCTCGGGGCGGAAGCGGTGCTGCTCGGCTGGCAGCTCTGGCCCCGCGACACCACCGCCCCGCCGCCGGAGCCGGCGGCACAGTCGGCGCCCGGCGATGCGGCCGAGGAGGCCCCGGACACCGCCCCCATCGTCGCCGCCCACCTGTTCGGGCGCACCGCGGATAACGACACCCCCACACCGGCCCGCGAGGCACCGCCGACGCAGCTCGACCTCACTCTCCACGGCGTGGTCGCCGGCCCCAGCGAGGACAGCGGCCTGGCGATCATTGCCGCCGGCGGCGGTGACGAGCACCTCTACCGGCCCGGGGACACCCTGCCCGGCGGCGCCCGCCTTGAGGGCATACGCCGGGACCGCGTGATCCTCAGCCGCGACGGCCACCGCGAGACCCTCACGCTGCCCGAGAAGTCCAGCCCGCCCCCGCAACAGGAGCAGTCGGCGGCGCCCCGCGCATCGTCGTCACAGCCGGGCGGCACGCCTTCCGGGCCGCAGACCCTCGCCGGCTACCGAGAGCAGCTGCTCTCGGACCCGGGCGCCGTGCAGCGACTGCTCAGACCCGCCCCGGTGCGGGAGAGTGACGGAACGCTCATCGGCTACCGCCTGCAGGGCGGCGCCGAACCCCTGTACTCGGCCACCGCACTCGAGCCCGGGGACGTCATTACCGCAGTAGGCGACGTACGGCTCGACAACGAGGGCTCAGCGGTACAGGCGCTCCAGCGTCTTGGCAACGCCGGGCAGGTTACACTGACGGTACGCCGCAACGGCAGCGAGCGGCAGATCACTCTGAACTTCGGCAACGGGGGGTAGGCGCAGTGGCAGCGTGGATCCACGCCCTCCGTTCGTCCAACCCTGCCCGTCGCGCGCGCGGCCGGGCCGCCGCCGTGCTCCTGGCACTCGTGACCGTGCTCGCCGCCGGCACTGCCGGCGCACAGGAGCAGATCACGCTCAACCTCAAGGATGCCCAGCTCTCGGCGCTGGTGGACACGGTCGCGGAGGTCACGGGTCGCAACTTCGTGCTCGATCCGCGCGTGAATGCCCGGGTGACGGTCATATCGCGCCGGCCCATGGACGCCGACGCCCTCTACCAGGTCTTCCTCTCCATCCTCCAGGTCCACGGCTTCTCGGCCATCCCCGCCGGCGAGGTCACCAAGATCGTGCCGGACGTCAACGCCCGCCAGCTCGGCGGCGAGGACGGCGAGGACACCGGCGACGCGGTGGTCACCCGGGTGCTGACGGTGGAGAACGTGCCGGTGGCCCAGCTGGTGCCGATACTCCGGCCGCTGGTGCCCCAGCAGGGCCATTTCGCCGCTTACGCACCGACCAACTCGCTGATCATCTCAGACCACGCCAGCAACGTGGCCCGTATCGCCGACGTCGTGCGCAAGGTCGACCGCGCCGGGGCCGCGGCCACGGAGGTGATTCCGCTGGAGCACGCCACCGCCGAGACCGCGGCGGAGACCCTCGGCGAGGTTCTCGGCGGTCAGGGCGAGGAGGCCGGCGCCCAGGCGGTCCGGGTGGCGGCGGACAAGCGCACCAATGCCCTGGTGGTCATGGGCACCGACGCCCAGCGCGCCCGGGTACGCCGGCTCGTCGAGCGCCTGGACGCCGGCGCCGACCAGGGCGGCGACACCCGCGTGGTCTACCTGAGCTACGCCAAGGCCGAGGACGTCGCGGAGGTCCTGCAGTCGGTCAGCGAGAACCTGCCCTCCGCCGCGACGGACGGCGGTGGTGACGGCGAGGGGGGCGCCGCCGGCGCCGGCGGTAGCGGCAAGACCGTCAGCATCCAGGCCGACGCGGCGACCAACTCGCTGGTGATCAGCGCACCCCCCGCCGTGCAGAACGAGCTCGCCGCGGTCATCGACAAGCTCGACATCCGCCGCGCCCAGGTGCTCATCGAGGCCGCCATCGCCGAGGTCTCCGCCGACATGGCCGCGGAGCTCGGCTTCCAGTGGGCCGTGGACGGCGGCAACGGCAACACGGCCGTGGGCGGCACGAGCTTCGGCAACAACAGCGTGAGCGGCGGTGACAGCCTTGCCGGGATCATCGGCTCGCTGTCCCAGCAGGAGATCCCCAACATCGGCTCGGGCCTGAGCCTCGCCGTGGGCGACCTCGCCGGTGGCGTGCGCTTCGCGGCGCTGCTGCGGGCACTGGCGAGCGACGCGGACACCAATATCCTCTCCACGCCCTCGCTGGTCACCCTCGACAACCAGGAGGCGGAGATCACCGTTGCCCAGAACGTGCCCTTCGTCACCGGCTCGTACACCACCGCCTCGTCGGACAGCAGCAACGTCAATCCCTTCCAGACCATCGAACGCCGGGATGTCGGCCTCATCCTCAAGGTCAAGCCGCAGATCAACGAGGGCGATTCCGTGATGCTCGAGATCCAGCAGGAGGTCTCCAACGTCAGCGAGAGCACCCGGGCCGTGGATCTGATCACCGACAAACGCTCGATCAGCACCAGCGTGCTGGTGGACAGCGGGCGCCTGGTGGTGCTCGGCGGGCTGCTCGACGAGCAGGTCCGCGAGACCGAGCAGCGCGTGCCCCTGCTCGGCAGCATCCCCGTGCTCGGCAACCTCTTCCGCTACCGCTCGGCGCAGAGCGAGAAGCGCAATCTCATGGTCTTCCTGCGTCCGCGCATCGTACGCGACGAGGCCACGATGACGCGCTACGCCAGCGACAAGTACGCCAGCATGCGCGAGCGCCAGCGCGCCCAGCGCGACGCGGGGGTGGCACTGCTGCCCGACGACGTCGCTCCGGTGCTGCCACCGCTCGGCCGCCCCGCACTGCCGGCGCCGTTCACCCGGGGACGATAGCGCCATGGCCACCGAACCGCTGAGCGAGCACGACGAGGCCGGCGGCGACGCACGGCGGCCGTCCTTCGGCTTCGCCCGCCGCCACGGCGTGCTGGTGCGCTCGGTGGACGCCGCCGGCGCCGACGTCGTCTGCCGCACCGACGCCCCGCTGACCGTGATCGCGGACCTCCGCCGCAGCCTCGGCGTGCCCCTGCGCATCGAGCGCCTGGACGCCGATCACTTCGAGCGGCTGCTCCAGCAGGCCTACGAGACGCGTTCCGGCGAGACCATGCAGGCGATGGAGGACATCGGCGAGGCCGTGGACCTCTCCCGCCTCGCCGAGTCCATGCCCGAGCCGGAAGACCTCCTCGAGAGCGAGGATGACGCGCCCATCATCCGGCTGATCAACGCGCTGTTCACCGAGGCCATCCGCGAGGGCGCCTCGGACGTGCACATCGAACCCTTCGAGTCGCGGCTGACGGTGCGCTTTCGCGTCGACGGCGTGCTCCGCGAGGTCCTGGAGCCGCCACGCAGCATGGCCCCGCTGCTGGTCTCGCGCATCAAGGTCATGGCCCGGCTGGACATCGCCGAGAAGCGTGTCCCCCAGGACGGACGGATCTCGCTGCGCATCGCCGGGCGCGCGGTGGACGTGCGCGTCTCCACCCTGCCCGGCGGCCACGGCGAACGCGTGGTGCTGCGTCTGCTCGACAAGCAGGCGGGGCGCCTGGACCTGGAGCACCTGGGTATGGACGAGGGGCTGCGCAGCGAGGTCGACGCCCTCGTCCACCGCCCCCACGGGATCCTGCTGGTCACCGGTCCCACCGGTTCCGGCAAGACCACCACGCTCTACGCCGCCATCGCACGGCTCAACGACCGCAGCCGCAACATCCTCACCGTCGAGGACCCGATCGAGTATTACCTCGACGGCGTCGGCCAGACCCAGGTGAACCTGCGCGTCGACATGTCCTTCGCCCGCGGGCTGCGCGCCATCCTCCGCCAGGACCCGGACGTGGTCATGGTCGGCGAGATCCGCGACCTCGAGACCGCGGAGATCGCGGTCCAGGCCTCGCTGACCGGTCACATGGTGCTCTCCACGCTGCACACCAACACCGCCATCGGCGCCGTCACCCGGCTCCGCGACATGGGCGTGGAGCCCTTCCTGCTCTCCTCCAGCCTTGTCGGGGTGCTCGCCCAGCGCCTGGTGCGCCGGCTGTGCACCGCCTGCCGCCGGGCGTACACGGCGAGCGCCGCGGAGTGCGCCCAGCTCGGCGTCGAGCCGGCCACGCCCCCGGTGCTCTACCACGCCTGCGGCTGCGAGCGCTGCAACCACCTCGGCTACCGCGGACGCACCGGGCTGTTCGAGCTGGTGATCGTGGACGAGACCATGCGCGGGCTCATCCACGACGGTGCCGGCGAGCAGGCGATGGCGGCCCATGCGCGCCGCCGCACGCCGGCGCTGCGCGCCGACGGCATGCGCCGGGTACTGGCCGGCGAGACGACCCTGGAGGAGGTGGTGCGCGTCACCACCGAGGAGTGAGCCTGCGGCGGGTCGCTCCGACCCGCCGGGAGAGGGGTTAAGTGGCAGCCTACGAATACACCGCACTGGACACCGCGGGCCGCGAGCACGGCGGCGTGCTGGAGGGCGACAGCCCCCGCCAGGTCCGCCAGCAGCTGCGCGAGCGCGGCTGGCTCCCGGTGGCCGTCGAGGAGGTCCGGGAACGGCGCGAGCGCGGCGCCGGGCTGGCCGGCGGGCGTGCGCGCATCCGCACCGCGGAGCTGGTGCTGTTCACCCGCCAGCTCGCCACCCTCGTGGGCTCGGGCACCCCTCTGGAGGAGGCGCTGCGGACGGTGGCGCGCCAGAGCGAACGCCCGGCGGTCCGGCGGGTGGTGACCGGTATCCGCGCCCGGGTGGTGGAGGGCCACCCCCTGGCCGCCGGGATCGCCGCCTTCCCGCGGGTATTCAGCGAGCTCTATCGCGCCACCGTCGCCGCGGGGGAACAGACCGGACACCTGGACATCGTCCTCGAGCGTCTCGCCGACTACGTCGAGAAGCGTCAGCAGATGCGTCAGCGCGTGCAGCAGGCGCTGATCTATCCGCTCGCGCTGGTGGTGATCTCCATCGGCGTGGTCACCCTGCTGCTCACCTACGTGGTGCCCAAGGTGACCCGGGTGTTCGCCGACACCGGCCAGGCGCTGCCGGCACTCACCCGCGGGCTGATCGCCACCAGCGGCTTCCTGCGCGACTGGGGCTGGGCCCTGCTGCTGGTGCTGGCGGCGGCGGCGGTGATCTTCTCGCTGTCGCTGCGCCGGCCGGCGTTCCGCCGCCGCGTGCATGCGTCACTATTACGGCTGCCACTCGTCGGACGGCTCACGCGGGGGCTGAACACCGCGCGTTTCGCGCGTACCTTCAGCATCCTCATGGGCAGCGGCGTGGCCGTGCTCGAGGCCCTGCGCATCTCCGCCGGCGTGATCGCCAACCTGCCCATGCGCGAGGCCGTGGCGGACGCCGCCTCCCGCATTCGCGAGGGCACCGGCATCGCCCCGGCCCTGGAGGCCAGCGGCCAGTTCCCGCCGATGACGGTTCATCTCGTCGCCAGCGGCGAGGGCAGCGGCAATCTCGAGGGCATGCTCGAGCGCGCCGCCGCCAGCCAGGAACGCGAGATCGACGGCCTCATCGGCACCCTCCTGGCCCTGTTCGAGCCGCTGCTCATCGTGGTGATGGGCGGCATCGTGCTGGTCATCGTCCTGTCCATCATGCTGCCGATATTCGAGCTCAACCAGCTCGTCGGCCGCTGACCGCCCCGGAGGCCCCCGTGTCCTGGAACCGAAGCACATCGTCTCTCCTCACGTCACCGCCGCGCCGCCGCGCGGGCGGCTTCACGCTCATCGAGATCATGGTGGTGGTGGTCATCATCGGCATCCTCGTGGCCTTCGCCGTCCCCAACATCATGGACAACCCGGAGAAGGCGCGACTGACCAAGGCGCGCCACGACCTGCGCACCATCGAGAACGCACTGGAGATGTACAAGCTCGACAACTTCCGTTACCCGACCTCCGCCCAGGGCCTGGAGGCGCTGGTCAAACGGCCGGATACACCGCCGGAGCCGGAGAACTGGCAGGACGGCGGCTACCTCCGCGAACTCCCGATGGACCCGTGGGGTCATCCCTACAAGTACCTCGGCCCCCAGGACGGCGACGGCGGGCGCGTCGAGATCGTCACCCTCGGGGCGGACGGCCGTCCGGGCGGCGACGGGGCGGACGCCGACATCAGCAGCCTCAAACTGCAATCGGACGACGGGTAGGGTCGTGACCCGGCCGATGGTGTCACTGGCATCCGGCCCCAGCCGCCATGGCGACGGCGCGCTGGCGGACGCGGTCCGGTTTCCCGGGGGGCACCCGGCGGCCACCCGCCGCCACGGCTTCACCCTGCTGGAGATGCTGGTGGTGCTGGTCATCATCGGCATCGTGCTTTCGCTCGCGCTCATCCGCCTGGGTGACGGCGGCGACAGGACGGCACAGCGCAGCGCCGAACGGCTACTCGCCCGCCTCGAGCTCGCCGGCGAGGAGAGCGTGCTCAACGGCACCCCCATCGCCCTGGTCACCACCGAAACGGGCTACCGCTTTGCCCGCGCCACCCCGGACGGCTGGAGCGCGCTGACCGGCGACACCGTCCTCGCCGACACCGCCCTGCCCGGTCAGACGAGCCTGACGGTGACGCCGGACGACGACGGCCGCGCGCCGGACTCGGAGCCCCCCGCGACGGGCCCGGCGGTCGTGCTCTACCCCAGCGGCGAGATCAGCCCCTTCACCCTCGTGGTGACCGATGAGGGCACGGACACCGCCTGGCGCATCGTCGGGCGCATCAACGGCGAGCTCCGGCTGGAGGGCCCCAGCGATGGCGACACGGCGGGGTGAACGGCACGGACCGTCCCGCGGAGACGGCTTTACCCTGGTGGAGGTGCTCGTCGCCCTGGCCGTGCTCGCCATCGCCCTGGCCGCGGCGGTGCGCGCCGCCACCCTCTCCGCGGACGCCGCCGGCGGCCTGCGTGAGCGCACCTTCGCACACTGGATCGCGGACAACCGCCTCGCCGAGATGCAGGCCCGGCGCGTCTGGGCCACCGGCCGGCGCACCGAGCGGCGGACGTTCGCCGGCCGCGAGTGGCCGCTGACCGTCACCGTCGAGGCCACCCAGTTCGAGCACGTCCGCCGGGTACGCATCGCGGTGGCCGCCCCCGCCGACCCGCAACGCACGGTAACGACGCTGCAGGGCGTGCTCCGCGATCCGGGGCTGCAGCCGTGAACCGGGGCGGCGGCTTCACCCTGATCGAGCTGCTGGTGGCAGTGGCGATCTTCGCGGTGGTCTCAGTGATCGCCTACGGCGGGCTCGCGACGGTGATGGACACCCGGGAACGCGTCGATACCGAGACCGCCCGCCTGGCCTCGGTGCAGACGGCGTTCACCGTCATGGCCCGGGATTTCCGCAGCGCCACCCCGCTCCGGGGCTACCGCGACCGCCGCGGCGACCCGCAGGTGCCGCTGCACGCCGACGGCGATACCCTCATGCTCGTGCACGGCGGCCGCCCCAACCCGCTGGGACGCCGACGCAGCCACTTCGAACGCATCGCCTACGCGGTGCGCGACGGCGCCCTGGTGCGCGAGCGCTACGCGATGATGGACAGCCCCTACGAGCCGCAGGTCACGCGGACGGTCCTCCTCGACGGGGTCACCGAGGTCGGCTTCCGCTTCCTGCTCGATGACTGGCAGCCGACCTGGCCGCCGCCGGCCAACGCCGACACCGACGTGCCGGTGCTGCCCCGCGCGGTCGCCGTGAGCCTGCGCCACCCCCAATACGGCATTCTACGCCGGGTGTTCCTGCTGCCATGAGCGCATCCCGATACCGGCAGCGTGGCGTCGCCCTGATCACCGCGGTGCTGATCACCGCGCTGGCGGCCACCGCGGCCACCGCGCTGCTGTGGCAGGGCCACCTCGCGATCCGGCGCACGCAGAACGTCGTCGCCGACGGCCAGGCGTGGCAGTACGCCCTCGCCGCCGAGGCCGTGGCCGTCGACATCCTCGCCCGCGACCGCGGCGACAACGACGCCGACGGCGCCGGCGACGCCTGGTATGGCGAGCTCCCGCCGGTAAACGAGGGCGGCGCGACCATCACCGTGACCATCGAGGACCTCCAGGGCCGGCTCAATCTCAATGCCCTCGCCGCCGGCGACGAGCAGCGCCGGCGCCTGGCCGCCGCCGCGCTGGAGCGCCTGGTGGGCGCGGCGGTGCCCACCGCGCCGGCGGCGGGCATCGCGCCGGCGATCGAGGACTGGATCGACGACGACCTCCAGCCCGGCTTCCCCGGCGGCGCCGAGGACGACTTCTACACCCGCCAGCAGCCGCCGTACCGCGCGGCCAACGCCCCGCTGGCCGGTGCCTCCGGGCTGCGCCTGATCCGCGGCGTCGACGACGCCGTCCTCGCCGCCCTGCAGGGCCGGGTCACCGCCCTGCCCGTCGAGGCCGAGGGCATCAACCTCAACACCGCCCCGCCGGAGCTGCTGGCAGCGCTGCACCCGGACGTCGCCGCCGGCGACGTTCGTGCCCTCGTCGCTGGCCGCAGGGACACCACCCTCACCAGCGTCGAGGCGGCCCTGCAGCTCGCCCCCTCACTGGCGCAGCCGGAGCTGCCACGGACCTGGCTGAGGGTCGACAGCGACTATTTCCTGGTGACCGCCCGGGTCTCGCTGGGCCGCGTTAACGCCACGCACTACTCGGTGATACACCGCACGACGGACGGACCGATCGAGGTGATCTACCGCGGCGAGACGCCGCCGTGAACATTGGCGCTCCCCGGGTTTTCGGTGACAATACGGATAAAGGGATTCGCTCTAACGGAAGGTCAGGCGAATGCGCCCGCGATTGATCGTCCAAATCGCCGCCGACGCGGACGCGCCCCTGGCCGCACGCTGCCTGGATGCCCAGGGCCGGCTGACCGGGGCCGGCCCGGAGGATGACCCCGCAGCTCTGGCGCGCTCGCGGCGTGTCTACGCCCTGGCGCCCGGGACCGCGGTGCTCACCACCCGGGTGGCCATGCCCGTGCGCAGCCGCCAGCGCATGGCCCAGGCGGTGCCCTGGGCCATGGAGGATCAGCTCAGCGAGGACGTGGAGGCACTGCACTTCCTGCTCGGCGAGCGCAACGCCGCCGGCGAGGTCCACGTCGCGGTGGTCGCCGCACGCGCCCTTCAGGCCTGGGAGGAGCGGCTCGCCCGGGCCGGCATCCACGCCGAGCAGATCTACCCGGACTACCTCGCGCTGCCCCGCCACGAGCACGCGTGGACGATACTGGTCGCCGGCGACCGGGCGCTGGTACGCACCGGGGTCCAGACCGGCTTCGCCTGCGAGAGCGACGTCCTCGCACTGTTCCTGGAGGCCGCCCTGAGCGAGGCCGGCGACGACGCCCCGCCACGGCTGGTGGCCTACCTCACCCCCGGCGCGACGCTGCCCCTGCCGGAGGTGGCGCCGGAGGCGGAGCGCCACACGGTCACCGACGTCCCCGCCCTGCTCGCCGAGAACCTGGACACCCGCCATGCCATCGGGCTGCGGCCGGTGGACACCGGGGGCACCGGCCGTTGGCGGCGGCGCTGGCGGGTCTGGCGCACTGCGGCGATCCTGCTCGCGGTGGTAATGCTGGCGGACACGGCCCGGGGATGGCTGGCGCAGTGGCACCTGGAGCAGACCATTGCCGCACGGGAGGCCGATATTGCGTCGATCTTCACGGAGGCATTCCCGGACGCCGGCACGCCGGTGTACCCGCGCCGGCAGATGGAGAGCCGGCTCGCCGCCCTGCGCGGCGGCGGCAGCGCGGCGGCGGGCCTGCTGCCCCTGTTGACCCGCGTCGCGCCCGTGATGGGCCCGGTGCGGCTCACCGGCCTGACCTGGGGGGAGGGCGGTGCCGAGCTCGCCGTTCAGACTGCAGAGCTCGCCGGCGTCGACGCCCTGGAGCGGCGCCTCGCCGATGCCGGGCTCACCGTCGAGGTACGCAACGTCACCCGCGAGGCCGACGGCGTCAGCGGCCGGCTGCACGTGGAGACGGGCTCATGAGGCGCTGGTGGCACGACCTCGCCCCCCGCGACCGGCGCATCCTGATCGCCGGCGCCGTCGCGCTCGCCGTGATCGCCTGGTTCTTCGGCCTGTGGCTGCCGCCGCGCCAGGCGGGGCCGGCGCTGCACGACCGCCTGGCCGCCGCCGAGACCGATCTTGCGTGGATGCGCGCGCACGCCGGCGAGGCGGAGGCGTTGCGGCAGCGCCGGCAGGCCGGGGGAGCGGAGCACACGGACCCGAGGGCGGTCTACGTCCTCGTCGAGGAGAGCGCCCGGCAGGCCGGCCTCGGCGAGGCACTGGAGCGGATCGAGCCCGCCGGCAACGCGGAGGCCCGCGTCACCCTCAACGGCGCCGCCTTCGACGGCCTCGTGCCCTGGCTCGCCGGCCTGCGCGACAGCCACGGGATACAGGCGGGCTCCGCCTCGTTCCGGGCCACCGGCACGCCCGGGCGCGTCGACGCCCGGCTGGTGCTCCAGGGGCCGTCTCCGTGAGGCGTTGGGGCCGGCGTATCGGGCTACTCGCCCTGTTCCTCCTCGGTGCCCTGGTCACCACCGCCATCACCCTCCCCGCCCGGGTCGCCTGGTCCGTGGCGGGGGACATCGTGCCGGTACGTCTGCACGAACCGGAAGGCACGGTCTGGTCCGGCCGTGCCACGGGGCTAACCTACCGCGGCACCACCCTGCACGGCGTGGAGTGGCGGATTCACCCGGCAGCCCTGCTCGGCGGCCGGCTGGAGGCGACGCTCCGCGCCCGCGGCGACAACGGTGACCTCGCCGCGCAGCTCGCCGCCGCGCCCGGCGGCCGCGTCGAGGTCCGCGACGCCCTCGCCCGCCTGGACGTGGACACCGTGCTCGACTGGGCCCGCCGCGGCGGCCTGGCCTTCACCGTGGACGGCATCCTCGACGCCACGCTGCGTCGCCTGGTGGTCGACGGGCGCCGGCCGGTCACCGCCGACGGGCGCCTGCGCTGGGAATCGGCGGCGCTGAACCTGGGCGAGCACTATCCGCTCGGCACGCTCACCCTCGATCTTGCGCCCGGCGGGAACGGCGGCATCACCGCGACCCTGTCCGCCGACGGCGGCGTACTCACGGTCGACGGCAAGGCGGACGTTACCGCGGACGGCACCTTCCATGCCCGCCTGGAGCTCGCCCCGCGCCCCGGCCGCGAGGAGGCGGGACGCGCCCTCGCCCGCCGGCTGAACCTCGCCAACCCCGACGGCACGACGGTGCTGGAGGCAAGCGGCGACCGCTCCGGCGTCCGCGCCAGCCAGAACGCGGGCGACTGAACCGCCCCGGTCAGGGCCGGTGAGGCAGGGCGAGGTAGCTGCGCGACTGCATCTCGGTGAGGCGGCTCGCGGTGCGCTCGAACTCGAAACCCAGGCGGTGCCCCCGGTAGAGCGAATCCGGCTCGTCGGCGGCGGAGCAGATCAGCTTGACCCCGCGGTCGTAAAACTCGTCCACAAGATTGATGAAGCGCCGGGCATCATCCTCGCTGTCGCGATCGAACACCGGGATGTCGGAGATCACCACCGTGTGGAACTGGCGGGCGATCTCGATGTAATCATTCTGGCTGCGCGGCCCCCGGCAGACGGCATCGAAGGCGAACCACACGACCCCGTCCGCCACGCGCCGCACCGGGATCTCCCGGCCCTCCACCTCCAGCACGGTCTCGTCGGTCACCTCGCCGCCGTCCGGGCGCACATGGTCGAAGTCCCGGGTGAGCACCGCATCCGCCTCGGCGTCCAGCGGCGTGTGATAGATCTCCGCCTGCTCGAGGAAGCGCAGGCGGTAGTCCGTGTCACCGTCGACGGGGATCACCTCGGTGTGACGCTCGAGCAGCTCGATCGCCGGGACGAAACGCTCCCGCTGCAGCCCGTCCCAATAGAGCTCGTGGGGCGGGATGTTGGAGGTCGCCACCAGGGTTACCCCGCGCCGGAACAGCCCCTGGAGCAGGCCGGCGAGGAGCATGGCGTCGGCGATATCGGAGACGAAGAACTCGTCGAAGCACAGCACCCGGGTGTCCGCGGCCCACTCCTCGGCGATGATGTCCAGCGGATCCTGGCGTTCCTTGAGCGTCTTCAGCCGGGTGTGCACGGCGCGCATGAAGCGGTGGAAGTGCAGCCGCCGCCGCGCCTCGAAGGGCAGGCTCTCGTAGAAGATATCCATCAGCCAGGTCTTGCCCCGGCCGACACTGCCCCAGAGGTACACGCCGGTCTCCGGCTCCACGGTCTCCGGCGCGCCGCGCAGCCGCCGCCACAGCCCGCCGAGCCCCCCGCCGGCCGGCTCCGGCCGCGGGCCGGCGGCGCACAGTCGCTGGTAGAGCCCCTCGAGGGCATCCACCGCCCGGGCCTGGGCGGGATCGTGCACGAAATCGTCGCGTCGCAGCGCCTGCTCGTAGCGCGCGCGGGGACTGCCCATTCTGCCTCCTGGTTGGACGGATCCGGTCAACCGGGCCCCGAATGCCGGGGGACACGCGCGTCGGGAGCACGCCGGGCCGGACCACGCGCGCGGCATTGCCGTTGAACGGATCGGCAAGTATGTCGGGACGGCCTCAGGCGCTGAGGTCCAGGCGGCCGCCGAGACGCATGAGCTCGCCGCCGGTCATGGCGGCGACCTCGGCGTAACGGCCGGTGGGCCCACCGCCCGCCGCATCGCCGGCGGGGGTATCACGCTGCACCAGCGCGCCGTTGCCGCCGCGGGCGAGCTCCGCGCGGGCGTCGTTCGCCCGCGCCGCTGCGGCGGCCGCGATACGGCGGTCGGCCGCCGACGGCGACGCCGGCGCCAGCGCCGCATGACGGACCTGCTGCATCTTCTGCAGGGTCGCGCCGGGCGATTCCTCACGGGAGAGATCCAGCGCCACCTCGCCGCTGACGGCATAGCGCTGGCCGTCAGGGCCGCGCCGGTAGTCATAGCTGATGGCACCGGCGTGGGCGCCGCCAGCCGCCTGATGCGCCCGCTCGTGGGCGCGCACCTCGCGATCCCTGACGGCGAGCTCGCGCGCCCGGCCCATTGCCCGGACATCGGTGCGCTGGCCATTGCCGATGGATACTGCCGGTGGACCGATAGATGCCATGACCGTTCGCCGGCGCCTGCCCCGAAGGGGTCATTATTCACGCCCCCGGCCACGAGGCAAGGGCCGTGCATTGCCTGATTCCGCCAGTTCTCGTAACTTACTAATCTTCTCAGAACAATTGTCATGCGTCAGCCGATCCGTCCGCCGACGCGGCAGGACGCACGAGCCGCCCGGTGTGGCCGGGCGACATGCGCGCTGGACAACGCGGCGGCGGCGCACGGACCGGCCCGGCGGGAACGGCGGCGCCGCAGCCGCTCGACGTGAGCCGCGCGGGCGCGGATGCGCCCGGCCTCCGACCCGCTCCGGCACACGACAATACCTTTGAGAAGAGCCAGTTAATCCGTTTCGGAAACGCTCGTCCCCGAGCACCATCCGCTCACGCCGAGAAAGCCAGCGAGGAACAACCATGGCCGACAACCGCCGAAGCCGAGTGATCACACAGGGGGTGGCACGCACGCCCAACCGGGCGATGATGCGTGCCGTGGGCTTCACCGACGAGGACTTCGACAAGCCCATCGTCGGTGTCGGTAACGCCCACTCCACCATCACCCCCTGCAACCTCGGCATCGGTGCCCAGGCCGAGCGCGCGGAGGCCGCGCTCAAGCGTGCCGGCGCGATGCCGGTGAAGTTCGGCACCATCACCATCTCCGACGGCATCTCCATGGGCACCGAGGGGATGAAGTTCTCGCTGGTCTCCCGCGAGGTCATCGCCGACTCCATCGAGACCGTCTGCAACGGCCAGCGCCTGGACGGGATCCTCGCCACCGGCGGCTGCGACAAGAACATGCCCGGCGCCATGATCGCCCTGGCCCGGCTGAACATCCCCGGCATCTTCGTCTACGGCGGCACCATCAAGCCCGGCTACTACGAGGGCCGCACGCTCAACCTGGTGAGCGCCTTCGAGGCGGTGGGCCAGCATGCGGCGGGCAACATGTCCGACGAGGAGCTCAACGCCATCGAGAAGAACGCCTGCCCGGGCGCCGGCTCCTGTGGCGGAATGTACACGGCCAACACCATGTCGTCGGCGTTCGAGGCCATGGGCATGAGCCTGCCGGGCTCCTCCACCGTCGCCGCCGAGGACGATGAGGCCCGCGAGGTGGCCGAGCGCGCCGGCGAGGTGCTGGTCGACGCGATCCGCCACCAGCGCCTGCCCCGCGACATCATGACCCGCAAGGCATTCGAGAACGCCTTCACCCTGGTGATGGCGGTGGGCGGCTCCACCAACGCGGTGCTCCACCTGCTCGCGATCGCCCAGGCCGCCGAGGTGGACTTCTCCATCGACGACGTCGAGCGCATCCGCCAGCGGGTGCCGGTGCTCTGCGACCTCAAGCCCTCCGGCACGTACCTGGCGACGGAGTTCCACGCCGTCGGCGGCACCCCGCAGGTGCTCAAGATCCTCCTTGCCAACGGCCTGCTCCACGGCGACTGCCTGACCATCACCGGCGAGCCACTGGCGGACCTGCTCGCGGACGTGCCCGGGCAGCCGCCAGCGGAGCAGTCCATCATCCACCCCTTCAGTGACCCGGTCTACGAGCACGGCCACCTCGCCATCCTCCGCGGCAACCTCGCCGAGGAAGGCGCCGTGGCCAAGGTCACCGGCATCAAGAAGCGCCGCATCAGCGGCCCGGCGCGGGTGTTCGACTCCGAGGAGGAGGCCATGGAGGCCATCCTCGCGGACCGGATCCAGGCGGGCGATGTGCTGGTGATCCGCTACGAGGGGCCGAAGGGCGGCCCCGGCATGCGCGAGATGCTCGCCCCGACCTCGGCGATCATCGGCCGCGGGCTCGGCGACTCGGTGGGTCTGATCACCGACGGGCGCTTCTCCGGCGGGACCTACGGCATGGTGGTCGGCCACGTGGCGCCGGAGGCCGCGGTGGGCGGCACCATCGCCCTGGTCGAGGAGGGCGACACCGTGACCATCGACGCCGACCGCAACCTGCTCTCGCTGGACATCGACGAGGCCACCCTGGCCCGCCGCCGCGAGGCGTGGCAGCCGCGGCCACCGAACTACCGCCGCGGCGTGCTCGGCAAGTACGCGAAGCTGGTCAGCTCCGCGTGCTACGGCGCGGTCACCGACCGGGACCTCTTCCCGGAGCTGTGACCCGCCGCCCACCCGCCGGCCCGTGACGGGCCGGCGGGCTCAGCCGGACTGGATGATCCGGCGCAGGTCCGCGAGCACCGCCTCCACCGGGTCGCTGTCGCGGACCAGCAGCCGCGCCTCGCCGGCGCGGTTGAACACGAAAACCGCGCCGCTGTGGGAGACCACGTAGTTGCCGTCCTCGTCCGCCTCGCCGTAACCGTAGGTGACGCGGTAGCGCTTGTTCAGCGCCTTCAGCTGGTCCTGGGTCCCGGTCAGACCGATGAAGTCGCCGCCGAAGGCGCTGGTGTAGGCGCGCAGTCGCTCCGGCGTATCCCGCCGCGGGTCCACGCTCACGAACAGCACCTGCACGTCCCGGCGGGCGTCGTCGTCCAGCTCACCGAGGATCCGGCTCAGCCGCGCAAGGGTGACCGGGCAGACATCCGGGCAGAACGTGTAACCGAAGAACAGCAGCGTCACCTTGCCGCGATAGTCCTCCGCGGTGACCGACTGGCCGTTCTCGTCGGTCAGGCTGAAGGCAAGCTCGGGCATCATCCCGGAGATGTCCTTGGTGCGCCAGTCGCCGCTGGCGCAGGCCACCAGCACCAGGGCCAGCATCGCCGTCACCGCTGCCGTTCGCATCTCTCGCATGGGTCGGACCTCGATCGTTTTCCCGTAATCAGGTGGATGCCGTGGACGCCGGCGCGTTCCGCGCCCGGGCCGCGGCGCCCCGCTCATGGCGGTGCCAGAAGGCGAGCACGATGACCACGCCGAGCACGCTCATCATCGCCGACGGGATCCACGTAAGCGCGCCGCCAATGGTCTGGTCGGTGGAGGCGCTGATGGGCCAGGGGCGCCCGCAGACATCGTAGATCTGGTAGATGTCGCTGTCGGCGAACACGATGTAGGCCCCGAGCACGATCTGGGGGAAGGCCACCGCCGCGAGCATCAGACAGCGCTTGCCGAAGCCGACGCTGTAGTGCCCCGGCCCCGGCGCCCGCGGATCCAGCGCCAGCCACCAGAACAGGATGCCGTCGACGGCCATGCTCCAGTTCATCAGCGCGTAGAGGTCGCGGCTGAGCATGGCATCGAAGTGGATCGAGGGGATCAGCCAGAAGTAGATCAGGCCGACGAACACGAGCGCGGCGACAGGCGGGAACTGCAACGTGCGGTAGACACACTGCACCGGCCGGGTCCGCCACAGCGGCCGGATCACCCGCTCGCGCAGCCCCGCCGGCGTGCCCGCGGCCAGCACCGGCAACGGATTGGCCAGGGCGATGAGCACCGCCGCCACGTGGTGGAGCACCAGGTGCTGGAGGCGATGGATGAAGAAGACGTACTGCGCATAGTAGTCGTAGCGGGTCTGGGTGACCGCATACATCAACGCCAGACCGAGCAGGAAGGCCGCCACCCGCCAGAAGCCGGGCCCGGCCCCGGCGGCCAGGCCGCGCAGGAACAGCACCAGCGCCCCGCCCACCACCAGGGTGACCAGGGGCTGCCACTCGTAGGGTGCCAACGCACCCAGTATTTCCGGGAATAAGGCCATTGCCGGGCGTAGACCACCGAAAGGAGCGGTGATGATAGCACCCGGGCGGGCAGCGGATCAGCCGGGGCCCGCCGTTCCCGGTGAAGGGACCGGCGGGCCCGGTGCGGAAGCGGCTGCCGCCGCTTACTTGTTCGGCTGCGGGGTCAGCCGGAGGTAGGGGCGCAGCTCCTTCCAGCCCTTGGGGAAGCGCTGCTTCGCGTCCTCGTCGGAGATGCTCGGGACGATGACGCACTCCTCGCCGTCGACCCAGTCCACCGGGGTGGCCACGCCGTAGTTGTCGGTAAGCTGCAGGGAGTCGATCACCCGCAGGATCTCGCCGAAGTTACGGCCGGTGGACGCCGGGTAGGTGATGGTGGCGCGGATCTTGTGGTTCGGGTCGATGATGAACACCGAACGCACGGTCGCCGAGGCGTCCGCGTTGGGGTGGATCATGTCGTAGAGCTCGGAGACCTTGCGGTCCTCGTCCGCGATGATCGGGAAATTGACCTGGGTACCCTGGGTCTCGTTGATGTCGTCGATCCACTTCTTGTGGTCGTCGACGGAGTCCACCGACAGCGCGATTGCCTTGACGCCGCGCTTGTTGAACTCGTCCTTGAGCTTGGCGGTGCGGCCGAGCTCGGTGGTGCACACCGGGGTGAAGTCCGCGGGATGGCTGTAGAGCACCACCCAGCTGCCGGCGCCCCACTCGTGGAAGTTGATCGTCCCCTCGGACGTGGACGCGGTGAAATCGGGGGCGGTGTCGCCGATGCGAAGTGCCATGTCGACCTCCTTGGATGTGTCCCTGTGACGTCGTTCGTGAAGAAGCCACTGCCGACTCTAGCAGCGGCCGCAATATAACAAAAAAGAATAATTCGTTTTAGGCTAACCTCTATCGGGAATATTCGTCACCCGCCCATGCAGCCGCTCTACGGCCTCCGCGGTGAACACCACGACATGAATGGTGCTCCGGTAGACCTGTCCCTGCGCACGCCGCTGCTCGATCCAGCCTCCGTGCCCGTCGGCGTCGAGGCGCAGGAAGTCCCGCCCCTCGAGCAGGCCGCCTTCACGGCGCAATGCCTTGAAGGCACGAAAGGCCGTGCCCTTCGGCCGCCCGAGCCACTCGTCGATCTGCCGCAGGGTGTACATCGCCGTACCCGCCACCGTCACGGAGACCGGCGGCGCCTGCGTCCGCGGATGCTGCATGACGTCCCTCCCGCCCCGTATACTGCCGGCAACGATGGGGGCGGAGCGACACCGGTACAAGGGGAATTATGGCCGTTTTTCAGGACTACGCCCTGTTTCTCGCCGAGCTGGCGACGATCGTGCTCGCACTCGTGGCCGTGATCGTGATCGCCACGCGCAGCCGGGGCGGACGCGGCGAACGCGACAGCCTGCGGGTACGCCGGCTCAACGAGCGCTACGAGGAGATGCGCCGGGGCATCGAGCGGGTCCTCGCCCCGTCGCGCAAGGCGCGGCGGCGACTGCGCCGGGAAGGCCGGCGCCAGCGCCGGCGGGGTGGCGGCGACGGCGAAGCCCGGCTGCCGCGGGTGTTCGTGCTCGACTTCGACGGCGACATCCGTGCAAGCGCCGTGGAGAACCTGCGCGAGGAGGTCAGCGCGGTGCTGCGGACCGCCCGCTCGGACGACGAGGTCGTGCTGCGCCTGGAGAGCGGCGGCGGCACGGTCCCGAGCTACGGCCTTGCCGCCTCCCAGCTCGCGCGCCTGCGCGAGAACGGCGTGCGCCTGACCGTGTGCGTGGACCGCATCGCCGCCAGCGGCGGCTACCTGATGGCGGCCGTTGCCGACCATATCGTCGCCGCCCCGTTCGCCATCGTGGGCTCCATCGGGGTGGTCGCCCAGCTCCCCAATCTCCACCGCCTGCTCAAGCGTCACGACGTCGACTACGAGCTGCATACCGCCGGCGAGTACAAGCGCACCCTCAGCGTGTTCGGCGAGAACACCGACGCCGGCCGGGCGAAGTTCCGCGAGGAGCTCGACGCGGTGCACGGACTGTTCAAGCAGCACATCGCCCGCTATCGCCCCGGCCTGAACGTCGCCCGGGTGGCCACCGGCGAGTACTGGCTCGGCAGCCAGGCGCGGGAACTGGGACTCGTGGACGCAGTGGGCACCAGCGACGACCTGCTGCTCGATCGCGCCGAGCGCATGGAGCTCATCGAGCTCACCTGGCAGCGCCGCGAGCCCCTGTCGCGACGACTGTCACTGGTCCTCGAATCGGCCCTGACCCGGCTGCGCGCCTGAGCCCTCACCCCGGCGTCAGGCGGCGCAGGGCGACGAAGCGCCCGTCGTCCCCGTAGGCGAGCTCGAAACGTCCATGGATGCCGTCATGGGTGGCGTGCCGGTGCAGCACGCTCGCCGGGAAACGCACACGGCGGCCGTCCTCGGCACGGGCCACGACATCCCGGGCGTCGCCGCGGTAATAGCTCAGCCACTCCGAACGCGAGATGGCGAGACGCAGGGTCAGCACCGGCATGCTCAGCCCCCCCGGCTCCGCGCGGGCAGCCCTACGGTCTCGGCAACCGCCACCGTCAGCACCAGGGCCGCACCGACCACGGCGAGCGGCGGGGGCACCTCGCCGAGCACCAGTGCGGCGGCGGTGATCCCGTAGACGGGCTGGAGACAGGAGATCATGCCCGCGCTCTTGGCCGGGAGATAACGCATGCTCGCCACGAACAGGCTGTGGGCGCAGGCGGTGAACACCGCACCGAGGAGTACCAGCAGCCCGGCGTCGGTGGTCGATGCGGGCGGCTGGACGAACGCCGCCAGGCACACGCAGATCACCACCAGCTGCCAGGCCATGGTCACGGTGCCCGGGTAGCGGGTGAGGTAGTGGCGGTGCAGCACGTTGCGCAGCGCGAACAGCAGCGCCGAGAACAGCCCCCAGAGGGCACCGGCGAGCTGGCCGGAGTCCAGCGAGAAGTCCGGCACCACCAGCGCCACGCCGGCGAGGGCGAGCACCGCGAGCGCGAGGTCCCGCGGGTGCCAGCCGCCTCCGTGGAACAGCGGCTCGATGAGCACGGCCATCACCGGCCAGGTGAACATCGAGACCACGGCCACCGCCACGGTGGCCACCTGGATGGCGTGGAAATAGGCGGTCCAGTGCACCGCCATGATCACGCCCAGCACCACCACCAGGAGGCGGTCGCGCCCGGAGGCGAGCCACCAGCCGCGCTCGCGGCACACGGCCAGCCAGGCGAGGAGCGCCAGCGCGCCGACGAACGAGCGCCAGGCGATGATGCCCACCGCGTCCAGGTCGACGAGCTTGGCGAAAAGCGGCACCAGGCCCAGCAGCAGGACGGAGACGTTGACCTGCACCAGGCCGCGCACGGGGGATGACAAGGGCTGACTCCGGATCGGGTGGGTGTCGGGAGAGCGGCGTCCCTGCCGCCGGCGGGGCGGCCCCGCCGATACCGGCTCAGGCGTCGCCGGGGTCGTCGTTACGCTCGCGCACGTAACGCCCGGGGGCATCCTCGATGGGCGTGAGCCGCCCGCCGCCCGGGGTGCGTGCGGCGACCTTGCCACCCCCCTTCTGGGCCAGCCAGCGCAGCCACTCCGGCCACCAGGACCCTTCGTGATAGGTCGCACCGTCGAGCCACTTGTCCGGGTCCGTCGGCATATTCCGGTTGGTCCAGTAGCCGTACTTGTTCTTCTCCGGCGGATTCACGATCCCCGCTATGTGGCCCGAACCGCCCAGCACGAACTTCGTCGAGCCTCCGAGCAGACGCGCCCCCTGGTAGGTGGCCTTCCAGGGGGCGATATGGTCGTCCCTGGTGGAGATGAAGAACGCCGGCACGTCCACGCTGGAGACATCGATGGGCACGCCGTCCAGGGTAATGCCGCCGGGCTCGCGCAGGCGGTTCTCCAGGTACATGTTGCGCAGATAGAAGGCATGCATGCGCGCCGGCATGTTGGTGCTGTCCTGGTTCCAGTACAGCAGGTCGAAGGGGAACGGATCCTCGCCCTGGAGGTAGTTGTTCACGAAGAACGACCAGATCAGGTCGTTGGCACGCAGGCTCGACATGGTCGCCGCCATCTGCTGACCGGGCAGGTAGCCGATCTCGTTCATCTGGCGCTCGAGCATGGCGAGCTGTTCCTCGTCGATGAACACCTCGAGCTCGCCGGGCTGCTCGAAATCGATGAGGCTGGTGAGGAAGGTCGCGCTGTTCACGCGCTCGTCACCCTTCGCCTTGAGATAGGCCAGGGTCGAGGCGAGCAGGGTGCCGCCCAGGCAATAGCCGACCATGTTGATCTCCGACTCCCCGGTCGCCTTCCCGGCAGCGTCCATGGCGGCCAGCACACCCTCGTGCATGTAGTCCTCGAAGCCCTTCTCGGCGAGTGAGGCGTCCGGGTTGCGCCAGGAGATGGTGAACACGGTCTGGCCCTGCTCCACGAGCCAGCGGATCAGCGAGTTCTTGGGCCGGAGGTCAAGGATGTAGTACTTGTTGATCCACGGCGGCACGAACAGCACCGGCCGCCGGGCGACCTCCTCCGTGGCCGGGGCGTACTGGATGACCTGGCAGAGGTCCGTCTCCGCGACGACCTTGCCCGGAGTGACCGCCAGGTCGCGCCCGACCTCGAAGGCGTTGGGGTCGGTCATGCGGATGTTGAGCTTGCCGCCGCCCCGCTCCAGGTCCTCGAGGAGGTTGTTCAGCCCCCGCAGCAGATTCTGGCCGCGGGTCTCGACGGTCTTCTGGAGCACCTCCGGGTTGGTGGCAAGGAAGTTCGACGGCGACATCGCGTCGATATACTGCCGGGTGTAGAAGTCGATCTGCCGGGCGGTCTTCTCGTCGAGGCCGTCGACGTTCTTCACCGTGTTGTGGATGTAGTCAGCGGTGAGCAGATAGGACTGCTTGAGGAAGTCGAAGACCGGGCTCTCCTCCCAGGACTCGTGACGGAAACGCTTGTCCTTCGCGTCGGGCTCGCGCACCGGTTCCGCCTCCAGTCCCCAGAGCCGCAGCGTGGTGCTCTGCACGAGCGCCATGTAGTCCTGCCAGAACGCCATCTGCGCCTGGGCCAGCGCCATCGGGTCCGACATCAGGCGGCCGTAGAGGTCCTGGAACAGCCGGCTCATATGCAGGGCGTCGTCCATGCTGAGCTGGCTGCCCTCCTGCCGGGCGATGAAGTCCTTGACCAGCTGCTGGCTCTTCTCGGCGATCTGCGCGAGCGAGCGGGCCAGCTCCTCCGGATCGACCTCGGTCGGGGTCCCTGTCTGATTCTCCGCCATTGTGCAAACACCTCGGTCGTGGCCAGGGTCGGGCGCCAGCGGATGGCCCCGTTACGGCATACTGGATGTAGTGCGGCATCCGCCTTCAATGGATCATACTGCACGGCAACAACGCGACCAACATCACCCCATGACCGTCTCCCCCGCACCCGTTGAGGGCATCGTCACCACCGCCGGCACCGCCGCGGCACCACCCGGCTGCCCGGTGCTGGCGGCACCGCCGGAGACCGGCCTGTACCTGCACTGGGACGGCGAGGCGCTCGCGCTCTGCCGCGCCACTCCGCCGCGGCTGCGGCTCGTGCTTGACCCCGCCGCCACGAGCCTCGGCCGCCGGGGCCGGCAGGCAAGCGCCGGCAACGAGCACATCGCACGCGCCTGCGGCCTGCGCGGCGGCGGCACACCGCGGATCATCGACGCCACCGCCGGGGCCGGCCGCGACGCCGGCCTGCTTGCCGGACTGGGCGCGCAGGTGACCATGGTGGAGCGCTCGCCGATAGTGGCCGCACTGCTCAGCGACGCCCTGCGCCGGGCCGGAACGGCTCCGGCCACCGCGCCGGTAGCCGCCCGGCTGGCGCTGGTGACCGGCGAGGCCGCCGCGTATCTCGACAGCCACACCGCGGACATCGTCTACCTGGACCCCATGTACGACGCCGGCCGGCGCAAGGCGCTCGCCGGCAAGGAGATGCAGCTCCTCCAGGCCCTGCTCGGTCCGGACACCGACGCCGACGCGCTGCTGGACGCCGCCCGCGGCGCCGCCACACAGCGGGTCGTCGTCAAGCGCCACCGACATGCACCGCCGCTGGCCGGACGCCGCCCCCACCACAGCCTCACCGGCCGGAGCACGCGTTTCGACGTCTATCTGCCTACCGGATAACGGGGCCGCTGCGGGGCGCGCGAAGCGCGGGCCCGTCACCGGCGAACCGGTGCGGGCGCTCGTGTCACAATGCGTTCACGGCTACGCTATCCGGACCGGCGGGAAAGGCCGGGGGTGGAGGCGACGCCGGGAGGGGTCGATGAGCGCACGCAAACGCCATCCGCAGGCACCGGCGCCGGAGCGCTTCGAGCAGGCCCTGGCGGCCGGCAGCGCCGAGCGCTTCGAGCACCTCGGCGTGGAGTGGGTCCGGCTCACGGAGGACTGGCGGGGCATGCCCCGGGGCCTGCTGCGCGTGGCGGGGCGCGTGGTGCCGGACTATCCCCACATCGCCCGCATCTTCTCCCTGGCCGCGGGCATGCGCACCAACTTCGACGCCCCCTGCCACGTCGAGGAGAAGATCGACGGCTACAACGCGCGCATCTTCCGCGCCGGCGACGGCATCGCCGCGGTCACCCGCAGCGGACGCCCCTGCCCCTTCACCATGGACCGGCTCCCGGAGCTCATCGACCCGGCCGCGCTGGCCCGCTTCTTCGACGCCTGTCCGGACGGCGTGCTGTGCACGGAGATCGCCGGTGCGGGCAATCCATACATGGATGTCGCCTCCCCCCGGGGCGGCGAGGACGTCCGCGCCTTCGTCTTCGATGTGCTGCGCCTGGACAGCGCGGGTTTCGAGGAGCTGTCGGGGCGCGACCGCCTGCTCGCCGACGCCGACATCCCCCACGCCCCGCGGCTGGGCGTGTTCGGCCCCGGCGAGATCGATGCGCTCAAGGCGGAGGTCCGGCGGCTCGACGGCGAGGGTGCGGAAGGCATCGTGCTCAAGCCCGCCGGTGCCGGCCTGCGCGCGAAATACGTCTGCCCGGGCATCAACGTGGTCGACGCGGCCAGCGAGGCCGCACTGGAGCTGGAGCTGCCCGGCGCGTTCTACACCCAGCGCCTGGTGCGCATGGTCATGGCCGCCCGCGAGCTGGGCCAGGCGGAACGGATAACCGAGCTGGGCGAGTGTTTCGGCCGCGAGCTCGCCGAGGGCTTCAGCCGGGCACTGGACGAGGTCGAGGCCTCGGGAGAGCTGGTCCAGCGGCACACGGTGCGGCTGCGCGAGGCCGCCAGCGCCGACGCCCTGCTCGCCCACCTCAACCACGGCTCACGCACCATCCGCGCCGTGGAGGAATCCCGGGAGCACGACGGCCGGCACTGGGTGGTCACCTTCCGCAAGGTCTTCCGCCGCTCCACCTCGCGGCTCGCCAGCCTGCGCCGGGGCGTACCGGTGTTCGACTAGGCGTCCGGGCGGATCTCCGGGCGGCAGCGCACCGGGAAGTTCACCGAACGGGCGATGAAACAGCGCGCATGGGCCTCCCCGTGCAACGCCAGGGCCCGCTCACGGTCGGCACCCGGGGTCAGCGCGACCCGGGGTGCGAGGACCACCTCCGTGAACTGAAGGCCGTCGCCGACCCGCGCCATGGCGCCGCTCGCGCCGTCCTCATAGGCGGTCACGACGACCCCGGCGTCCGCGCACAGGTGCAGGTACCACAGCATGTGGCAGGCCGACAGCGCCGCCACCAGCATCTCCTCGGGATTGTAGTGGGCAGAGTCGCCGAGAAAGGCCGGATCGGCGGAACCGGTGAGGACCGGCTTGTCCGCGCCGGCGATGACGTACTCGCGCCCGTAGACGCGGTAATCGCTGGTGCCGGTACCGCGGTTGCCCTGCCAGGTGAGATCGACCCGGTAGTTGTGTGTCCTGCTTCCGCTCATTCGGCTCCGTCCTTCCTGATCGTTCGACTGTCGCCCCCGTCTCCCGACCCGCCCGCCAGGTGGACCATCAGCCCGTGCAGCCGCTCGGCGGGCATCAGCCGCAGACCACCCTTCTCCGCCCACTGCATCAGGCCCCGGTCCGCCGAGGTGACGGCAGCGCCGAGCTCCACGGCGAGCAGGATGACGTCCAGGTCCTCGGTGGAATCCAGCAGCCCGGTGCGCAGCGCCTCCCGGTAGTGGCCGCGCAGCCAGCGCACCGTGCGCTCGACGCTGCCGGACTCGACCTCGCGCACCGCCTTCTCCGCGACCCGCAGGCCGCGATCGATGCGCGTGCGGATATCCTCGATGAGCTCGTAGAGGAACAGCCCGGGCACGCGCAGGTCGTGCCGGCGCGGGGCCTGCAGGTGGACCACCAGCTCCAGGTCCGGCGGCAGCCGTTCCGGGTCGGCGAAATGGGTGAGCTCGTCCATCACCGAGGGCGGCATGTAGCAGGTCAGCCGCGGCGCGGCCTCACGGGCGAGCTCGACGAACCGGTTGACCGCCGCGGTGGCATCGTCACCGAAGACGCGGGCCACCTCGGGATTGGTGAAGATACTGGTATCCAGCACGATCGCGTCGGTGTGGTTCATGCGGCCTCCTGGGTCGAGACGCCGGGCATGGGAACGCGATGGCGGGGGTCAGAATACGCGACGCCCGCGTCGGCAAGCCGGCGCGGGCGTCGGTGTGGGCCTTTTCAGGCCGCTCCGCAACGTATGCGGAGCTTAGAAGCGGCGCGGGCCGCGACCGCCGCCGGCCGGCTTGCGGTCCTGCGCCTCGTTGATGCGCAGGGTGCGGCCGCCGAGCTCGGTGCCGTTCAGCGCCTCGATGGCAGCATCCGCCTCGGAGGGGGCCATGCGCACGAAGCCGAAGCCGCGCGGACGACCGGTCTCGCGATCCGTGATGAGGCGAACCTCGTTGACGTCGCCGTAAGCGGCGAACAGGTCACGGACCTCGTCCTCGGAGGCACTGAAGGGCAGGTTGCCCACGTAAATCGATTTCATCGTAACTACACTCATCTTCCCTACCGGCCGCTCCGGGTCCGGTAGCTCAAACATCAAGTCTTGCTAGGCGACGCACTTCCATAATGTAGAACGCCACCGTGGCACGCCCTTCCAGGCGCACCGGGGTCGACAGTAAGCGTTTCCCGGGCGGTTTGCAATTACAAATTGACGACGGCGCCGGTGCGCCGCCGGGCGGTAGCGCAGAGCCGCTCAGCTGCGCGCCATGCGCTGGTCCAGCGCCCGCTGGACGCGGGGGTGGACGAAGCGGGTCACATCGCCGCCGAGAGCGGCGACCTCGCGCACGAGGCTGGAGGAGATATAGGCATACTGCTCCGCCGGGGTGAGGAACATCGTCTCGACGCCGGGGACGAGCTGGCGGTTCATACTCGCGAGCTGGAACTCGTGCTCGAAGTCGGAGACCGCACGCAGGCCGCGCAGGATGATCTGGGCCCCGCACTCGTTGACGAAATCCGCGAGCAGGCTCTCGAACGGACGCACCTCGACGTTGGGCAGGTGGCCGAGGACGTCCGCGCACAGCGCGACGCGCTCCTCGAGGGTGAACACCGGGCGCTTGCTCGCGCTGGGATAGCCCGCAACGCCGACGATCAGGTGGCTGAACAGCCGCGCGGCGCGCTCCACCAGATCGCTGTGCCCGTTGGTGACGGGGTCGAACGTGCCCGGGTACACCGCGGTGATGGTCATCGTCTCACTCCTCGATCTGGCGCTGGTAGAGCCGGTAGTCGACGTCGCCGGCGCTGCCGTGGCGCCACAGGCCCCATGATGCCGGCACCGTCACCGCCTGACCATGGAGAGCGCGCTCCACGTAGACGAAGGCCCGGGGCGAAAGCCATCCCCCGGCCTCCAGCCCGGCACAAACGGGGTCGATGATAGACGAGCTGAACGGTGGATCAAGGAATACGAGATCGAAGGGGGACGCCGGCCCGTCCAGGTAACGCCGCGCGTCCGCCACGGCGACGCTGACGCGCCCGCCGCCGTCGAGCCGCTCGACGTTCTCCCGCAGGACACCGGCGACCCGCCGCGAGCGCTCCACGCAGACCACCTCCCGCGCCCCGCGGGAGGCGGCCTCCAGGCCCAGGGCACCGCTGCCGGCGAACAGGTCCAGACATCGTGCGCCGGCGACCTCGGCACGCAGCCAGTTGAACAGCGTCTCGCGCACGCGCTCGGCGGTGGGACGCAGACCCCGGGCGTCCGGGAACGGCAGCCGCCGCCCGCCCCACTCGCCGGCGACGATGCGCAGCCGGTTACGCGCCGCCACCGTCTTCCCCGTCGGCATCCCCCGCCGTGTCGGCACCGATCACCCCCGCGGGACCGACCAGCACCGTCACGCGGTGGCCCGGCGAGAGCACCTGGGAGACCACCTCGGCCACCCGCTCGCGCCCGAGCGCATCGATACGCTGCGGGAAACGCGCCAGATAGTCCGTCGGCAACCCGTACAGGCCGATCATGCCGAGGTAACCGACAAGGTCCCGGTTGCTGTCCAGGCTGAGGGGGAAGCTGCCGGTGATGTTCGAGCGCGCGAGCGCCAGGCGGTCGGCATCCGGCCCCTTGGACCGGAACTCGTCGATGCTCTCCCGCAGCACCTTCAGGGCATCGTCGAGGCGGTCATTGCGCACCTGGGTGCCGACCTGAAACCACCCCCCCGCCGCGGCGGCGGTCACCGAGCTCGACGAGCTGTAGGACAGCCCCCGCTGCTCGCGCATGCGCTCGGCGAGCACGGACACCAGCCCACCGCCACCGAGGACGTGGTTCGCCAGATACAGTGCCGGCCAGCGCTCGTCGCCCCGGGCCGCCGGTGTCGTCTCGCCGATGAGCACGTGGGTCTGGCTGGTGTCGAAGGGAATACGCACCGTCCGGGACGCCTTCAGCGGCGGTACCGGCGGCAGCGCCGGGGCCGCCTCGCCGTCCGCGAGCCCGTCGGCAAGGTGCGCGGCGATCTCGCGGGCACGCGCCGTGTCGATGTCACCAACGATCGCGACAGTGGCGTTGCCGGCCACGTAGTAGCGCCGGTGGAAGGCCTCGACCTGCCGTCGGGTGACCCCCTTCAGTCCGGCCTCCGTGCCGTCCGGCGGACTCGCGTAGGGATGATCCCCGAGCAGCGCCTTCATGAACGCGCGCCCGGCGACCGTGCCCGGATCCTGGCGTCCATGACGCAGGGCCACCTGCATCTGCCCGCGAACCCGTTCGAAGGCGGTCTCGGGGAAATCCGGGGCGGCCAGGACCCGCGCGAGCAGATCCGTGGCGGCGCCCAGGTTGTCGTCGCGGGCGAGGCTGCGCAGCGACACCCAGGCCGAGTCCCGGGCGCTGCCCGTGGACACCCGCGCGCCCTGCTGCTCGAAGCGCCGCGCGATCCCGCCGGCGCTCAGCCCGTCCGCCCCCTCCAGCAGGAGATTGGCGGTCAGCCGGGCGAGACCGGGATGCTCGCCGTCCCGGGCGGAGCCGGCGTCGAAGAGCACGCGCACATCCACGATGGGCAGCTCATGGGTGGCGGCGAAGACCACCCGGGTGCCGTCGTCGGTGCGCCAGCGCTGGATATCGGGGGCCGCCCACGCCGGGGCACTCGCCACCAGGGTCAGGCACAGGGCCAGCAGGATACGCCGCATCATTCGGCCTCCTCGTCCGTGTCGCTATCGCCGCCGCCCGGGCGCAGCACGCCTACGGCGAGACGGTCGTCGGTCAGGTAGGTTCGGGCCACGCGCTGCACGTCCGCCGCGGTGACGTCGCGGATGCCCGCCTCGAAGCCCTTGAGCCACTCCCAGCCGATACCGGTCACCTCCAGCCTGCCGATACGCATGGCCTGATAGAACATGGAGTCCAGGCCATAGAGATGGTCGGCGAGGATCTGGTTCTGTGCCCGCTCCAGGGTCTCTGCGTCCACCGGCTCGCGCCGCAGCGCCGCGATCTGCTCGCGCACCGCCGCCTCCAGGGCCTCCGGCGAGGTATCGGGGGTCGGGGTCGCCTGGATGCTGAAGCGGGTGTCGAGCCGGGCCACCGGCGAATAGCCGGCGCCGATTCCCGCGGCAACGGACTGATCCCGCACGAGACGCTGGGCCAGCCGGGCGCCGTCGCCACCGTCGAGCACCCCGGCGAGGACCTCCAGGGCATAAACGTCCGCCATGTCCTTCGCCGTCGCCGCCGACGGCACCTCGTAGGCCATGGACAGGTGCGGCACCCGCACGCGATCGTCGCTGGCAGTGAGCCGGCGCTCACCCGGGGCGCTCATGTGCCGGTCCACCGGCGGCTGCGGGTCCTCGCCGCCGGGGACGGGGCCGAAGTACTTGCGGGCCAGCGCGAGGACCGCCTCCGGCTCGACGTCGCCGACGACCACCAGGGTCGCGTTCGCCGGCGAGTACCAGCGCCGGTACCAGTCCCGGAGGTCGTCGATATCCAGGCCGTGAAGGTCCTCGGACCAGCCGATCACCGGCTGGCGGTAGGCGCTCACCGGGTAGGACACCGCATTGAAGCGCTCGCCGAAGGCGGCGACGGGCTGGTCGACGATGCGCAGCCGCCGCTCCTCGAGCACCACGTCGCGCTCCTTGCGGAAGGCCTCGGGGTCGAGGCGCAGCTGGTGCATGCGGTCGGCCTCCAGCCGGAACGCCGTCTCCAGCCGGTCGGCGGCGAGCTGCTCGTAATAGGCGGTGTAGTCCCGGCCGGTAAAGGCGTTCTCCTCGCCGCCGTTACGCGCGACGATCTCCGAGAACTCGCCGGGCTTCAGGTCCTTCGTGCCCTTGAACATCATGTGCTCGAGCACGTGCGAAATCCCGGTGTGGGGACGGGACTCGTAGCTCGAGCCGACCGCGTACCAGATCTGCGAGACCGCCACCGGGGCGCGGTGATCCTCGCGGACGATGACATGCAACCCGTTGTCCAGACGCGTCTCGGAGACCGGCCAGTCCTGCGCGGAGGCCGGCACGGCCAGCGTCAGCAGCCCGGCGATCATGCCGCCGAGTATCCATGCTCTTGCGATCATTGGCTCGCTGCCCAGCGTTGATGAATGGGTGATAGGATACTAGCCCGGTCACCGGGGGTGCTGGCCACGAGAGCGCTCGTGCATCTGGCAACGGCTGCTCACGGGCAGCGTGACCAGTGGCCGGGTCAGTACAATCCCTTTGTGCCCCAAACCCGCCGAGAGGTTCCATGTTCGGATTCGGTCGCCGCCGGAAAGGCAAGCAACCGCCCCGCGATGAGGCCCCACGTCCCGAGGACGGGGAGAGCACCGGGGACGACGCGCCGGAGCAGGCCGCGGAGGAGACGTCCGGCACCGGGGAACCGGCGCCCGAGCCACCGCGCGCCGGGGCCACGCCGGCGGAGGCGGACGACGACACCCCGGAGACGACGCCGTCGCCCGACGGCGACCCCGGTCGGGCCGCCGCAGCCGCGGAGGCGGAGGCAGACGCGGAAACGGCCACCGACGCGGAGACCGGCGGCGGCCGCCGCGGCTGGCTGCAGCGCCTGCGCGCCGGGCTGCGCAAGACCGGCGAGGGGCTGTCCGGGCTGTTCCTCGGCCGCAAGACCATCGACGACGACCTCCTCGAGGACCTGGAGACCCGCCTGCTGATGGCGGACGTCGGCGTCGAGGCCACCCAGCGCATCATCGACGATCTCACCGCGCGGCTGCGCCGCCGCGAGCTCGGCGACGCGAACGCCCTCTATCACGCCCTGCGCGAGGATATGCTCGCGATCCTGGAGCCCGTGAGCGCGCCGCTCACCATCGACCCGGCCCACCGGCCGTTCGTCATCCTCACCGTCGGCGTCAACGGCGTGGGCAAGACCACCACCATCGGCAAGCTCGCCAGCCACTACCGCGGCGCCGGCCACGGCGTGCTGCTCGCCGCCGGCGACACCTTCCGCGCCGCCGCCGTGGAACAGCTCCGCGTCTGGGGCGAGCGCACGGGCATTCCGGTGATCAGCCAGCCCACCGGCTCCGACGCTGCCTCGGTGGTCTACGACGCCCACCAGGCGGCCATCGCCCGGGGCAACGACATCCTTATCGCCGATACCGCCGGGCGGCTGCACACCCAGAGCAACCTCATGGAGGAGCTCAAGAAGATCCGCCGGGTGCTGGGCAAGCAGGACGGCACCGCCCCCCACGAGGTGCTGCTGGTGGTGGACGCCGGCACCGGCCAGAATGCCCTCGCCCAGGCCCGCCAGTTCCACGAGGCGGTGGGCGTGACCGGCGTGGTGATCACCAAGCTCGACGGCACCGCCAAGGGCGGCGTCGTCCTGGCAATGGCCCAGCAGCTCGGCGTGCCGATCCGCTACATCGGCGTCGGCGAGCGGGCCGAGGACCTGCGCCCCTTCGACGCCGGCGACTTCGTCGACGCCCTGCTCGCGGACACCGTGGAGGATGGCGACGACGCATGATCCGGCTCGAGGCGGTGGGCAAGCGCTACCCGGGCGAACGCGACGCCCTGCGCCAGGTGAGTCTGCACCTGCGTCCCGGCGAGCTCGGCTTCCTCACCGGGCCCAGTGGCGCGGGCAAGAGCACCCTGCTGCGCCTGGTCCCGCTGCTCGAACGCCCCTCCCAGGGCCGCGTGGTGGTCGGCGGCGTCGACCTCGGGCGGCTCGCGCGCCGGCGCATCCCCTACCTGCGACGGGGCATCGGCATGATCTTCCAGGATCACCGCCTGCTCGCCGACCGCACCGTCTTCGACAACGTCGCCCTGCCCCTGGTGATCGCCGGCACGCCTCGGCGCGAGCTCGGGCGGCGGGTACGCGCCGCCCTCGACAAGGTGGACCTGCTCCGCTACGAGCGCGCCCAGCCGGAGACACTCTCCAGCGGCGAGCAGCAGCGCGTGGGCATCGCCCGGGCCGTGGTCCGGCGCCCGCCGGTGCTGCTCGCCGACGAGCCCACGGGCAACCTCGACCCGGCACTGTCGGCGGAGATCATGACCCTGTTCCGGCGCTTCAGCGAGCTCGGCGTCACCACCCTGATCGCCACCCACGACGTGGACCTCGTCGAGCGCCTCGGTCACCGCCGGATCAGCCTGAGCGAGGGCCGGGTGGTCGCCGACACCGCCGGCACGGAGGCGCACTGAATGGCCGCCCACCGCAGCCGCCGCCGGATACGCGCGCGCGCTGCCGCATGGCTGGAGCACCACGGCCGGGCCCTGCTCGGCGCCCTCGGCCGACTGCGCATGCAATGGCTGGCCGCGCTCATGACCGCGGGAGTGATCGGCATCGCCCTCGCCCTGCCGGCGCTGTTCGTGGTGTTCATGGACAACACCCAGAACGTGCTCGGCGACTGGGACGGCCGCCCGCGGGTATCGGTCTTCCTGGAGCAGGACGCCTCCATGGACCGGGCCCGGGAGACCGCACAGCGCCTGCGCGAGCGCGACGACGTCCGCGCCGTCGAGGTCCTCACGCCGGCGGCGGCACTGGCGGAGTTCCGCGCCCACACACAGATGGACCGGGCGCTGTCGCTGCTGGAGAGCAACCCGCTGCCGGGGGTACTGCTGGTGGAGCCGCCACCGGGGCTGTCCACGGCGCGGATCGACGCGCTCACCCGGACCCTGGAGGGGCTGGACCTCGCCGCAGAGGTACGCCTGGACCGGGAGTGGGTCCGGCGCCTGCACGCGATCATAACCCTGCTCGCCCGTCTGGGCTGGCTGATCGCCGGCCTGCTCGCACTGGCGGTACTGTTGGTGGTTGGCAACACCATCCGCCTGGAGATCGAGAACCGGCGCGAGGAGATCGTCATCACCAAGCTCCTCGGCGCCACCGACGCCTTCGTGCGACGCCCGTTCCTCTACACCGGCCTCTGGCACGGACTCTTCGGTGGCGCCATCGCCGCGGTCCTGGTGGAGACGGCCTACCTGCTGCTCGCCGGCCCGGCCAACACCCTGGCCCGCAGCTACGCCAGCAGCTTCCGGCTGCAGGGTCTGGACCCGGGGGCCGCGGCCACCCTGCTCGCCTGCGGCGTGCTCCTGGGCCTGCTCGGCGCATGGATCGCCGTCGGTCGACACCTCAGCACCATAGAACCACGCTGAGGTTGAAAACTGGCATAATGCTCATATAGTCCGAAAGGGAACTTTTTCTGGGCCTCGACACTCCAATTGGACGAGGCCCCGGGTGGCGGCCGCAAATTACGCTTTCCGGCTCATAAAGGGGGAGCCATGGAAATGAGCAAGGCGATTGCCCGAAACGATCTCAGCAGTCTCCCGCTGCATGCCGGCAGCGAGGAGCACTATATCCAGGCGGTCAACCGTATCCCGACGCTCAGCGCCGAGGAGGAACAGGACCTGGCCGCGCGCTACCGCGACGATAACGACCTCGACGCCGCGCGTTACCTGGTAATGTCGCACCTGCGCTTCGTCGTCCATGTGGCGCGGGGCTATACCGGCTACGGCCTGCCCCTCGCGGACCTGATCCAGGAGGGCAACATCGGCCTGATGAAGGCGGTCAAGCGCTTCGACCCCGATGTCGGCGTGCGCCTGGTCTCCTTCGCGGTGCACTGGATCCGCGCCGAGATCCACGAGTTCATCCTGCGCAACTGGCGCATCGTCAAGGTCGCCACGACCAAGGCGCAGCGCAAGCTGTTCTTCAACCTTCGCGGCTCCAAGAAGCGCCTGGGCTGGCTCAACCGCGCCGAGGTCGAGGCCGTGGCGGCGGACCTGGGCGTGAAGCCGGAGACGGTGATGGAGATGGAGTCCCGCCTGTCCGGGCAGGACGTGGGCTTCGACCCGCCGGAGTCCTCGGACGACGAGGACAACGCCCCCCGCGCGCCGGCGGCCTACCTCCAGTACGCCGGCGACGACCCGGCCACCGAGGTCGAGGGCGATGACTGGCGCAGCCACCAGCACGAGGCCCTGACCTCGGCGCTGGCGGAGCTCGACGAGCGCAGCCGCGACATCATCGCGCGGCGCTGGCTCAACGACGGCAAGGCGACCCTGCAGTCCCTGGCGGACCAGTACGGCGTCTCCGCCGAGCGCATCCGCCAGCTCGAGAAGAACGCCCTCGGCAAGCTCCGCGGGGCCATGGGCGGGGCGGCGGCGGCCTGAGTCCGTCGCCGCCCGGCGACGGCGGCATCCTCAGGGGGTGCTGCCGTCGAAGCCCTCCCCCCAGGGCCAGCTCCGCTCGTTGAGACAGCGGAGCAGATCCGCGTCGGTCATCGCCTCCAGCTCCCGCTCGGCCTCCAGCCACGTCGCCGACTCCAGCGGCGCCTGACACGCCCCACCGCCGCTCTGCGGCATGAAAAGCACCATGTGCACCCCGTAGGACTCGCGCCCCACGAAGGCGGTCCAGCTGCGTCCGTCGTCCGCGGTAATCGTTCGCATCGCCCGTCGCTCCACGCCGGCCGTGTATGTCCCCGGGCGCCGGGCCCGGTCCGTCAGGGAATGGACGTCTTTCCCTAGAGCAGCCCGCGCTCGGCGAAGCTCACCACCTCACCGTCGCCGACCACGAAGTGGTCCAGCACCCGCACGTCCACCAGCGCCAGCGCGTCGCGCAGGCGCCGCGTGATCTGCTCGTCCGCCCCGCTCGGTTCCGCGACGCCGGAGGGGTGATTGTGGGCCACGATCACGGCGGCCGCGTTGTGCGCCAGCGCCCGGCGCACCACCTCCCGCGGGTGGACCTGGGCGGCGTCGATGGTGCCGCGGAACAGCTCCTCGAAGGCGATCACCCGGTGACGGTTGTCCAGGAACAGCGCGGCGAACACTTCCGCGGACTGGTGGCGCAGCCGCGCGGTGAGGAACAGCCGCGTATCGCCGGGGCTGGTGAGCGCGTCCCCGCGTACCAGCCGCTCGTGGAGATGGCGCCGGGCCATCTCCAGTACCGCCTGAAGCTGGGCGAACTTCGCCGGCCCCATGCCCGGGTGGGCAGCGAACCGGTCCTGGTCCGCCTCCATGAGCCCGCGCAGCCCGTCGAAGGCCGCGAGCATCTCCCGGGCCACGTCCACCGCCGTGCGCCCCTGCCGTCCGGTGCGCAGGAATATCGCCAGCAGCTCAGCGTCGGAGAGCGCGCCGGCGCCGCGCGCGAGCAGCTTCTCCCGCGGGCGCTCCGCCGCCGGCCAGTCCGTGATCGCCATGCCTCCTCCCTGAGGTCATCGTCCCGTTGTCGCCCAGAGTCTACACGCTCATCCCGCAGGCCCGCACGGCACCGGCGGATGCTTCCCATACCCGGGGCACGCCGGTAATCTGTGCCCATTTGCACGGATAACACCATGCCGCAGCTCACCGGCTGCCGCGTCCTGCTCGGGGTCACCGGCGGGATCGCGGCCTACAAGGCCCCCGACCTGGTACGACGCCTGCGCGAGACGGGCGCCGACGTCCGCGTCGTGCTCACCGCCGGGGCGCGGGCGTTCGTGCAGCCACTGACCTTCCAGGCGGTCTCCGGCCGGCCCGTCCATCACGACCTCCTCGACCCGGATGCCGAGGCGGCTATGGGCCACATCGAGCTGGCGCGCTGGGCGGACCAGGTACTGATCGCGCCGGCGAGCGCGGACTTCATGGCCCGGCTGGCCCATGGCCTCGCCGACGACCTCCTCGCCACCCTGTGCCTGGCCACTGACGCCCCCATCAGCCTCGCCCCGGCGATGAACCGGCTGATGTGGGCCAACGCCGCCACCCGGGCCAACCGCGAGGTGCTGGAGGCCCGCGGCGTCCGGCTCATCGGCCCCGGCGAGGGCTCACAGGCCTGCGGTGAGACCGGCGCCGGGCGGATGCTGGAGCCCGAGGCCATCGTCGCCGCCCTCGCGGTCGGCGACGGCCCACTGACCGGCGAACGGGTGCTGATCACCGCCGGCCCCACCCGTGAGGCCATCGACCCTGTCCGCTACATCAGCAACCGCAGCAGCGGCCGTATGGGCTTCGCCCTGGCGGCCGCCGCGGCCGCCCGCGGCGCGGCGGTCACGGTGGTGGCCGGCCCCTGCGCGGAGCCGACGCCTCCCGGTGTGGAACGCATCGACGTCGAGACCGCCCAGCAGATGCACGAGGCGGTCATGGCACGTGCGGGGACCACCGGGATATTCATCGCCGCCGCGGCGGTCGCCGACTACCGTGTCGCCGAGACGGCGACGCAGAAGATCAAGAAACGCGGCGGCGGGGACGGCCTGACCCTCTCGCTGGTACGCAACCCGGACATCCTCGCCGACGTCGCCGCCCGCGATACCGCCCGGCCCTTCGTCGTGGGCTTCGCCGCCGAGACCGAGACGCTGCACGAGCACGCCGAGGCCAAACGCCGCGACAAGGGCGCCGACATGATCGCCGCCAACTGGGTCGGCCGCCAGGGCAGCGGTTTCGACAGCGAGCGCAACGCCCTGGAAGTGCTCTGGGAGGGCGGGCACACCAGCCTGTCCGACGCCCCCAAGGCCGACCTCGCCAACGCCCTAATGGATCTCATCATCGAGCGATATCATGGACACCGTTGACCTCCGCGTGATCGACCAGCGGCTCGGGCAGGACTGGCCCATGCCCGGCTACGCCACCGCCGGCTCCGCCGGCCTCGACCTGCGCGCCTGCCTGGACACCCCACTGACCCTGGCACCCGGCGAGAGCTCACTCATCCCCAGCGGCATCGCCGTGCACATCGGCGATCCCACCCACGCCGCGGTCGTGCTGCCACGCTCGGGACTCGGCCACAAGCACGGCATCGTGCTGGGCAACCTGGTCGGGCTGATCGACTCCGACTACCAGGGCGAGATCCTGATCTCCTGCTGGAACCGCGGCGAGGCCACCTTTACCGTCGAGCCCGGCGAGCGCATCGCGCAGCTCGTGTTCGTCCCCGTCGCCCGGCCGGCCTTCCGTGTGGTCGACGGCTTCGCCGACAGCGAACGAGGCGAGGGGGGATTCGGCCACTCCGGGCGGCTATAGCCAATGCCCCGGCCACGTCCCCGCATCGGCCTGTCCCGCCGCGGCACCGCGACGGCGCTGACCGGCGTCGGCGCCCTCGTGCTCGCGCTCGTCGCCCTGCTGGCCCTGCTGCCGGCGCTGCTGCGCCCGGACGCGCAGGCCCGGGCGAAAGACGAGGCCGGGCGGATCGCCGCGGACGCCGCGACCCGGCTCGGCAACCGCGTCACCACCGCCCTCGAGCGTGTGGAGGACGCCGGCGACGGGACCGCGCTGCGGAATGCGTTCCCCGCCGCGCAGCGCATCCGGCACATCCCCCCCGCCGGCCTGGCCCCGGCACCCCGTGCGGAGCCACCGGTGGGCTATGCCCTGGCGGAGCAGGTGGCGCGCTGCCTGCGTACCGGCAGGTCGAGCGTGGAGGTCCATCTGCCCGGCTCGGCACGGGCACAGCTCAATCTCGTCGCGGCCGCCGGCAACGACGCGGGGGCGTGGCTGGTGACCCTGCCCGTGTCACGGCTCCTGGACTGGGCCTCCCCCGGCAAGGCCGCCGCCGCGATCCGTCACGGCGATACCGTGCTCGTACAAAGCGGCAGGGTCGACGGACCGAATGCCAGCGCTCCGGTGCCGGGACAGGTCTGGTCGGTGGCGGTACAGCAGCCGCCGCCGCGGCTGCCACTGGACATCCCGGGCGCCTGGCTCGCCGTGCTCGGGCTCGCCGGGCTGGTAACCGGCGGCGCCGGCGCCTACCTTCGCCGGTGCGGCGCACCGGCGGCCGGTCGGGCAACGACGGAAACGGATATCGCACCCGCCGGCCCGGCACCCGGGCCGGCGAAGGCACATCACCCCATCCGGGCGCCCATCCGATCGTCTGCCCCCGGCATCGAGGTTGACGAGGAGATCCCGGCAACATTGCCCCCGGATTCGGCGGACACGCCGTCGGAGGCGCCAGAAGCCGGCACCGTCGACGATGCCGGGGCGGGTGATGAGGCGATTCCGCCCGGCATCCTGCGGGCCTACGACATTCGCGGGATCGTCGGCGAGACCCTCACGCCGGAGATCGTCACCCGCCTCGGCCGCGCGATCGCCGCGACCGCCCGCGAGGCCGGCAACGACACCGTGGTGGTGGGACGGGACGCCCGCCACTCGAGCCCGGAGCTCGCCCGGGCGCTGATCGCAGGGCTGAGCGCCGGCGGCTGCGGTGTGGTCGACGTGGACGCGGTGCCGACGCCGGTCCTGTACTTCGCCGTCCACCGCCTCGGCACCGGGGCCGGGGTAATGGTCACCGGCAGCCACAACCCCCCCGGCTACAACGGCCTCAAGGTGATGATCGGCGGCGAGACGCTGGCCGGTGAGGCGATACGCACCCTCGGCCGTCGGGCGGCCGGCGTCCCCGCCGCCGACACCCCGGGTGAGGTCGGGCACCGGCAGATCACCGAGGACTACATCGACCAGGTGGGTGCCGACATCACGCTCTACCGCCCCCTGCGGGTGGTTGTCGACTGCGGCAACGGCGTTACCGCCGCCCTCGCCCCGGAGCTCTACCGGGCACTGGGCTGCGAGGTCACACCGCTGTTCTGCGAGATCGACGGCGACTTCCCAAACCACCACCCGGACCCGGCAGTGCCGGAAAACCTGGCGACGCTGCAGAAGCGGGTGGTGAACGACGGCGCCGACATCGGCCTGGCGTTCGACGGCGACGGCGACCGTCTCGGCGTGGTGGACAGCGAGGGCACCATCATCTGGCCGGACCGGCAGATGATGCTGTTCGCCCGGGATATCCTGGCCCGGCTGCCGGGCTCGGACATCGTCTTCGACGTGAAGTGCAGCCGCCACCTCGCGGAACTGATCAGCGCCAACGCCGGCGTGCCGGTGATGTCACGCAGCGGCCACTCGCCGATCAAGCAGCGCCGCGCCGAGACCAACGCCCCGCTGGCCGGCGAGATGAGCGGCCACATCGTCCTCGCCGACCGCTGGTACCCGTTCGACGACGCCCTCTACGCGGGCGCACGGCTGCTGGAGCTGCTCTCCTTCGAGGCCGGCCAGAGCAGCGCGGCGCTGTTCGCCGGGCTGCCCGGGGCCGGCGGCGGCGCCGAGCTGCGCGTGCCGGTTGCCGAGGGCGAGGCCGAGGCGGTCATGGCACGGCTGCTGGCGAACACCCACACGGTGCCGGAAGCCGTGCGGGTGACCACCATCGACGGCCTGCGCATCGACTTCGCCGACGGCTGGGGCCTGGTCCGCGCCTCCAACACCGAGCCCGCCCTGACCCTGCGCTTCGAGGGCGACGACGAGGCCGCCCTGGAGCGGATCCGCGAACACTTCCGGGGCCTGCTCGCCGCAGCGGCCCCGGAGCTGGCACCGCCGTTCTGAGCCCCCGGACCCGATTCACGCTGACACGGAGCCTGGAGACCGACACGATGACCGACACCCCCACGCCCCCCGCCCAGGTCGCCCACGTCCTCACCGAGGCACTGCCGTATATCCGGCGCTACCACGGGCGCACCGTCGTGGTGAAGTACGGGGGCAACGCCATGACCGACGAGGCGCTCAAGGGCAGCTTCGCGCGGGACGTGGTGCTGATGAAGCTGGTAGGCATCAACCCCGTGATCGTCCACGGCGGCGGCCCCCAGATCGGCCGGCTGCTCGAGCGCATCGGCAAAGAGACGGAGTTCGTCGAGGGGATGCGCGTCACCGACGCGGAGACCATGGACGTGGTCGAGATGGTCCTCGGCGGCCTGGTCAACAAGGAGATCGTCAGCCTGATCAACAGCCACGGCGGGCGCGCCGTCGGCCTCACCGGCAAGGACGGCGGCTTCATCCACGCCCGCAAGCTCCACATCCAGCGCCCCGGGGCGGCCGAGCGCGAGCCCGAGATCATCGACATCGGCCACGTCGGCGAGGTCGCCTCGATCGACCCGGCACTCGTCTCGCTGCTCGACGGCCAGGACTTCATCCCGGTGATCGCCCCCATCGGGGTGGGCGAGGACGGCAAGACCTATAACATCAACGCCGACCTCGTGGCCGGTCGCCTCGCCGAGACCCTGGGCGCCGAGAAGCTCGTGCTGATGACCAACACCCCCGGCATCCTCGACGGCGAGGGCCGGCTGCTCACCGGTCTGGACGCCGCCCGGGTGGAGCGGCTGATCGCCGACGGCACCATCCACGGCGGCATGCTGCCCAAGGTCCAGTGCGCCCTCGAGGCGGTGGCCGGCGGGGTCGGGGCGAGCACCATCGTCGACGGCCGGGTGGAACACGCGATCCTGCTGGAGCTGTTCACCGACGCCGGTGTCGGCACCCTCATCCACGGCCGCGACGGGGCAGACGCACACCGATCTGGGTGATGCGCTCGCCCTCCATCTCGCGGACCGTGAGCATCACCCCGCCAACGCGGACGCTGTCGCCCTCCGAGGCCTGGTGGCGCAGGCGCCGGCGCACGAACGCACCGACGCTCTCCGCCGCGCCGGCACCGGCGGCGTCGCCACCGAGGTACATCGCCGCGAACGCGCTCATGGGCGCATCCGCGGCCACGGTGAACTCGCCGAAGTAGGCCTGCTCGGCGTCGTCCCTTGCGGTGGCGACGGTATCCACCCAGTGCTGGAAACGCTCCTCCAGTGCCGGCGAGTGCCCGGGCAGAAGCAGGTAGAGCTGATCGCCGGCCTGCAGCGGCAGCTCGGGCTCCGCGGCCACCGGTTCGCCACGGCGGATCACCGCCAGCACCCGCACCCCCGCGGGCGGGTCCAGGTCCGCCACGCAGCCCTGCACCGCGGGCGCCCCCGCCGGGAGCACGCAGGTCACGAGCTCGTGGCCCTTCGGGCGGGTGAGATCCACCCGGTCCATGGCCGGGTGCCGCCGCGGGATGATGAGCCCCAGGCGCCGGGCCAGCGGCGAGACCGTCCAGCCCTGCACCAGCAGCGAGACCAGGACGATGAAGAACACGCGGTTGAACAGCGCCTCCGCCTGGTCCACCCCGGCGATCAGCGGAAACAGGCTGAGCACGATGGGTACCGCCCCGCGCAGGCCGGTCCAGCTCATGAACACGATCTGGCGCGGCTCGAAGCGCAGCGGCAGGAGGCAGACCAGCGTCGCCAGCGGCCGCGCGAGCACGATCAGCACCGCCGCCAGCCCGAGCGCCTCCGCCGCCACCGGGAGCAGCCGCGTGGGCTCGACCAGCAGCCCCAGCAGCAGGAACAGGCCGATCTGGCAGAGCCAGGCCATGCCGTCGTGGAAACGGCGGATTCCGCCCCGTGCCGTGCTCGCCCGATTGCCGACGATCAGCCCGGCGAGATAGGCCGCGAGGAAACCGCTGCCGCCGGCCACCGCCGCGGCGCCGTAGACGGTGAGCCCGCCGGCGAGGGCGAGCAGCGGGTAGAGGCTCGGGGCCAGGCGCAACCGATTGATCAGCGCGGTGAGCAGCCAGCCGCCGCCAAGCCCGGCGGCGGCGCCGAAGGCGATCTGGCGCACCAGCATCAGCGCGAGATCGACGGCCGTCCCCCCCGGCCCCGGGGCGAGCCAGAGGGTCAGCGCGAGGGTGAGGAAGATCGCCAGCGGATCGTTGACCCCGGACTCGATCTCCAGGGTGTTGCGCACCCGCGCGTGCACCTCGATGCCCCGGGCCCGGAGCAGGTAGAACACGGCGGCGGCGTCGGTGGAACTCACCATCGCCGCGAGCAGCGCCGCCGGCCCCCAGTCCAGCCCGAACAGCACCACCCCGGCCACCGCCGTGACCGCGGCGGTGACGAGCACGCCCGCCGTGGCCATGGCGAGCCCGGGCCAGAGCCCGGTGCGGAAGCTCGCGAACGGGGTGTGCAGGCCCCCGTCGAAGAGGATGACCGCGAGCGCCGCCGTCCCGACGAGGTGTGCGTCGGCGACGCTCTCGAAGCTCACCCCGCCCAGCCCGTCCGCGCCGGCGACCATCCCCACACCGAGGAAGACCACCAGCAGCGGCACCCCGCTGCGGTCCGCCGGCACCGTCGCGAGGATACTCACGGCGACGAGCATCCCGCTCAGGAGGATGAACGAGTCGGTGAAGGGCACGCCGCGGCCGCCTAGCCGTCGTCGTCGGTCAGCGCCCGGTAGCGCGCCATGTCCACCTCGAACCGGGCGCGCACACGGGCCTTCTCGCGGCGCTGGCGCTGGATGTACTCGCGCTGGGAGCGCATCTGCTCGCGTACGGAATCGATACGCTCGTAAACCCCCTCCAGGCCGTCACTGCCCTTGCGTTCCATTCCCGCGGCCCGATCGGCGAGCGCCTGGCGACGCTCGTCGAGCCGCTGCAGGCGGTCCCGGGCCAGCGAGATATGCGCCTCGAGGGCATGCAGGCGCTCGTCACGCGCGGCCTTCATGGCCTCAAGGCTGTCATAGGTCCGCAGCAGTATGCGGTCGCGCTCGCGCTGCTCCGCCTCGGCGCGCGCCTGCGCCTCGGCCTGCGCATGCCGCCGGGCGCGGGCGTCCAGCTCCTCGCGCGTGGGCGGCGGCTCGACGCGCTTGACGGTGACGCCGCGGTCCGACTTGATCTCGCGCTCGCGACGGGCGCCGGCCTCATCCGGGGGAATGGAGTCGCTGTAGTGGACATTGCCCTGATCGTCGACCCACTTGTAGGTCTCCGCCCGGGCCGTGGCGACCAGCACCGCCGCGACCAGCAACCCCGCTGCCGCCCTGATCCACATACTCGCACCCCCCTGTCGCGCCGCCTGCCCCTCTGCCATTGTCGGGCAGATGGACGGGGCTGTCAGCCGGCACTCACACCATAGCGCCGGCGGTAGGCGCGCAGGGCGTGGAGGGCCGGTGGCGGCGACGGCTGTGTCTCCAGGTACGCGACCAGGGTGTCCAGGTCGGCGATCGCATGGACCGGCGCACCGTGGTGGGCGGCGACCTCCTGGGCCGCGGAGCGTTCGCCCTCACCGCGCTCCTGGCGGTCCAGGGCGATCACCACGCCCGCCAGGGTGGCTCCGGCCTCCTCGATCAGCGCCACGCTCTCGGCCACCGACGTCCCGGCGGTGATCACGTCATCGATGACGAGTACGCGTCCGCGCAGCGGCGCCCCGACAATGTTGCCGCCCTCGCCGTGATCCTTGGCCTCCTTGCGGTTGAACGCATAGGGCAGGTCCCGGCCATGATGCTCGGCCAGCGCCACGGCGGTGGCCGCCGCCAGCGGGATGCCCTTGTAGGCCGGCCCGAACAACACGTCGAAATCGACGCCCGCCTCCACGATGGCACGGGCGTAGTAGCGTCCGAGCCGGGCCAGGGCGCCGCCGGTGTTGAACAGCCCGGCGTTGAAGAAATAGGGGCTCTCGCGCCCCGACTTGAGCGTGAAGCGGCCGAAGCGCAGCACCTCCCGCTCGTGGGCGAACTCTAGAAACTCGCGCTGGTACTCCTGCATGGATCGCCTACCCGGTGGTGACTCGTTCGAGGGATGGTTGCCGGCGCCCAAGGATATAGCGCCTGCCGGGGATTCCCAAGCGCGTTGCGCCGCACGCGGCACGCTGCCTCCGTGGCGCCGGAGTGGCCCTCGCCCGCACACGACGGCCGCCACCCGCGGACACGGCCATTGACGTACACTCCGGGAACGCCCCCGGCGACTGTGGGTCCAATGAATCATGCCACTGACCGCCTTCCACCCCGCCGTTAACGACTGGTTCCGGGCCGCGCTGGGCGAGCCCACGGCCGCCCAGCGCGGGGCCTGGCCGGCGATCCGTAACGGACACGACACCCTCATCGCCGCCCCCACCGGCTCCGGCAAGACCCTGGCCGCGTTCCTCGCGGCCCTGGACGAGCTGGTGCGCGAGGGCCTGGCCGCCGGGCTGGGCGACGAGACCACGGTACTCTACGTCTCGCCGCTGCGGGCACTGTCCAACGACATTCAGCGCAACCTCCAGGTGCCTCTCGCCGGTATCGGCGAGGCCCTTGCCGCCCGCGGCGACCCCGCCGTGGAGGTGCGTGCGTGGGTGCGCACCGGCGACACCCCGACCGCCGAGCGCGAGCGCATGCGCCGGCACCCGCCGCACATCGTCGTGACCACGCCGGAGTCGCTCTACATCCTGCTCACCTCCGAGTCCGGACGGCGGATGCTCGCGACGGTACGCACGGTGATCGTCGACGAGATCCACGCCCTCGCCGGCAACAAGCGCGGCGCCCACCTGGCGCTCTCGCTGGAACGGCTCGCGCGGCTCACCCCGGGACCGCCCCAGCGCATCGGCCTGTCCGCCACGCAGAAGCCCATCGAGGACATCGCCGCGTTCCTGAGCGGAGAGCGCGGCCGCTGCGAGATCGTGGACACCGGTCACGTGCGCGAGCGCGACCTCGCCGTGGAGGTGCCCGATTCGCCGCTGGCCGCGGTCATGTCCAACGAGGTCTGGGAGGAGATCTACGACCGCCTCGCCGGACACGTGGACGCGCACCGGACCACGCTGATCTTCGTCAACACGCGCCGGCTCGCCGAGCGCGCCGCCCGTCACCTCGCCGAGCGCCTGGGAGACGGCGCCGTGACCGCCCACCACGGCAGCCTGGCCCGCGAGCACCGTCTGGACGCGGAGCAGCGCCTCAAGCGCGGCGAGCTGCGCGCGCTGGTGGCGACGGCATCGCTGGAGCTCGGCATCGACATCGGCGAGGTCGACCTGGTCTGCCAGCTCGGCTCGCCCCGGGGCATCGGCGCCGTGCTCCAGCGCGTGGGCCGTTCCGGCCACGGCCTCGGCCGCCTGCCCAGGGGCCGCCTCTTCCCCCTCTCCCGCGACGACCTGGTGGAGTGCACCGCCCTGCTCGACTGCGTACATCGCGGCGAGCTCGACCGCATCCACATCCCCGACGCACCACTGGACGTCCTCGCCCAGCAGATCGTCGCCGAGACCGCGGCCGCCGGCGAATGGGGCGAGCAGGCCCTGTACGAAGCATTCGCCGCCGCCTGGCCATACCGGGGACTCACCCGCGAGACGTTCACCGGGATCGTGCGCATGCTCGCCGAGGGGATCACCACCCGTCGCGGGCGTCGCGGCGCCTACCTCCACCGCGATGCCGTCAACGCCCGGCTGCGCCCGCGCCGCAGTGCACGCCTGGTGGCCCTGACCAACGGTGGCGCGATCCCGGACCAGTTCGACTACGACGTCCTCCTCCAGCCGGAGGGGCTGCGGGTGGGTTCTGTGAACGAGGACTTCGCCTTCGAGAGCGTGCCCGGTGACGTCTTCCAGCTCGGCAACACCGCCTATCGCATCCTCAAGGTGGAATCCGGGCGCGTGCTCGTGGAGGACGCCGGGGGCATGCCGCCCAACCTGCCGTTCTGGTTCGGCGAGGCACCGGCGCGCAGCGAGGAGCTCTCGGCGGCGGTCTCACGCCTGCGCGCCGACGTCGACCAGCGGCTCGCGGCATCGGACAACGACCCCGGACCGGTGCGCGAGTGGCTGATGGACGCCCACGGCCTGCCGGCGGGCGCCGCGGCACAGCTCGCCGACTACCTGGCCATCGCCCGTGTCGCCCTCGGCGTCGTGCCGACCCGGGCGCAGCTCGCCATGGAGCGTTTCTTCGACGAGGCCGGCGACATGCACCTCGTGATCCACTCGCCGTACGGCTCGCGCATCAACCGCGCCTGGGGGCTCGCGCTACGCAAGCGCTTCTGCCGGCGTTTCAACTTCGAGCTCCAGGCCGCCGCCCTCGAGGACAGCATCGTGCTCTCCCTGGGCCCCACCCACAGTTTCCCCCTCGACGAGGTCGCCCGTTACCTGGCGAGCGACAACGCTCGGGAGGTCCTCACCCAGGCGCTGCTCGACGCGCCGCTGTTCGCCACGCGCTGGCGCTGGGTGGCGACCGTCTCGCTGGCCGTCAGGCGCAGCCACGGCGGCCGCCGACGGCCGGCGCAGCTGCAGCGCCAGGACGCCGAGGACCTGCTCTCGGTGGTCTTCCCGGACCAGCTCGCCTGCGCCGAGAACCTCGCCGGCGCCCGCGAAATCCCCGAACATCCGCTGGTCACCCAGACGCTCCACGACTGCCTGGCCGGGAGCCTGGACGTCGACGGCCTGGAGGCATTGCTCAAACGGCTGGAACGCGGCGAGGTCACGGTCACCACCCGCGACCTCGCCGCCCCCTCGCCCCTCGCGGAGGAGGTGATCAACGCCCGCCCTTACGCCTTCCTGGACGACGGCGCCCAGGAGGAGCGCCGCACGCTCAGCATCGCCGGCAATACCACCCCCGGCTCCCCGGAGACCTGGGCGCGGCCGGACGCCGCCGCCGTCGCACGGGTGTGCGCCGAGGTCTGGCCCCGGCCCCGGGACGCCGACGAGCTCCACGACGCCCTGGTCACCTATGGCTTCCTCACCGCCGATGAAGGCACCGCCGGCGAGTGGCGCACCCTCTTCGAACAGCTCGCCACCGAACAGCGCGCCGGCGCCGTCTCCGTCCCCGGCGGCGGGACGCTGTGGGTGGCGGCGGAGCGCCTCGTGGAGATGCAGGCCCTGTATCCGGACACCCCCGCCAACCCGGCCATCGATGCCGTGGGCACGCCCCCGGCGGACGCCGACGCCGCGCTCACCGAGCTGCTGCGCTCGCGCCTGGAGGGGCTGGGACCGGTCACCGCCGCCGGGCTCGCGGCACCGCTGGGCGTCGACGACACGCGCGTGGCGGCGTCGCTCGCCCGGCTGGAAACCGAGGGCTTCGCGATCCAGGGCCGCTTTACCGCCGATGCCGGGGCGGTGCAGTGGTGCGAGCGCGGGCTGCTCGCGCGCATCCAGCGATACAGCCTGCAGCGCCGCCGCAGCCGTGCCGAGCCCGTTGCGCCCCGGCGCTACCTGCGCTTTCTCGTCGACTGGCACGGCCTCGGCGAGCGCGGCGAGGGGGTGGAGACACTCGCCGGCGCGCTGGAACAGCTCGAGGGCTTTCCCGTACCGGCCCGCGCGTGGGAGGGCGACCTGCTGCCCGCCCGAGTGGCGGACTACACCGGCAGCCAGCTCGACCAGCTGCTCACCACCGGCCGTTTCGCCTGGCTGCGACTCAACCCGCCGCGCGCCGGCGACGACGGCCGCCGCCACGCCGCCCCCGTCCGGAACACACCCATCTCACTGATAGAGCGTGAGAATCTGGTCCACTGGCGGACCGTGATCCCGGCGCCGCAGGCGGGAGAGACGATCCTTTCCGGCGGGGCCGAGCGGGTGCTCGCCGCCCTGCGCGAACACGGTGCCTCATTCTTCGCCGACCTGGTCGCCGCAACGGGCATGCTCCGCACCCAGGTCGAGGAGGCCCTTGCCGAGCTCGTCGCCGTGGGTCTGGTCACGGCGGATACCTTCGATGGGCTACGCGCGCTCATCGCCCCGAGTCACAAGCGCCCGTCGTTCGCACCCCGCGGCCGGCGCCGCCGGCGTACCGCGCCGGGCGTGGACGCCGCCGGGCGCTGGGCGGCGCTGCCGGGATCCGCACCAGGCACCGACGAACGCCGGCGCATGACCGACCTCGCCACCCTGGAGCACATCGCCCGGGTGCTGCTGCGTCGCTACGGTGTGGTCTTCCGCCGGGTACTGGCCCGCGAGCAGGCACTGCCGCCGTGGCGGGAGCTGCTCTACGTCTTCCGGCTGCTGGAGGCCCGTGGCGAGGTCCACGGTGGCCGTTTCGTCGACCAGTTCGCCGGCGAGCAGTTCGCCCATCCCGACGCGGTGGGGGCGCTCGCGCGCTACCGCCATGCCGAACCGGACGACACCCTCGTGGTGATCTCCGCGGCGGATCCGGTGAACCTGATGGGCATCGTCACCCCAGGTGGACGGATCCCGGCCTCCCCCGCCAACCGCATCCTCCTGCGCGACGGCGCCCCCGTCGCCGCACAGATCGGGGGCGAGGTCCACTACCTGGAGACGCTCCCCCCCGAGGCCCAGTGGGACGCGCGCACGCGGCTGGTACGGCGGGCGGGATAAGCGACAGGGCGCGAGGAAGCAGGGACGGCCTGACGGGGCGCCGTGCCCCATACGGCCGGGCCGGCCCCGGTATGCCCCGCGCTTTCCGCTCCGGGGTTGCCGCCCCTACCCGGTGTTGCGCATACCCGCGGCGATGCCGTTGATGCAGACCATCAGTGGCGGCAGCAGCGCCTCCTCGCGGCCGTGGCGCACGCGGTCGAGGAGCTCCACCTGGATCAGGTTGAGCGGGTCGACGTAAGGGTTGCGCACCGCCACCGAGCGCTGCACCACGGGGAAGTCCTCCAGCGGCGCCTCGTGGCCGGTGACCGCGAGCACCCCGTCGAGGGTCCGGTCGTACTGCCCGCGCAGCCGCTCGCCCAGCCCGCGCAGCGGCTCCGGCACCAGCCGCGCGTCGTACCAGGCGGCCACCTGCGGGTCGCCCTTGGCGAGCACCATCTCGACCATGTCCAGGAACGCGCGGAAGAACGGCCACTGGCGGTACATCTCGCGCAGGGTCTCGCCATCCTCCGCGAGTCCCTCCGCCAGGGCCTCGCCCACGCCGAGCCAGGCCGGCAGCAGCAACCGCGTCTGCGTCCACGAGAAGATCCAGGGGATCGCCCGCAGGCTCTCCACGCCGCGGGTCGGCTTGCGCCGCGCCGGGCGACTGCCGATGGTCAGCATCCCGATCTCGTGCTCCGGGGTGGCGTGGCGGAAGTAGTCGATGAACTCCGGGGTCTCGCGCACCAGGCCGCGGTAGGTATCCCGTGCGGTGGCGGCGAGACGGTCCATGAGCGTCCGCCAGTCGTCCTGCGGGGAGGCCGGCGGGCACAGCGAGGCCTCCAGCACCGCGGTGGTGTAGAGCTCGAGGTTGCGCTGGGCGATGCCCGGCAGCCCGAACTTCGCCTGGATCACCTCGCCCTGCTCGGTCACCCGCAGCCGCCCCTCCACGCTGCCCGGGGGCTGGGATAGGATGGCGGCGTGGGTGGGGCCGCCACCACGGCCGATGGACCCGCCACGGCCGTGGAACAGCGTCAGTCGGACGCCCTGGCGCCGGGCCAGCGCCACCAGCCGCTCCTGGGTCTGGTAGAGCGCCCAGGCGGCGGTGAGGTGCCCGGCGTCCTTGCCCGAATCGGAGTAGCCGATCATCACCTCCTGGTGACCCTGGATGCGCTCGCGGTACCAGGGGATCTCCAGCAGACGCTCCATGGTGGCCTCGGCGGCCTCCAGGTCGTCCAGGGTCTCGAACAGCGGCACCACGCGCAGGAAGTGCCGCACCCCCGCCTCCTTCTGCAGCAGCTCGACGGCGAGGATGTCCGACGGGCGCGCGGCCATGGAGATCACGTAGGCACCGAGGGAATCCGGCCCCATCTCCGCCATCACGGCGAAGGTGTCGAGCACCTCGCGGACCTCCTCGTCCGGCTGGAACTCCCGCGGCACCAGCGGCCGGCGGCTGGAGAGCTCGCGGATAAGGAAGGCCTGGCGGTCGTCCTCGTCCCACTCGTGGTAGCTGCCCAGGCCCAGCTCCCGGGTGATGGCATCCAGGGCATCGTTGTGGCGCCCGGCCTCCTGGCGCACGTCCACGCGCATCAGGGTCAGGCCGAACACGGACAGCCGCCGGATCAGGTCCAGTAGCCGGCCCTCGGCGACCACGCCGGCACCGCACGCCTGCAGGGAGTGATAGCAGGTCAGAAGCGGCTCGCGCAGCTCCTCCGCATAGCGGTAGACGGGCGCGTCCGCCGGCCGCTCGCCGGCGAGGCGGGCGTCGATCCAGGCGCGGGTGTCGCGCAGACGCTGGCGAACGTCCTTGAGGACCTGGCGGTACGGCTCCCAGGCTGCGCCGGAGGCGCGCTGGAGCTCGTCGTCGGCACACTGCAGCGACAGCTCGGTGATCAGCCGGCCGACCTCCTGCTCGTAGAGCTGGACGGCCATCCAGCGGTTGAGCAGGCAGACCTCACGGGTAACCGTGGCGGTGACCCGGGGGTTACCGTCGCGGTCGCCCCCCATCCAGGAGCCGAAGCGGATGGGTGCGGCATCCAGCGGCAGGTGCTCGCCGGTACGCCGGTAGACCTGGCGGTCGAGCCGGCGGAGGTAGCGCGGGATGACGTCCCAGAGGGTCTGCTCGATCACCGCCAGCCCCCAGCGTGCCTCGTCCTGGGGGCGCGGGCGCTGGCGGCGAATCTCGTCGGTGTACCAGGCCGCGGTGATCTCGCGGCGCAGCGACTGGTGGACCTCCTCGATCTCCTCGGGGATGGGGTCGAGACGGTCCTGCTGGTCCAGCAGCTCGGCGATGCGGTTGTACTTCTGCAGGAGGGTGCGACGGCTGACCTCGGTGGGATGGGCGGTCAGCACCAGCTCGATGGACAGGTCACACACGGCCTGGTGGAGCCGCTCGCCGTCGACCTCGCCGCTCAGGCGCTCGAAGCTCTCCTCCAGCGAGCCGCGCAGCGGTGCGGAATCCGGGTCGCGCAGCCACGTCCGGCTACGGCGCACCCGGTGGTGCTGCTCGGCGATGTTGGCGAGGTTGAGGAACTGCGAGAACGCGCGCACCACCGGCATGATGTGCTCGTCCGGCAGCTCGGCGAGCATGCGCTCCAGCGCCTGCGCGGCCTCCGCGTCGCCGGCGCGTGCCTCCTTGGACAGACGCCGGACCTCCTCGACGACGTGGAAAACGGACTCGCCGGCCTGCTCGTAGAGCGTGCTGCCGAGCAGCCCGCCGAGCTGGCGGATGTCCTCGCGGAGCGGCGCATCGGTGCGCTTGTCGTTCATTCTCTTCTCCCCCTGGGCGGACGTATTATCCAGCCTACCCCGAACATGACTCCCCCCTCATCCCGGCGTCCCCGTCCACGCCGGCCCGGCACCGGGCGCGCGGACCGGCGTCGCCGCCGGCAGGCTCACGGGGCCACACACAGAAACGCCCGGGCGCACGCGGCACCCGGGCGTTCGGTACCGCCAGGGGCGGTGGGGGCCTACTCCGGCAGGCCGAACTGCTCGACGGCGGCGAAGATGTCCGTGTCGGAGATGATGCCCACCGGGCGCTCGTTCTCCACCACGACCACGCGACGGATGTTCTCCTTGCTCATCTTCTCCGCACACTCCTGCAGGCCCATATCCCCCGGCACGGTGACCAGCGGCTTGGAGGCCACCTCGCTGACCCGGGCGTCCGACGGACGGCGGCCGGCGGAGATGATGCGCGAGAGGACGTCGCGCTGGGTCATGATGCCCCAGGCACCGTCGTCCCCCGGCTCGCAGATCACCGAGCTGATGTGGCGCTCACGCATCAGGTGCATGGCGTCCTCCACGGAGGTGGCCGCGGCCACGGAGACCGGCTCCGGGTTCATCATCTCGCGCACGCTCTGCGGCGTACGCCCGGAGGCGATCATCTCCTCCAGCGGCGAGGCCACGCGGCGCAGCTCGCGGACCTTGCGGTCGTGCTCGATGGCCTCCTCGCGCTCCTGCTGGTACTTGGCGAGGTCGATGCGGCCCTGCATCTGCTCGATGATCGCGTCGGCGAACTGGCTGGTCTTGACCTCGGTCGCGCCCTCGATCTGGCGGGCGAAGTCGTAGGTCACGATGCCGGTGGTGACCACCTTCTGATAGGCCGCGCGGATTAGGTCCGCCGCCTCGGTCCAGCCGAGGTAGTCGAGCATCATCACGCCGGAGAACAGCAGCGAGCCCGGGTTGACCTTGTCCTGGTTGGCGTACTTCGGCGCGGTGCCGTGGGTGGCCTCGAACACGGCCACGTGGTCGGACATGTTCGCCCCCGGCGCGATACCAACGCCGCCGACCTCCGCGGCGATGGCGTCGGAGAGGTAGTCGCCGTTGAGGTTCATGGTGGCGAGCACGTCGAACTCGTTGGGCCGCAGCAGCATCAGCTGAAAGATGATGTCGGCGATGCGGTCCTTGATGACGATCTTGCCCTCGGGGCGTTTGCCGCCGTAGGTGGAGTAGAGCTCCTCCTCGGTGATGGTGACGTCGCCGAACTCCTCCTTGGCGACCTCGTAGCCCCACTGGCGGAAGGCGCCCTCCGTGAACTTCATGATGTTGCCCTTGTGGACAAGGGTCACGCTCTCACGGTTGTTGTCGACGGCGTACTGGATGGCCTTGCGCACCAGGCGCTTGGAACCGAAGGGGCTGATCGGCTTGACGCCGAGGCCGGCGTCGTCGAAGAAGGTCTCGCCCATTTCCTCCTTGAGGAACTTCGCGACCTTCCTGTTCTCCTCGCTGCCGGACTGGTACTCGATGCCGGCGTAGACGTCCTCGGTGTTCTCGCGGAAGACGACCACGTCCACGTCCTCGGGCTTGCGCAGCGGCGAGGGCACGCCATCATAATGCCGCACCGGGCGCACGCAGGCGTAGAGGTCGAGCTTCTGGCGCAGGGCCACGTTGAGCGAGCGGAAACCGCCCCCGACCGGCGTGGTCAGCGGGCCCTTGATGGAGACGATGAGGTCCTGGAGCGCGGCCTGGGTCTCCTCGGGGAAGTAGTCGCCGTCGTAAAGGCCGGCAGCCTTTTCACCCATGTAGAGCTCGGCCCAGTGGATCCGGCGCTGACCGTTGTAGGCCTGCTCGACCGCGGCGTCCCAGATACGCATGCTCGCGCGGGTGATGTCCGGGCCGATGCCGTCCCCCTCGACGTAACCGAGAACCGGGTTGTCCGGCACGGAGATCTTGCCGTCGACGACCTTTATCTTTTCACCCGATTCCGGATACTGGATGTGCTGGGTCATGAATAACCTCCCTAGAGACATTGGGGCGGCGCCGGCTTCTGGCCTTTGCCCGGGGGCATGCGCCCGCCCATCGTGGTCCGGTTGCATCGAAGGCGGCCCGACAGCCGATACCGCCGGGGTTGTCCCCCCCGATCGGGGTCGGCCGGGCGCGCCCGGATTCCGCGCTCTCGAAGCGCGCCATTTTCGCCGACCAGCCCCCTCCGTTCAAGAAATTGCTGATTTTGATGCGTAGAATCACGATGATGGGCGTTGGAGTGCATTCACGGTTGGTGCGGTGCAGCGCCGCCGGTGAACGCGCCCCGCCGGCCTCACCCCACACAGAACAGCTCAGGGAGTCCCCGTCATGCAGGACGTAGTCGTTGTCAGCGGTGTCCGCACCCCCGTCGGCAGTTACGGCGGTGCACTCAAGGACGTCCCCCTCGGCGAGCTCGCCGCCTCGGTGGTGCGCGAGTCGGTCGCCCGTGCCGGCGTCTCGCCGGAGGCGGTGGGGCATACGGTCTTCGGCAATGTCATCCACACCGAGCCGCGGGACATGTACCTCGCCCGGGTCGCCTCCGTGAACGGCGGCCTGCCCGTGACCACGCCGGCGCTCACCCTCAACCGCCTGTGCGGCAGCGGCCTGCAGGCCATCCTCACCGCCGCGGACTACATCCGCACCGGCGATGCCGACTGCACCGTCGCCGGCGGCGGCGACGCCATGAGCCGCGCCCCCTACTGGCTGCCGAGCGGCCGCTGGGGTCAGCGCATGGGCGACGGGCAGATGCTCGACGCCATGGTCGGCGCGCTGACCGACCCGTTCGACAAGTGCCACATGGGCATCACCGCCGAGAACGTCGCCGAGAAGTGGGGGATATCCCGCGAGGACCAGGATGCCCTCGCCACGGAGAGCCACCGCCGCGCGGCGGCCGCCATCGACGCCGGCCACTTCCGCGAGCAGATCCTTCCGGTGGAGATCCGCGGGCGCAAGGGCACGGTCACCGTGGACACCGACGAGGGCCCGCGCCGGGACATCGACACCGAGCGCATGGCCGCGATGAAGCCCGTGTTCAAGCGCGACGGCGGCACCGTCACCGCCGGCAACGCCTCGACACTCAACGACGGCGCCGCCGCGGTGGTGCTCGCCTCCCGCGAGGCCGCCGAGCGCCAGGGCCTGAAACCGCGGGCGCGGCTGGTCGCCGGCACCGTGGCCGCCGTGGACCCCAGGTACATGGGCATCGGCCCGGTCCCCGCCGTGCGCCAGCTCCTCGAGCGCACCGGCGTGGCCACCGGCGACGTGGACACCTGGGAGATCAACGAGGCCTTCGCCGCGCAGGCCCTCGCGGTGGTGCGCGACCTCGGGCTGGACCCGGCACGGGTGAACCCCAACGGCAGCGGCATCTCCCTTGGCCACCCCATCGGCGCCACAGGGGCCATCCTCACGGTCAAGGCGATCCACGAGCTGGAGCGCATCTGTGGGCGCTATGCCGTGGTGACCATGTGCATCGGCGGCGGCCAGGGCATAGCCGCGCTGTTCGAGCACCTGGACTGACCGTCCCGGAGACTCCGTCGCGCCCCGGGGCACGGACCGGCACCCGGCCCTTGCCCCGGGGATATGCCGACGCGGGCACCACCTGTAGTAGGCTCCGCCCATGAGCATGGACAACGCCCCCAAGCCCCTGCGCGACGCCTTCGACGCCCTGCCCGAGGCCCTCCGGGACGGGGTCGCGGAGCCGCTGGAGACCCTGCTCGCCGAACGCGGCGCGCCGGACGACGCCCGGGTCCAGGCCTCGCTGCCCCTGGTCTGGGCGACCAGCCCCTTCGTGGCCCGGGTCTGCATCCAGCGCCCCGAGACGCTTGCCGCGCTGACAGCCCCGGCCCCGCTCGCGGAGGCGCGCACCCTCGATACCTACCGCGAACGCCTCGACGGCGCCATCGCGGACGCCGACGGCGCGGAGGCGCTGCAGCGCGCCCTGCGCCGCTTCCGCGACGTGGAGATGGCGCGTATCGCCTGGCGGGACCTCGCCGGCATCGCACCCCTGGAGGAGACCCTCGGCGAGCTCTCCGGCCTCGCCGAGGCCTGCATCGACCGTACCCTCGCCCACCTCTACGAGCGTCGCTGCGCGCTCTGGGGCGTGCCGCGCAACGCCGACGGCGAGGCCCTGCGGATGAGCGTGATCGGCATGGGCAAGCTCGGCGGCGGCGAGCTCAACTTCTCCTCGGATATCGACCTGATCTTCGCCTTCCCCGAAGCGGGCGAGACCGACGGCCGGCGCCCGCGGGCGAACGAGGAGTTCTTCAACCGCCTCGGCCAGGAGCTGATCGCCGCGCTGGACCGGCAGACACCGGACGGCCAGGCCTTCCGGGTGGACATGCGCCTGCGCCCCTTCGGCAGCTCCGGCCCGCTGGCAAGCAGCTTCAACGCCCTCGAGCTCTACTACCAGAACCAGGGCCGGGAGTGGGAACGCTACGCCATGATCAAGGCGCGGATCGTCGGCGGTGACTACGAGCGCGGGGCGACCCTGCTCGCGGCCCTGAGGCCGTTCGTCTATCGCCGCTACCTCGACTACGGCGCCTTCGAGAACCTGCGCGAGATGAAGGCCCTGGTCGACCGCGAGGTCCGGCGCCGGGGCATGGCGGACAACATCAAGCTCGGCCGCGGCGGCATCCGCGAGATCGAGTTCATCGTCCAGGCCTTCCAGCTCATCCGCGGCGGCCAGGAGCCGGCCCTGCAGGGGCGCTCGCTGCTGGAGATGCTCTCGCGACTCGCCGAGCACGACCAGATCCCCGCGCACACCCGCGACGAGCTCGCCGAGGGCTATGCCTTCCTGCGCCGCAGCGAGAACCGGCTGCAGGCGATGTACGACAGCCAGACCCACCAGCTTCCGGACGATCCCCTGGACGGCGCCCGGCTCGCCCTCGCCATGGGCTACCCGGATTACGACACCTTCACCGCCGCGCTGGAGGGCTGGCGCGCCCGGGTGCAGGCCCACTTCGACCAGGTCTTCGTCGCCCCCCAGGAGGCCGGCGAGGCCGATGCCGGGGCCACCGACTTCGGCGACGTCTGGAACGCCACCCTCGACGACGACGAGACCGACGAGTTCCTCCACGACGCCGGCTTCGCCCACCCCTCGCGCGGCCGCGAGCGCATCGCCGCCCTGCGCGAGGGCCACACCGCACGCTCGCTCTCGGCCCGCGGCCGGGGCCGGCTCGACCGGCTCATGCCCATGCTGCTGCAGGCCGTCTCCGGCCAGCCCGGCCCGGACGCCACCCTGGAGCGGGTGCTCTCGCTGCTGGAGACGGTGGCCCGGCGCACCGTCTACCTGGCGCTGCTCAGCGAGAACCCGATGGCGCTGTCCCAGCTCGTGCAGCTATGCAGCGCCAGCCCCTGGATCGCGCGGCTGCTCGCACGCCACCCGGTGCTCCTCGACGAGCTCCTCGACCCGCGCACGCTGTACACGCCGCTGCGCCGCGAGGCCCTGGCCGGGGAGCTCGCCGCACGCATGGCCCGGGTCGACGACGACGACCTCGAGCGCCAGATGGAGGAGCTGCGCCACTTCCGCCAGGCCAACGTCCTGCGCGTGGCCGCCGCGGACCTCGCCGAGGCGATCCCGATCATGGTGGTCAGCGACTACCTCACCGACATCGCCGAGGTGGTGGTCGAGGAGGTCCTGCGCGTCGCCTGGTACCACGTCAGCCGCCGTTTCGGTGAGCCCACCGGCTTGGTGGACGGCGAGCACGTGCGCCAGGGCTTCGCGGTGCTCGCCTACGGCAAGCTCGGCGGCATCGAGCTCGGCTACGGCTCGGACCTGGACCTGGTGTTCGTCAACGACGCCCGCGGCGAGGCGCTGCACACCGACGGCGAGAAGAGCGTGGAGAACGCGGTATTCTTCGCCCGCCTCGCCCAGCGCATCATTCACATCCTGGCCACCACCACCCCCGGCGGCATCCTCTACGAGGTGGACACGCGGCTGCGCCCCAGTGGCAAGTCGGGGCTGCTCGCCACCAGCCTCGACGCCTTCGCCACCTACCAGCGCGACAACGCCTGGACCTGGGAGCACCAGGCCCTGGTGCGCGCCCGGGTGGTCGCCGGAGACACTGACCTCGGCAAGCGCATCGAGGCGCTGCGCCGCGAGATCCTCACCCGCCCGCGCGACCCCGAGGCACTGCGCGGCGAGGTCGCCGCCATGCGCGAGCGCATGCGCCGTGCCAAGGCCTCCGGCGACGAGGACGTCTTCGACCTCAAGAACGACCGTGGCGGTATCGCGGATATCGAATTTATGGTCCAATATGGGGTCCTTGCCGGAGCCCATGACAACCCCGGCCTGCTGCGATTCACGGACAATATCCGCCTGCTCGGCGAGCTCTCCCGCGACGACGGTCTCGTCGGCGAGGACGACGCGGAGACCCTGGCCGAGGCCTACCGGGTATTCCGCGCGGAGATCCATCGGCTGACGCTCCAGGAGCTGCCCGCCCGGGTTCCCGCCGAGCGCTTCCGGACGCAGCGCGAAGCGGTCACGGCGCTGTGGTCGCGGATCATGGGCGCGGCGCATACCCCGGAACCGGGCGAGACCACATAGAGCGTGTAAGGAGTGCCGCGCATGAGCATGGCGGACCGGGACGGCGTGATCTGGATCGACGGCGAGTTCGTGCCCTGGCGCGACGCCAGGGTCCACGTCCTCACCCACACGCTCCACTACGGCTTCGGCGTCTTCGAGGGTGTCCGCGCCTACAACACGGTTCACGGCCCGGCGATCTTCCGGCTGTTCGAGCACACCCGGCGTTTCATGGACTCCGCCAAGATCCTCGGCCTGCCGATGCCCTTCGACGCGGACACCATCAACCGGGCCTGCATCGAGACGGTACGCGAGAACGGCCTGGAGAGCGCCTACCTCCGGCCAATGGCGTTCCTGGGCTCCGAGGGCATGGGCCTGCGCGCCGACGGGCTGTCCACGCACGTGATGATCGCCGCCTGGCACTGGGGCGCCTATCTCGGCGCCGAGGCCATCGAGCGCGGCATCCGCATCAAGACCTCGTCGTTCTCGCGCCACCACGTCAACGTGGCCATGTGCCGCGCCAAGGCGAACGGCAACTACATCAACTCGATGATGGCGCTACAGGAGGCCGTGGCCGCCGGCTACGACGAGGCGCTGCTGCTCGACGTGGACGGCTTCGTCGCCGAGGGCTCCGGGGAGAACTTCTTCATGGTGCGCGACGGGGTGATCCACACCCCGGAGCTCACCTCCGCGCTCGCCGGCGTCACCCGCGACGCGGTCATGCAGCTCGCCGACGAGGCGGGCTACGAGGTGCGCGAACGGCGGATCACCCGCGACGAGGTCTACGTCTGCGACGAGGCATTCTTCACCGGGACCGCCGCCGAGGTCACCCCCATCCGCGAGCTCGACGGCCGGGTGCTCGGCGAGGGCCGCCGCGGGCCGGTGACCGCGGACCTGCAGAAACGATTCTTCGACCAGGTGGAGGGCCGCCGGGACGCCCACCCCGAATGGCTGACCCCGGTAGCCTGAACATCGCTCGGGAGGATACGACGTGCCTGATCCCCAGACTCACGACCGCCAGGACCTGATCCAGCCGAACGCCGCGCACCGCTACGAGGTGACGGTGGACGACCTGCCGGTGTCCTGCCCCATGCCCGGGATGTACCTGTGGAACTCCCACCCCAAGGTCTTCATCCCCCTGCACAAGACCGGCGAGGGGAAGTGCCCCTACTGCGGCGCCGAGTACGTGGTGAAGGACTTCCACCCGGACGACCCGCGCATCCTCGAGCAGCACCGGCGGGAGTGAGCCCGCCGGTCACCGCCCCCGCCTCTCCATCGTGCTGCGCGCCCGCCTCGTAGATGGTCTGCTCCGGCTGACCGCCCGCCTGCCCCTGCGCCTGCTCCACGGCGCCGGCCGGGCCGTGGGCACGCTCGCGGACGGCTTCCCCAACGACGTCCGGCGCATCGTGCGCGTGAACGTGGAGCTGTGCTTCCCCGCGCTGCCGCCGGCGGCGAAGCGCACGCTCGCCCGCCGCGCGCTGCAGTCCTCGGCGTGCAACCTGCTCGAGCTCGGGGCGATCTGGCACCGGCCGGTGACGGAGACCCTGGCGCTGATCCGGGAGGTGGACGGCGAGGCGGTGTTCACGGAGGCCCTGTCCGAGGGCCGCGGCGTACTCATCATCGCGCCCCACCTCGGCGCCTGGGAGCTGCTTCAGGCGTGGGTCGCACAGCGCACCCCGCTCCACGCCCTGTACCGGCCGCCGCGCCAGGCGTGGCTGGAGTCGCTGCTGGTGGCGGCGCGCTCGCGCACCGGGGCGCACTTCCACCCCGCCCGCGCCGGCGGCGTGCGCGCCCTGCTGCGGGCGCTGCGCGACGGCGAGGGCGTGGGCATCCTGCCGGACCAGCAGCCCCCCGGCGAGGGCGTGCACGTCCCGTTCTTCGGCCAGCCGGCCAAGACCATGACCCTGTTCGGCCGCATCGCCGAACGCAGCGGCGCCCCGGTGGTGATCGGCTGGGCCGAGCGCCTGCCCGCCGGCCGGGGCTTCCGCGTGCACTGGCGCCGCGCCGACCCGGCGGTCGCCGACCCGGACCCGGCCACCGCCGCGACCGCGCTCAACCACACCATCGAGGCGGCGATCCGCGAGCAGCCGGAGCAGTACCTGTGGAGCTACCGCCGCTTCTCCCGCCAGCCCGAGGGCGTGCGCAATCCGTACAAGCGCTTCGCCGACCGCGGTCGCTGGCTGGTGGAGCGCTGACCCGGCGGGACGCGCCCCGCTTCAGTCCCCGTCGCCGAAGCGGTAGCCGAAGCGCTCGATGTCCTCGGCGTAGTGACGGGCCACCAGCGCCCGGGTCTCGGGCGTGTAGTAATCCTGATAGGTCCCGCGGTCACCCGCGCGGCGGCGGTGCGGCAGCGCCGGCGCCTCGATGCCGATGCGCTCGCACACGTGGGCGAAGTCCTCGGAGAGACGCTCGTAGCGGGCGACGAAATCCACGATCTGCCGGCCGTGGAAATCGCACACGTACTCCCACTGGCGCTCCTGGGAGATGTCCAGCAGGTAATCGTAGGCCCGTTCCGGGTCGAGCTTGGCACGGATGAACGTCTCGAAGGTATCCAGGTGCGCGGTGCGCTGCGGGTGCTCGCGCCTGAGGTGGTGGAACGAGCTCACCTGCAGATCCCAGGGATTGCGCACCACGGCGAACTTGAACAGCCCCTCGTAGAGCTCGCGGGGCAGCATCTCGTAGGCGGCGATCGCCTTGGCATGGCGCGGGAACTTGATGCCCAGCGCGTGCTTCGGCCGGGTCATCTGGCTGATCAGGCTCGCCGCAGCGAGCACCGGCGTGTACGGCCAGCCCCAGCGGTACGGACGCAGGGCCGTGCGGATGCTCGTGCCGCCGGTCTTGGCGATGTGCACGAACAGGAATCGGTGACGGTAGGAAATCAGCATCAGGGGGTTCCGGCTCGTTCGTCCAGGCCCAGCGCCCGCAGGTAGCCCGCCGCGCTGGCCTCCAGTGTATACCCCGCCGCCGCGCCCCGGAGCGTCTCCGGCGGCAGGGGGGCGTCCAGGACCGCCGCCATGGCCGCCGCCATGGCGATGTCGTCGCCCACCGCCACCAGCGGCCCGAAGCGCCCGTCCGCGAGCAGCTCCCGGGGTCCGCTGGGGCAGTCCGTGGCCACCACCGGCGTGCCCAGCGCCACCGCCTCGGTGAGCACGTTGGGCGAGCCCTCCCAGGCCGAGGACAGCACGAACAGCGAGGCCCGTGCCATCCAGGCGTAGGGGTTGGCCACGTGCCCCGGCAGGGCCAGGTCGTCGGCGACGCCGAGCTCGGCCGCCTGCGCCTCCAGCGCCCCGCGCTGGCCACCGTCGCCGAGGATCACCAGCCGCGCCGGGCGCCCGGCACGCAGCCGCGCGAACGCGCGCAGCAGCGTCGGGAAGTCCTTCTGCCGGGTCAGCCGCCCGGCACCGAGGATCACCGGCGGGCCGGGCTCGCGCAGCCACGGGTGGTCCGGCTCGGCGCGTGCCTGCTCGGCGAGATCCGGCGAGACCACCGGGTTGCGCACCACGCACACGCGCCCGGGGGCGAGTCCGGCGATGCGCCGGGTGTCCTCGGCCACGCCCTCGGAGACCGCGACCACCCGGTCCACGCGATGGTAGAGCGCCCGCATGGGCGCATAGCGCAGCCACCGCCCCAGCCGGCCCCGTCCGGCGAGGGCGGCGGAGAGGTTGGTGCCGAGGCGCCCGGCGAGGTGCACCGGCACCCTGGCCAGCCCGCGGGCGACGATGGCGGTGCGGATGGCACGGTCCTTGGCGGCGAGCAGCGCCACCGGGCGCTCCCGGCGCAGGTAGCGCGCGAGCGCCAGCACCGCCATCTGGCTGTGGCGGTGGCCGGTGTCCACCAGCCGCACCCCCGCCGGCAGCGGACCGGGCAGCCGGTCGGCGCGCACCGCCACCAGGTCCACCGCGTAGCCCCGGTCCAACAGCCCGGCGAGCAGGCGCACGACCATGCGCTCCACCCCGCCCTTGCCGGAGAAGGCCAGGAACACGGCGATCCGCGGCGCGCCGCTCATGCCCGGCCCTCCAGCAGCCGGAAGGGATCCGCGTCGCTGCCCGGGTCGGCGCCGTCCCCCTCCAGCACGATACGGTGCCAGAGCGCGAACTGGACGATGGCGAAGGCCGGCGCGCTGAGCCGGCCCCGGGCGGCATCCCGGCGCAGCAGCCAGGCCACGCCCTCCGGGCGGAACCACTCGCGCACCGCCGGATGGGCCGGCAGCACGCGCTCCAGCCAGGCAAGGTGGTCACCGAACCAGCCGCGCACGGGCACGTGGAAGCCGCGCTTGGGCGCGTACAGCAGCTCCCGCGGCACCAGGCGCTCGGCCCAGCGCTTGAGAAAGTGCTTGCCCTGGCCGTCCGCGACCTTGAGCCGGTCGGGCAGCGACAGCCCGAAGGCGACGATGCGGTGGTCGACGAACGGCAGCCGGCCCTCGACGCCGCTGGCCATGAGCATGCGGTCCGCCTTGACCAGGAGGTTGTCCGGCAGCGCGGTGGTGAGGTCCACGTACTGCATCCGCTGCAGATCCGACCAGCCCCGCGGCGTCGATGCCCAGGCCTCGACAAACGGCTCCCGGGTGTGGCACATGGCCCCGGCGAGGGCGTCGCCGGCCAGCCGCCGGCGCGTGCGCCCGCGCAGCAGGCCGCCGGTGCGGAAGCCGCCGCTGCCCGGCGCGGCCACGGCCTTGAGCCGCCGCTCCAGCGGGTTGACCCGGTAACGCCCGTAGCCGGCGAAGGCCTCGTCGCCGCCCTCGCCGGAGAACACGACCTTGAGGTCGCGCTGCGCCTGCTCGGCGAGATAGAGGGTCGGGAGGCTGGCGAAATCGCGCATCAGCTCATCCGCCGCCCAGATCGTGCGCGGCAGGCGCGCCAGCAGTGCGGCGCCGTCCGGCGCGAAGGGGTGATGCCGGCTCGCGTTGCGCCGGGCCACCTGCGCCGCCAGGGGCAGCTCGTCGACCATGTCCGGGGCCTCGAAGCCGACGGAATAGGTGTGCAGCGGCTCGTCGCGCAGGCGCGAGAGCGCCCCGAGCAGGGTGGCGGAATCCACCCCGCCGGAGAGGAACAGGCCGAAGGGCACGTCCGAGCGCTGGTGCTGGCGCATCACCCGGTCGAAGAGCTCGTCGAAGGCGGTGCTGGCCGACTCGAAGTCCGTCTCCCACGGCTCCACGGCGCTGGCGTCCCAGTAGCGGCGCCGGCCGCGGACCCGGCCGTCGACCACCTCCATCACCTCCCCCGGCAGGACCCGCTCGACCCCCTCCAGGATGGTCTCGCGCCCGGCGGCGTACTGGTGCTGGAGGTAGCGCGCGAGCCCCACCGCGCGCACCGACGGGCGTGCCGGCAGCAGCGGCAGCAACGCCTTGATCTCGGAGGCGAAGCGCACGCCGTCGGCACCGGCGGCGACGAACAGCGGCTTCTGCCCGAGGTGGTCCCGGGCGAGCAGCAGCCGCCGGCGGGGGACGTCGTAGAGGGCGAAGGCGAACATCCCGCTCACGTGCTCGAGGAAGTCGTCGCCGTAGACGCGGTAGGCGTGCAGCAGGACCTCGCAGTCCGAGTGCGTGCGGAACGCGCAGCCGGCGCGCTCGAGCTCGGCGCGCAGCTCCACGTGGTTGTAGATCTCGCCGTTGGCGATCAGCACCAGAGCGCCGTCGGCGGTGACCAGGGGCTGGTGACCGCCGGCGAGATCGATGATGGACAGCCGCGTGTGCCCGAGCGCGACGTTGCCCTCGCGCCAGACGCCGCGGTCGTCGGGGCCGCGGTGGCCGAGCCTCGCCACGGCAGCGGCGATGCGCTCCTCCGGCACCGGGGCGTCGAGACTGACACCGGCGATCCCGCACATCAGCCGTCCTCCCCGGGAGCAAGGAGGTCCATCGCGGCCAGATAACCGCGGGCACTGCGCCGGATTCCGTAGGCGGCGACCGCCTCGCGCAGCGCCGCCGGGTCCGGCGGCGTATCCAGCACCCCCGCCAGCGCGTCCGCCAGGGCCGCGTCGTCGCCCATGGGCACGAGGGGCGCCACGCGGCCCCCGTCGAGGACCTCCCGCGGGCCGCTGGGGCAGTCGGTGCTCACCACCGGCGTACCGCTCGCCAGGGCCTCGATGAGTACCACCGGTGCCCCCTCCCAGCGCGAGGTGAGGGCGAAGGCCGCGGCGTGGGCCATGTAGCGCACCGGCTCGTCAACGAAACCGGGCAGGTCCACGTCCGCCTCGACACCGAGCTCCCGGGCGAGCGCGAGCAGACGATCGTGTTGGCGGCCGCGGCCGAGGATCACCAGGCGCGCGTCACGCCCGCGGCGCAGCCGGGCAAAGGCGCGCAGCAGGGTCGCATGGTCCTTGCGCCCGGAGAGCTCCCCCGCCCCCAGGATCACCGGGGGGCCGCCGGGGGCGAACCAGGGGTGATCGGGCGGTGCGGGGACGTCGAAACGGGCCGGATCCACCACCGGGCTCGGCACCACCCGCACCCGCCCCTCCGGCCAGCCGGCCAGCGCCTCCAGGTCCGCGGCGGCCTGCCGGGAGGGCATCAGGACGTAGTCCGCCCGCGGGTAGAGGTGACGCAGGCTCCAGCGCTCGACCCAGCGCGTCCAGGAACCCCGGCTGGCGAGGTCCACGGACACGGTGGTGCCGATACGCAGCGCGAGCCGGGTGGGCACCCGGGCGATGGCACGGGCGAGCAGCGCCATGCGGTTGACCCGGTACTTGTCGGTCATCAGCACCGCGGGCCGCTCGCGGCGGAGGTAGCGCACCAGCCCGGGCAGGGCGGTGTCCACGTGGCGCGCGGGAAGCACGACACGGCCCACCCGCTCGTAGTCGCCGCCCTCCGGCAGGTACGGACCGTGGCCACGGATGGTGATCAGGTCGCAGTCGACCCCGAGCCCCACGAGACCGGGCAGAAGGTTGCGGGCGACGCGGTCGACGCCGCTGTGACCCGAGGTGGCCAGGAAGATCGCGAGGTCGGTCATCGGCGGTATAGGGGCAGGGCGTCAATGTACGCCTGCGCGCTGTTGTCGGCCTGGTAGGGTTCGGCAGCCCGCCGGGTCATCTCCGCCGGCGCCGGCTCGCGCAGCGCCGCGTCGATGGCCGCGGCCAGCGCCGGGGCGTCGTCCACCGGGACGAGGTGCCCGAGGCGTCCGCCCTCGAGGATTTCCCGGGGGCCGCTGATGCAGTCCGCGGCGACCAGCGGCACCCCCAGCGCGGCCGCCTCCACCAGCACGTTCGGCGAGCCCTCCCAGCGCGAGCAGGAGACGAACACCGCCGCCCGCGCCATGAAGGCATAGGGGTTCGGCTGCCAGCCCGGCAGGTCCACGTCCCCGGCCACGTCCAGGCGACGCGCGAGCGCCAGCAGGCGCTCGCGCTGACGGCCGTCGCCGAGTATCACCAGCCGGGCGGCGCGCTCACCACGCACCCTGGCGAAGGCGCGCACCAGCGAGGCGAAGTTCTTCTGCCGGCGCAGCCCGCCGATGGCGAGGATCACCGGCGGCCCGTCGCCCTGGAACCACGGATGGACCACGGCCTCACGGGCCTCGTCGTGGACCGCGGCAGTGATGGTGGGGTTGGGGAGCACGCGGATACGCGAGCGCGGCACGCCGAGTCCGTCCACGAGATCGTCGGCGATCCCGCCGGACACGGCGATGACCCCGTCGGCCCGGCGGTACAGCCGCGCCATCTGCCGCCGCCGGCGCCAGCGGCGCAACGGATTCGCGCGGCCCTGGCGCAGCCGGTGCACCAGCGGATTGCCCACCCGGAAGAACACCCGGGTGCCGCTCCCGGCGGCATCCCGCGCGTCCGCGGCGATGCGGTCGTCACGGAGCTTGGCACTGATGAGCACGGCCGGGCGCTCGTGCTCCAGGAAACGGCGCACCGCGTCCACGGACGAGCCGGCCTCCAGCTCGCTCAGCGCAACAGTGTCATCGCAGCGGTCGAGGAAACGCTGATCCCGGTCCGCCACCAGCAGGTGCACCGCAACGCCCCGTGCCGCAAGCGCGTTGGCGGTGTGCACCAGCATGCGCTCGACACCGCCGTCGCCCTGGTCGGTGATCAGGATCGCGAGTCGTCCGGCGCACGCGCCCTCCCCCGGCTGCCGCGCCGGTGCGTCCGCGCGCACTTCTTCAACCCCGGGATCCATCGGCTTGGACAGTCCTGAGGCACCGGGGATAAACTTCGATCCGCGCGACGCGTTGTCGAGCATACCTGATCCCTTGGACCTCACCATGTTCAGGGTGATCGACCGTCGACCGGGGAAACGATCGCGGCGGTTCGGCGGCCGGCAATGCAACCACCGGAATGCGTACTCATGATGCGCCGCCATTATTGCGTCACCGGCCCGTTCGAGCAATTCGAGGAATGGCCGGGGCGATGGCCCGGAACGCACCATACGGACCCTGTGTCCGCAAGGCCAGAGGAAGACGGCCCGTGCACGCGGACCGCCAAGCACATAATCAGGGCCACCGATGCCAACGACACCGTGGATAACCGGCGCCGCACCCACCGTGGCGCGTGCCTGCACGCCTGTCTCGACCGGTCTCGGTTTGAGCGGGCTCGCGCTTTTCGCCTTCAGCGGCGGCTTCAGCGTAGCCGCCATGAATACCGGGCTGGCCCTGATGCTGCTCGGCTTTCTCCTACAGGCCCGCCAGGCCTTACCGACCCTGCTTCGAGACCCGCTGGCACTCCTCGTGACCGCATTCTGCGCCTACGTCGTGCTGCGCGGACTGCTCGCCGTCTACTCCAGCACCCCGGCGGACCCGGACCGCGGTCACCTCGGCCAGAGCTGGCACCTGCTCCGCGCCGACGGACTGCTCGCCGTGGCCGGGGGATGGTGGCTGTTCCGCCATCCCGCCTGGATTCGACGCTGCCTCAACCTCGCCGTGCTCTCCGGCTTGGTAGGGCTCGCCGTCGCGCTCACCCGCGCACCACGCCTGCCCTGGGAGGGGCTGGTCCGGCTTAAGACCTCCGCCAGCCCCAACGCCTTCGGGCTGTATGCCGCCCTCGTGCTCCTCGTGCTCTGCATGCGCCCGCCGGTGCGTTGCGGCACGCGCGCCCGGCGCATCATGTTGATGGCGGGCTGGGGCGCAGCACTGATCGTCGCTTTGCTGGCGCTGCTGTGGTCCGGCTCCCGCTCGGCCTGGCTCGGGGCGATGATCGGCATCCCTGTGACCCTGGCCGTCCAGTGGGGACCAACCCTCTGCCGGTGGCTCGCCACCCCCGCCGGGCGCCGTCCGGCCGCGGCGGCAGCGCTGCTCGCGGTATTGGCGCTGGGCGGTATCGTGGCCACCTCGGACACCGTGGCCTGGCGGCTGGACCCGGGCGAGGCGGTCCGCTCCGTGCGCGACATCGCCGCCGGCGACTGGCAGGCCGTCCCCAACCGCTCACTGCGCTACCGACTGATGCTCTGGCGTAGCGGTGCCACGATAATCCGCAACGCCCCCTGGCTCGGCTGGGGGCCGGCGGGCGCGCAACCGGCGATCAAGCGCTACGCGGCCTCCGAGGTCAAGCGCTTCCCCCACTTGCACAACATGGTGCTCAACCTCTGGGCACAGCTCGGCCTCGTGGGCGTGGGCCTTTTCGGGGTCTGCGGCATCGTGGCGCTTTTCCGCGGCCTCCGGCCACCGGCCGGTAGCGACGTCCCGGACAATCTGGTGCGCCTGGCCGGCGGCGGCCTGCTGACGTTCTTCCTCATCGGTCAGCTACAGATCCGCTACCTGGATCCAACCGGGATCGTGCCGAACTCGTTGTTCCTCGCCATACTCATCGCCACGGGGCTGCGCGCCCGTGCCACCGGCCACCGTGACACACCCGGGCACACGCCATGACGGACATCGTTCACATCGGCTACCACAAGACGGCGACGAACTGGTTCCAGCGCCTGTTCTACCCCGGGGCGCAGGGGCTGCGCTATGTCCATCGCAAGCACGTCCGGGCGGCCTTCATCCATCACGACGCCTTTCATTTCGACCCGGCAACCGCGCGCGCCACCCTCGGCAAACGCGATGACGAGGACATCATCCTCTGCGAGGAAGAGCTCAGCGGCAACCTCCACAACGGCGGGCTTTTCGGCTGCCTGTCCAAGGAGGTCGCACAGCGGATCCATCGGACCCTGCCGGGGGCGCGCATCGTCATCTTCATCCGCAACCAGCCGGCCATGATCGCCTCGGTGTACAAACAGTACGTCAAGGAGGGCGGTACCCACGGTGTGAACCGCTATCTCCACCACGCCCACTATCTCCACGAGTCCGGCTTCCAACCGGCGAAGGCGCCGCTGTTCCGATTCGAGCACTTCGAGTACCTGCCGCTGATCCGCCACTACCAGGCGTTGTTCGGCCGTGAGCGGGTCCACGTCTTCCCCTACGAGGCCTTCGCCCGCGATGGGGAGGCGTTCGTTACACGCTTCGCGGACGCCCTCGGCCTCGACGTCCCGCCCCAACCGCTGCATGCGGACAGGGTAAACATCGGCTACCGCCGGGGCACCCTCGCCCTGGCGCGGCTGATCAATCACTTCACCTACCGGGACGTGGTAGACAAGCGGGTCTGGCTGAACGTGCCGTTCACCTATCGCAAGGGGAGAATCCTGCTCAAGCACCTCAACCGGTTGCCTGTCCTCGGCCGTCAGCAGCGCCCCGGGGATCTTCTCGGCCGGGACAACATGGAGTTCATCCAGGCCTACTACGCGCACGTGAACGCCCAGCTGGAGGCCGAGCTCGGGATCAGGCTCGCCGAATTCGGCTACCCACTACCCACGCCGAGCACGCGCTCGTAGACACGCCGGTTCAGCACCGTCATCGCCGTCACCGAGAAGCGCGCGTCAACGTGCTGCCGACCCGCCGCACCCATGGTCTCGCGCAGGGCGAGATCGCCCAGCAACCGGCCCACCCGCTCTGCGAGGGCGGTGCTGTCCCCCGGTGGCACGAGGTAGCCGGTAATCCCGTCTGCAACGGCCTCGGGAATGCCGCCTGCCTCCGCCCCCACCACCGGCACGCCGCAGGCCGCCGCCTGGAGCAGGGTCACGCCGAGGCCCTCCATATAGGCCGGGTGCGCGAGGACGTCGAGGCACGGAAAGATGTGCGCCATGTCGGTGCGGAAGCCGGCGAACACGAACCGGTCTCCCAGGCCCTGCTCGTGGACCAGCGAGCGGATCGCCGCCTCCTCCGGACCGCGGCCGAATAGCAGGAAGCGGGTGCGCGGGTGCGCCGCCAGCACGGCGGGGGCCGCCGCGACGAGCACGCGGTGCCCCTTGCGCGGGATGAACTGCGCAGCCATGCCCACGGCCACCTCGTCGTCGGCGAGGCCGAACTCCCGCCGGAACCACGCGCGGTCGCCGCCGGGGCGATACGTCTGCGTATCCACCGCGCTGCGCACGCAGGTAACCCGCTCCGGGGCCAGGCCCTCGGCGAGCAGGACCTCGCGTATGCCCTCGGAGATGGTGATCACGTGGGCGTAGAGGCGGTATTTCAGCGCCACCCACCAGCGCCGTTCCGGGTTGTCCACCCGGCGGCTGAGCACCGCCGGCACGCCGGCGAGGCGGGCGGCGATGCCGCCGATGACGTCGGCACCGCGGCGACTGTGGAGGTGGACGAGGTCCGCATCCTCCTCGCGCAGCACGCGGTAGAGCCGGGCACCGAAGGCGACGTCCAGATCGCCGCGCACGGGCATCGCGACCACGCGGTCGGCGACGCCCTGCGCCGCCTCGGCGATCTCGCTGCCGGCGGGGCAGACCAGCACGTGCCGGCCCGGCGAGGCCGCGAGCCCGCGCAGCAGCATCAGCACCTGCAGCGCGCCCCCGTAGAGGTGCATGCCGGTCTCGACGTGGACCACCGTCATGTCGCGGCCATCAGCTCGCGGGCGACATCGAACACGTCGCCGGGACGGTGCAGGCGCATGCAGCTGAACTCGCCGCCGCACAGCGGACGCCGGCGGCAGGGCGAGCACCACAGCGGCTCGTAGAGCACCCGGGTGCGCGGACTCTCCGTCTCCAGATAGGGACGGGTGGAGCCGAACAGCGCCACGGTGGGCACGGTCAGGGCGGTACCCATGTGGGTGAGGCCGGTATCCACGCCCACCAGGGCCTCGGCACCGGCGATGGCCGCGGCGCTGGCGCGCAGCGACAGCCCGCCGGCGACGCTGACCGCCGGGCTGTCGGCGACCAGCGCCTCCGCCGCCGCGCGGTCCTCCGGGCCGCCGAGCACCACCGGGGTCGCACCGGTCTCGGCGGCGAAACGCCCGGCGAGGTCCCGCCAGCGCTCGTTGAACCAGTGCTTCTGGGGACGGGTGGTGAACGGCGCGAACGCCACGTAGCGCCCGTTCACCCCGGCCCCCGCGATGGCGGAGCGGGCCGCGACGTGGTCGTCGTCGCCGAGTGCCAGGTCCATGGGGAAGCGGGTGGTGTCCGCGCCGAGGTGGGCGGCCAGGGCGCGGTACTCGCTGGCGATGCGGCGATCGTCCCGCGGCGGCGCGAGCACCTCGGTCATCAGGCGCTCGCTGCCCTCCCGCGAGCCCAGGCCGATACGCTCGCCGGCGCCGGTGAAGCGGGCCCAGACGCCGCTCTTCAGCAGCCCCTGGGTGTCGAGCACCAGGTCGAAGCCCTCGCCCCGCAGCCGCGCGGCGAACGCGCGCACGGACCGCGCCAGGGCCAGGTAGCGGCGCTCGGCGCGCAGCCGCCGCCACTCCCCGCGGGGCCAGACGATCACCTCGTCGAGGCGGGGGTTGGCCTGCAGCAGGCTCGCGCCGGCGGGCTCGGCGAGCCAGGCGATGTGGGCGTCCGGCCAGCGCGAACGCAGCGCGGGGATGAGCCCGGAGGCCATGACGATGTCGCCCAGCGCGGACAGCCGGATGACGAGTATGCGCCGCATCAGCCCCGCCCCCCGGCGCCGCGGTGCAGGGTGTCATAGAGACGGACGTAGGCCTCGACGACCGCGGCCTCGCCGTGGGCCCGGGTCAGCTCGGCGTGGCCCGCCGCCACCATCGCCGCGCGCGCGTCGGCGTCCAGTGCCAGCGCCCGCTCCAGGGCCGCCGCCAGCGCCGGCGGGTCCTCGCGGGGGACCAGCAGCGCGTTGTCACCGTCCCGGGCGATCTCGGTGGCCCCCGGCGTGCGCGTGCTCACCACCGGCAGGCCGTGGTTCCAGCCCTCCAGGATGACGTTGCCGAGGGTCTCGTGGCGCGATGGGCAGACCAGCACGTCGGCCAGCCCGAACCAGGGCTCCGGGTCGTCCAGCCAGCCCGGCCAGTGCACCCGTCCCGCGACCCCCAGCTCCTCGGCGAGGGCGTGCAGCTCGCCGGCCAGCGGCCCGTCGCCGACGATGACCAGCCGCAGCGGCCGGCCGTCGCGGTCCTCCCCGGGCATCCGCGCGAAGGCGCGCAGGAGATCGTCCATGCCCTTGATGCCGATGAACCGCCCCAGGGCGAACAGCACCCGGGCCGACGGCGGCAGGCCGGCCTCCTCGCGCAGGCCCGCCAGCGCCGCGTCGGTGACCGTCCGTGGCGGCGGCACGAAGTTGCCGATGTGGAAGACCCGTTCCCGCGGCAGGCCCTCACCGACCAGGTAGTCGCACACGCCCCGGGTGTTCCCCACCCAGGCGTCGCAGTGGCGATAGTAGCCGTCGAGCTTGTAGTACCCGCCGAGGCGGGCGATGTGCGCCCCACCGCTGCGCCGGGGCACACGGGTCAGCCGTGTCGCCCGGCCCATGTAGCTCTGCACCGCCACCGGGCGCTCGCGCCGCACCAGCGCACGCAGGCGCAGCACGGTGGCGATGTCCCACTTGTTGGCGAACGGCAGGTGATACTGGCGCACCGGGAGCCCGGCCGGCGTGGCGGCGAGTGCCTCCGCCACCGGGCTGCCGGGGCGGTTGACGGCCACGGTCTCGTGGCCGGCGGCGGCGAGCGCCTGGATCAGGCGCACGTAGAAACGGTCCGCGCCTCCGAACTGGCGGCTTCCGAGGACGTGGAGACTCTTCATGCCGCGCGCGCCGTGCCTCCGCGGTCCTTGCGCGCGTGCTTGGCGTGCAGCTTCCAGAGGTAGCCGAGCAGGTTGTCGCCGTAGGAGATCGCCTTGCGCGGGATCTCCAGGGGGTTGTCGGCGGTGTTGGCCGCGCCGCGGATGCAGGTCAGGCCGCTGGCGTAGCCGGCCTCCGCCACCAGGTCCCGGCTGCGGGCGTCGTAGTCGCCGTAGGGATAGCAGAAGTGGCGCACCTCCGCCCCGAGGATGTCCTCCAGGCGCGCCTTGCTGTCGACGATCTCGCGGCGCTGCTCGGCCTCCTCCAGCCGGGAGAGCCGCGGGTGGCTGAGGGTGTGCGAACCGAAGGTCACGCCCTCGGCGTGGAGCGCGCGCACCGTGTCGGCGTCCATCAGCGCGGCCCGGGTCTGGCCGTCGCCCAGCCACTCGGCGCGTCCGCCGATCCGGTCGGCCACCAGGAAGACCGTCGCCGGGAAGCCGTGGCGCCGCAGGATGGGCCAGGCGTGCTCGCGGAAGTTCTCGTAGCCGTCGTCGAAGGTCAGCACCACCGCGCGCGGCGGCAGCGGCGTGTCACCGAACAGGCCGTCGAGCAGGCGGTCCAGGCCGATGACGTGATAGCCGAAACGCCGCAGCCAGGCCATCTGCGCGCCAAAGCGTCGCACGTGGCAGTAGCCGGCACGATGGGACGCGGGCGAGGCGAACGGCCCCACCTGGTGGTACATCAGCACGGAGACCGGCGGCGCGGCGGAAGGGATCGATGATCGGCTCATGACTCGTCAGCGGCGAAGCGACCACGGCAACGCAGTGTAGCAAATCGCCCCCGCTACCGCCCCAGCCGCGTCACGATATCGGTGGTGGAATAGCCCTCGAGGAGCGGCAGGATCCGGACATCCCCGCCGCGGGCGAGCACCGACTCGTGGCCGGCGATGTCCTCGACGCGGTAGTCCCCGCCCTTGACCAGGACGTCCGGCGCAACCGCCTCGATGAGCCGGGCCGGGGTGTCCTCGGCGAAGGGCACCACCCAGTCCACCGCGGCCAGGCCGGCGAGCACCGCCATGCGGTGCGCCAGGGGATTGACCGGGCGGCCGTCGCCCTTGAGACGCCGGACCGAGTCGTCGTCGTTAACCGCGACGATGAGCCGGTCGCCCAGTGCCGCCGCGGCCTCCAGGTAGGCGACGTGGCCGGGGTGGAGGATGTCGAAGCAGCCGTTGGTCATCACCAGCCGCTGCCCCTGGGCCCGCGCCTCGCGGACGCCGGCGAGCAGGTCCGGCTCGTCGAGCACGCCGTCGGCGGTGTGCACCGGCGCCCAGTGGCGGACCGCGGCGTGGAGCTCGGCGGGCGTGACGGTGGCGGTGCCGAGCTTGCCCACGACCACGCCGGCGGCCAGGTTCGCGAGTGCCGCGGCATGGGCCAGGGACTCGCCGGCAGCCACCGCCGCGGCGAGCACGGCGATCACCGTATCCCCCGCGCCGGTCACGTCGAACACCTCGTGGGCCTGGGCGGGGATGTGCACCGGCTCACCGTCCCGGGACAGCAGGGTCATACCCTCCTCCCCCCGGGTGAGCAGCAGCGCCTCGATGTCGAGCTCGCGCAGCAGGCCACGGCCTCGCGCCACCAGGGTCGCCTCGTCGCCGCAATGGCCGACGATGCGCTCGAACTCCGGGCGGTTGGGGGTGATCACGGTGGCCCCGGCGTAGGCCTCGAGATCCGGGCGTTTCGGGTCGACCAGCACCGGACAGCCGGCGGCGCGGGCGGCTCGGATCAGCGGCTGCGGATCACGCAGCGCGCCCTTGGCGTAGTCGGAGAGGACCACCGCGCGGACACCGTCCAGCGCCCCGGCAATCTCATCGGCGGCCAGCGGGGCCGACGCGGCGGCGCCGTCCTCGAAATCCAGCCGGATCATCTGCTGGTGCTGGCTGATCACGCGCAGCTTGGTCGTGGTGCGCGCGCCGGCGCGCCGCACCCAGTGGCGCTCGACGCCGGCGCCGGCGAGGCAGCCATCCAGGGCCGCGGCCGCCTCATCCTCGCCCACCGGCGCGGTGAGCCGCGCCCGGCAGCCCAGCGCCGCGAGCCCGAGGGCCACGTTCGCGGCGCCGCCCGGACGGTCGTCGCTGGCCCCGATGCGCACCACCGGCACCGGGGCCTCCGGCGATATCCGGCCGGTATCGCCGTGCCAGTAACGGTCCAGCATCACGTCCCCGGCCACCAGCAGGGTGACGTCGCCGAAATCGGGTATCCGCATCACTTGCCCTTCCTGCGCCGCTTGCCCCGCCCCCGATAGGGGCTCGGCCCGCCGTCGGGCCGGGTCTTGAACCGCCGGTGCACCCAGTAGTACTGCGCCGGGCGCTGCCGGACCTCCGCCTCCAGCCGGGCGTTGAGCCGCTCGGCGTCGGCGGTGTCGTCACCGCTCGGGAACCCCTCCAGCGGAGGGCCGAGCTTCACCACGTAGCCGCTGCCGTCCTCGCGCGCCACACCGTAGCAGGGGATCACCACCGCGCCGGAGAGCCGTGCCAGACGCGAGGTCATCGTGATCGTCGCGGCGGGCACGCCGAAGAACGGCGCGAACACCGCGTGCCGACGGCCGTAGTCCTGGTCCGGCGGGTACCAGACCACCCGCCGCTCACGCAGCGCCCGCACCATGGCGCGCATGTCGCCGCGGTCGAAGGCATGCTCGAAGTGCCGTCGCCGGCTCTCGCGCATGAAGTGCTCGATGACCGCGTTCCGGTTCTCGCGGTAGATCGCCTGGAAACCGAACCACCGGCTCATGATTCGCCCGGAGATGTCCAGCGGCGTGAAGTGCGCACTGACCAGGATCACGCCGTGGCCTTCGGCCTGCGCGCGTGCCACGTGTTCGGCCCCCTCCACGGTGCCGAGCCGGGCGATACGCGACTCTGCGCCCCACCACGCCAGCGCGACCTCCACCAGTCCGCGTCCTGTATAGCACAGGTTCCGGCGGGCGAGATCGCGCCGCTGCGCGGCGGTGAGATCCGGGAAGCAGAGCCGCAGGTTGGTCTCGACGATGCGGCGACGGTAGGGCACGAGGTACCACGAGAGCAGGCCGAGCCCGTCGCCCGCGCGCATGGCGAGCCGGTACGGCAGCGCCGCCAGCAGCCGCAGCAGCCCCATACCCAGCCAGGTCAACCAGTAGCGCGGCGCGAACAGCGAGCGGTCCATCGGCGATTCAACAGCGATCGGCAGGAGCGCGGAGTATACTAACCTCGCGGCTCGCATCACCACCTCCCGCGGCCGCACGTGCCCCGGCCCGGGCAGCACGCGCCGGATGACGCCCGGCGTGCTTGACCGGACTATCGCAGCGTCGAATCACGACGACCCGTTGATCCGGCGTATCCCCGCAAACCGGCACGCCCGCATGGAACGCCGATCCCCGGGGCGCACCGCGGCACGCCGCCGCCTTCGCCGGTCCGGCGGCGCTCATCGCGCCCCCCGACCTCCACGGCCGGGGCAACGGTGATCGCCACGGGCTGGCCGCAACGCTTCGGCGCAAGCCCCCGCACGCCGGGCCGGTAGAATGCCACCGCACCCCGATCGCTGAATTGATAGAGTGTGCGCCATGCCGCGTACCCTTTATACCCTCGCCCTGCGACTCGCCACCCCGGCGATCCTCTCCCGGCTGTTGTGGCGCTCCCGCCGCGCGCCCGCCTACCGGCGGCGCTGGGGGGAACGCTTCGGCTTCGGCCCGGCCATCGACGGCGCGCCGGTGTGGGTCCACGCCGTCTCCGTCGGCGAGACCGTGGCCGCCCGCGGGCTGATCGAGGCGCTGATGGCGGCCCATCCGGAGCGGCCGGTACTGGTCACCTCCACGACGCCCACGGGCTCGGAGCGGGTGCGGGCGCTCTTCGGGGACCGGGTCCGCCACTGCTACCTCCCCTATGACACGCCCGGCGCGGTACGGCGTTTCCTGGCACGGACGCGGCCGGCGCTGGGTGTGCTCATGGAAACCGAGATCTGGCCCAACCTCATCGCGGAGGCCGACGCCCGCGGCATCCCGCTGGTGCTCGCCAACGCCCGGCTGTCAGCGCGCTCCGCCGCCGGCTATGCCCGCACCGGGCGGCTGGGCACGGAGGCCGTTCGCGGCCTGGCCGCGATCGCCGCGCAGCACGACGCGGACGCCGAGCGGTTCCGGGCGCTGGGGGCCTCCCCCGTGCGACTCCACGTCACCGGCAGCCTGAAGTTCGACCAGCCCGTGGACGAGACCCAGCGACAGGCGGGGGAGGCACTGCGCGGGTTGCTCGGCCCGGCGCGTGCGGTGTGGATCGCCGCGAGCACCCACGAAGGCGAGGAATCCGCCGCGCTCGCGGCGCACCGGCGCGTGCTGGAGGCCGTTCCTGGCGCGGTGCTCGTGCTGGTTCCCCGACACCCGGAGCGATTCGACGGTGTCGCCGCGCTGACCCGCTCGGAGGGGTTCCGGTTCGCCCGGCGCAGCACCCCGGGGACCACCGACGCGGCGAATGTGGACGTGCTGGTGGGAGACACCATGGGCGAGCTGCCAACGCTGCTCGCCGCGGCGGATATCGCCTTCATGGGCGGGAGCCTGGTGGCGGTGGGCGGTCACAATCCGCTGGAACCCGCCGCCCTGGGGCACCCGGTGATCACCGGGCCCCACGTGCACAACTTCGCGCGGATATTCGAGCTGCTGACCGAGGCGGGCGGCGCGCGCACGGTCACGGATGCGGAGGGGCTGGCCACGGCGGTGATCGAGTGGCTCACCGACTCCGGGGCCCGGATCCGGGCGGGCCAGGCCGCGGAGGGCGTGGTCGCCGCCCACCGCGGAGCCCTGGGCCGCACCGTGGCGCTGATCGAGGCGCTTACTCCGCGGAGTTCTCCCCGGGAGTGATCGCGTCCTCGCTCACGTACGGCGCCGCGTTCGCTGAGAGCAGGCGGTTGATCGAGGCAAGGTCGTCCTCTGAGAGCACGCCGGCGGCCTGCTGGAGGCGCAGGGTGTTGAGCAGGTAGGCGTGACGCGCCTGCTGATAGTTCCGCTCTGCCTCGAAGACATTCTGCTGGGCGTCGAGGACGTCCACGATGGTACGCGTACCGACCTCGAAGCCGGCCTGGGTCGCCTCCAGGGCCGTCTTGGTGGAGACGCGGGACTGCGCGAGGGCCTGCACCCGCTCGAGGGCCGTCTGCACACCGCGGTAAGCGTCGGCGGCGTTGCGGGTCACCGAGCGGCGGACCTCCTCCAGGCTGGCACGTGCCTCCGTGTACTGCGACTGCGCCTCACGCACCCGCGAGCTGGTGGCCCCGCCGGTGTACAGCGGCACGGTGACCTCGATACCGGCGGCGAGCTCCTGATTATCCGAACCGTCGTAGGTGGCACCGCTGGTCACCCCGCCATCGGTGTGGCTGCCGCCGTAGCTCGCCACCGCGTCGACCTGCGGATAGTGCCCCCCGCGGGCCACGTCGACGTTCTCCATGGCGGCCTTCGAGGCCTGGCGTGCCGCGGTGAGCTCCCAGTTCTGCTCCTCCGCACGCTGGCGCCATGCATCCTCGTCCGCGGGCTGCGGCGCCGAGAGATCGACACCGCTGCGCACCCGGGCGAGCTCCCCCGGGGGCTTTCCGATCACCTCACGCAGCTGGGCACGGGCGCTCTCCAGGTCGTCCTCCGCCTGGATGACCGAGGCACGGGCGGTATCGTAGCGGGCCTTGGCCTCCTCCACGTCGGTACGCGCGATCAGACCGACGTCGAAGCGCTCCCGGGCCTGCTCGAGCTGGCGCTGGATGGCCTTGAGCTGTGCACGGGCGGCGGCGAGCGCCACCTGGGCGTCGAGCACGCCGAAGTAGCGCTCCGCGGCGCGGGTCATCAGCGACTGCTCGGCGGAGGCGAAGCGCGCCTTGGCCTGGGCGACGTTCGCCTTCGCCACGTCGAGCTGCTGGAAGTCCGAGTAGCGGAACAGCGGCTGGCTGAGCTGAACGCCGTAGGTCAGCGAGTTGTAGCTATCGTCGGCTTCAGGACCGTTGACGATATTGGTGTCCTGATAGTTGCGCTTGGCCGCGGCATCGACACCGATCTCCGGCAGCCGTAGTGCCCGGGCCTGCGGCAGGGCCTCCTCCGCCGTACGCAGCTGCGCCTGCGCCTGCTGGAAGACCGGGTCGCTGTCCAGGGCGTTGCGGTAGACGTCGAGCAGGTCCTCGGCAGCCAGCGCCGGCAGGCTCAGGCTGCCGAGGGCGACGGCCAGTAGAATTCGTTTCATGGGCAGGTCTCCGTCAGTAGCGGGGCACGGCAGGGTCGACCTCGACCGACCACGCGTCTATCCCGCCATCAAGATTGATGACGTCTGTGAATCCGGCGCGCTCGAGCAGCCCGGCGGCCATCGCACTGCGCACGCCGTGGTGGCACATCACAACCGTGGGCCGTTCCCGGGACAGCTCATCAAGGCGCTGTGGCAGCAACGCCAGGGGCACCAGGCTCGCTTGCGCAAGACTCGCGGTCCCGTGCTCCCAGGGCTCGCGCACATCGATGAGCTGCGGGGGCGCCTCCCCTGCGAGCCAGTCGGCGAGTTCGCTGGCATTGACCGATCGCACGGTAGTGTCCCCGCGCGCCCTAGAGACGGAACCGCGGCGTGACGCGGGCGCCGCGCAACGGCGGCACGCTGGTGTCGAACAGGCTCTCGCTGGCCCACTGGTCCTCGCCGACCCGGGTAATCAGCAGCGCCTCCATGATCGGCGGCTGGCCGACGATCAGGAATACCCGGCCGCCGATGGTGAGGCTGCGGTGAAAGCCCTGATGGAGCTCCGGCAGCGACCCCGTGACCGCAATCACGTCGTAGCGCCGGCCGTCGTCCCAGCCGGCAGCGGCGTCGCCCACCTCCAGATTGACACCACCGACCCCGGCGGCGGCAAAGTGCTCGCCGGCCAGCTCGCGGAAGTCCTCGTGGATGTCGATGCTGGTGACCTCACCGGCGAGCTGAGCCAGGCACGCGGCGAAATAGCCCGTGCCGGTGCCGATCTCCAGGGCCCGCTCGTCGGGCTGGGGGTCCAGCGCCTGGAGCATCCGCGCCTCGAGCCTCGGCTCCAGCATCACCTCGCCGTGAGGCAGCGGAAGCTGGAGATCCGCATAGGCGAGGTTGCGGTGGGCCGCGGGCACGAAATCCTCGCGCGGCAGCGCTTCGAGCACCGAGAGGATGCGGTCGTTGAGCACCTCCCAGGGGCGGACCTGCTGCTCGACCATGTTGTAGCGCGCGCGCTCGAGATTGACGTCGGTCATTTGCGCATCCTCATCGCCAGTGACCTTGTTGGATTAGGGATCGAGGGACTCCGCCCCGGCAGCATCGTCCCGCCAGCGCGGCGCGTCGTCCGGAACGCCCGCCCGACGCCGCCGGCGCGTCGACAAAGGGTAAGCACTTTACCCCTTTCAGGCAACCGATTAGCGCACTAATAATCCATGTTCGCCCGGGGGTCGAACCGGCACCGGTCGCGCAACTGTTCATACAGACCGCGCACCGCGTCGTCATCCATGGGCGGGTTAACGATACGCAGGGTCACGTACTGGTCCCCCGGCGGCTCTCCGGGCAGCCCCCGCCCTTTCAGGCGCAGGCGCTTGCCCGCCTGGCTCCCGGCCGGTATCCGCATGTCCACCGGACCGCCCAGGGTCGGCACCTTCAGCCGCGCGCCCAGCGCGGTCTCCCAGGGCGCTACCGGCAGATCCAGGTGGATGTCCCGGCCGCGCAGGTGGAACTGGTGGTGCGGCGAGATATGGATCTCCAGATAGAGATCGCCGCGCTCGCCTCCCCCCATGCCCGGCTGCCCCTGGCCGGCGAGACGGATGCGCTGACCGTTGGTCACCCCCGCGGGCACGCGCACGCGAAGGCTGCGCTGGGTGCGCCGCATGCGGCCCTGGGTATCGGGCTCGGCACCCTCGAGCTGCACGGTACGGGCGCCACCGTGGAACGCCTCGTCGAGCGAAACGGTCAACCGCGCGGTCTGATCCTGGCCGCGGACCGAGAATCCGCCGTGCTGCCGGGCGGCGCCGCCGAATATGTCGTCGAACGGGGAACGGCCGCCGCCGAACAGTGACTCGAAGAAGTCGCTGAAGTCGGCGCCGCCACGGCCGCCGCCGGTATGGAACTCCCACTCCGGCGGCGGACGGAAATCCTGGCCCTCGCGCCAGCCGCTGCCCAGCTCGTCATAGGCGCGGCGCTTCTCGGGATCACGCAGCACCTCGTAGGCCTCCGCAACCTCCTTGAAGCGCTGCTCGGCATCGGGCTCGCTGCTGACGTCCGGATGGTACTTGCGGGCAAGCTTGCGGTAGGCACGCTTGATCTCGTCCGCATCGGCATCCCGTCCGACCCCGAGTATCCGGTAGTAGTCCTTGTACTCCATGCCCTGTTCGCCACCTCAGTCGCGTTACCGGTGTGCCCTGGCACGGCACGGCGGCGCGGCGCCCGCGCCGCCGCCTCCCCGACCTCAGCCCTCGACCTGAATGCGCCGTGGCCGGGTCTTCTCCTGCTTGGGAATGCTGACCTCGAGCACGCCCTGGTCACAACGTGCCGTGATGCCGCTGGGATCGGCGGTATCCGGCAGGCTGAAGCGCCGGGAGAAGCTGCCGCTGGCACGTTCGACCCGCTTGTAGCCTTCACCGGCCTCGTTCGTGTGGGACTCCCGGCGACCACTGATGCTGAGCATGCCGCCCTCCATGTGGACCTCGATGTCCTCCGGACGCACCCCGGGCAGGTCCGCATGGATGACGTAACGGTCGGTTTCCTCGCGGATATCCACCGCAGGCGTCCAGTCACTGGTAGCCAGGCTGGAGCTGTCCCCCGTCTCCGCGGACTCGGACAGACGGCCCAGCTCGCGGGAGAGTTCGTTGAGCAGCCCCCAGGGCTCGTAGCGACGAATGGCCATAAACACCTCCTGTCGAATAGACCTGTGGCTCGATGGCGGCACGCCGAGCGCGCCGTTCATCGCTCATGTGTGTCCCGCGCCCGGTAAATTCAAGCCCGATGGTGCTTGAACCGCGGCGGGGGCGCTGGTATAAAGGCCGATCTTTCGGGAACCCTGCGATCAGGCGCGTCGCCGCCCGGGCCTGATCAGAGGTTTCCCGGCTCATCACGGTCACGGATTCTAGGAGGCAGCTCCCATGGCGAAGGTCTGCCAGGTCACGGGCAAGCGCCCGGCCACGGGCAACAACGTCTCGCACTCGAACATCAAGTCCAAGCGGCGCTTCCTGCCCAACCTGCGGTTCCACCGCTTCTGGGTGGAGAGCGAGAAGCGCTTCGTTCGGCTGCGGGTATCTTCCAAGGGCATGCGGATCATCGACAAGAAGGGCATCGATCAGGTGCTCAACGATATCCGTGCGCGTGGCGAACGGGTCTGAGGAGGTCAGACATGCGCGAGAAGGTGAAACTCGTCTCGACCGCCGGCACCGGTCACTTCTACACCACCGACAAGAACAAGCGGAACACCCCCCACAAGATGGAGTTCCGCAAGTACGATCCGGTGGTGCGCAAGCACGTGACCTACCGCGAGACCAAGCTCAAGTAGCAGCGCCGCCACCCCGGCGGCGCCCGCGATGAAACCCGCCCTCCGAGGCGGGTTTTTTCTTGCCCGGGCGCGGACGCGGACGGGTATCATCACGGCATGCCCGAGCTCCCCGAAGTCGAGACCACCCGGCGCGGCCTCGCGCCGCACCTGGCCGATGCCCGCGTCACCGCCGTGACCGTGCGCGAGCGGCGTCTGCGCTGGCCGGTGACCGACGGCATCGAGGCCGCGGTGACCGGCCGGCGGATCGAATCGGTCTCGCGCCGGGGAAAGTACCTGCTGCTGGCCCTGGACGACACCAGCCACCTGCTCTGGCATCTGGGCATGTCCGGCAGCCTGCGGGTGGTCCCGCCGGAGACGCCGGTACAGCGGCACGACCACGTGGACGTCACCCTCGACGACAGCCGTGTACTGCGCTTCAACGACCCCCGCCGCTTCGGCAGCCTCCACCACGTCCTCGGCGCCCCGGAGGCCCATCCGCTGCTCGCCCGCCTCGGGCCCGAGCCGCTCGGGCCGGACTTCCACGGCGACCGGCTGCACGCCCGCGCCCGTGGCCGGCGCGCCCCGGTCAAGGCGTTCATCATGGACAGCGCCACGGTGGTGGGTGTCGGCAACATCTACGCCACCGAGGCCCTGTACCTGGCCGGCATCCATCCCGCCCGCGCCGCGGGCCGGATCTCGCGCAACCGCTACCGCCGGCTTGCGACCGCCATCGCCACGGTGCTCGGCGAGGCGATCACCGCCGGCGGCACCACCCTGCGCGACTTCACCGACGCGGACGGCCGCCCCGGCTACTTCCGCCAGCGCCTGCGCGCCTACGGTCACGGCGGCGCCCCCTGCGGCCGCTGCGGCCACCCCCTGCGCGAGATCACCGTCGCCCAGCGGACCACAACCTACTGCCCCACCTGCCAGCGCTGAGCCGATTTCGGTTTCCCCGTTGACCAAGGTCAATTCCCGGAACGATCGCGGTCGACTCTGAGAGTCAGGGTGCTAGCTTAGAATCAGTCAAGAAAACAGGCATGCTGACTACAAGGAGCACCGCCATGGCTTCAATACCCCTGCGCGCTTTGCCGCTCGCCGTCCTGCTCGTGGCCGGGGGCGCCCACGCCGATTCGCAACTGATGGAGATGGCGAAGGGCAGCTTCGAGCCCATTCCCGAACCGCCGGCGAACGTCGACGGCGTCAAGGTGACCGACGACATGGTCATCCTGGGCAAGAAGCTGTTCTTCGACCCGCGCCTGTCAGGCAGCCAGACGATCAGCTGCAACACCTGCCACAACCTCGGCATGGGCGGTGACGACAACCAGCCGACCTCCCTGGGGCACGGCTGGCAGCGCGGCCCGCGCAACGCCCCGACCGTATTCAACGCCGTCTACAACGTCGCCCAGTTCTGGGACGGCCGCGCCTCCGACCTCAAGGAGCAGGCCAAGGGCCCGATCCAGGCAGGCGTGGAGATGCACAACACGCCCAAGCGCGTGGTCGAGACCATCAAGAGCATGGATCCCTACGTCGAGGACTTCGAGGCCGCCTTCCCGGATCAGTCCGACCCGGTGACCTTCGACAACGTCGCCGCGGCGATCCAGGCCTACGAGGCCACCCTGCTGACCCCGGATGCGCCCTTCGATCGCTACCTGAAGGGCGACGAGGACGCGCTCAGCGACCACCAGAAGGAGGGACTGCAGGCCTTCATGAACAAGGGCTGCGTGGCCTGCCACAACGGCATCAACGTCGGCGGCCAGGGCTACTATCCCTTCGGCCTGGTGGAGAAGCCCGGCGCCGACGTCCTGCCGGAGAATGACAAGGGTCGTTTCTCGGTAACCGGCACGGCGACCGACGAGTACGTCTTCCGGGCACCGTCACTGCGCAACGTCGCGGTGACCGAGCCCTACTTCCACTCCGGCCAGGTCTGGGACCTGACCCAGGCGGTGGCCATCATGGGTGAGGCGCAGCTCGGCCAGGAGCTCAGCGACAAGGAGGTCTCGGCGATCACCGCCTTCCTCGAGAGCCTGACCGGCCCGATGCCGGACGTCTCCTACCCGCAGCTGCCGCCGAACGGAGCGAACACGCCGCGTCCGCTCGAGGCACCGGCCCCGACCCGCAACCCGCAGGGCTGACCCTGCCAGCCGCATGCCCCGCACCCGCGGGGCATGCCCTCAGGCGCTGCCCGCCAGCCAGGCGGGCAGCGCCTCGACCGTTTCCATCACCATGTCCGCCTCTGCGGCCAGTCCCTCCCGGGAGCCGGTGCCGCTGAGCACGCCGATCGCCAGACCGCAGCCCGCCGCCCGCGCCATGCGGATGTCGTGGAGGTTGTCGCCGACCACGGCCACCGCCTCCGGCCCGATACCGGTAGCGGCGCAGAAGCCCCTCACCATACCGGGCTCCGGCTTGCCGCCGTGGCCGCTGTCGTAGCCGGCGACGAACGACAGCACCCCCGGCGTAACAAAGCCGGCGAGCATCGCCCGGGTCGCCCGCTCGCCGTCGCTTGTGGCCACACCGAGATGCAGGCCTAGGGCACGCAACGCGGCGAAAAGTGCCTCCAGCTCCGTGACCGGGGTGGCATGCACGGGCCCAAGGCGGGCGAAGACGCGGTCGAGACGGGCCACCAGCGCGGTCCGCTCGGACGCCTCCAGGCCCAGGGTCTGGGCCCAGGCCCCGGCGATCTCACCGGTATGTCCGGCGGCTAGCAGGCTGCCGGCGGCCACCCGGCCACTTGCCGGGTCGTGGCCGGCCACGCTCAGCAACCGGTCGGCCAGGGCGGCATCGCCGCCGGCGGCCTCCAGGGCGGCGGCCTCGTTCACCGGCCGCCAGGTGCGATGATAGTCGAACAGCGTGCCGTCCTTGTCGAACAGCACGCCGCGTATCCCGGCGCGCACGCCGGCACCGCCGGACATCGTCATTCGCCCCGGCGCACGGCGGCGACGTGGCCGGCGAAGGCGGGGTCCGCCATCAGGGCCTTGCAGCGGGCGAAGCGCTCCGTCGAGTAGGCCCAGAAGTCCTCCGCGGGATTGCCGTTGCCGTGCTGGATGAGCCCCCACAGGGTCCAGAGCAGGTCGCTCGCGGCCTTGTAGAGCACCATCCGGCCCCACTCCGCCGCATTCGGCTCACGCCCGAGGTAGGCACGCATCAGCCGCTCGTCCTGGGTGCGCGACAGACCCGCCTCGACAGAGAAGTCGCCGACGTCCCAGAGGGGGTCATTCATGCCGGAGTACTCCCAGTCGACCACCCACATGCGCTCGCCGTCGTCGAGAAAGTTCTCGCACAACGGGTCGCAGTGGCAGGGCGCCAGGGCCGCGGGCTGCGCGTCCAGGGCCTCGCGCATGGTGCCCGCCTCCGCGAGCACGTCGTGATAGCCCTCCGGGAGCGGGGTATCCAGACCGGAGAGCACCTGCAGGTACTCGTCGATCATGGCGAAGAGCTCGAAGCGGAACCGGAAGGTCTCGCCGGAGTTGTGCATGCGCGCGAGGACCTCGCCGGCCCGGTCGGCGGCGGCGTCCTCGGCCTGGAAATGCTCCGGCGACATGGTGCGACAACCCTCGAGGCTGCGCATGAGCATCAGCCCGTCGGTCTCGTCGAAGTGCAGCACCTCCGCACCGACGCCGGCACGGGACGCCGCACGGGTGTTGTGGGCCTCCACACCGCGGTCGATATAGGCCTCGGTACCCTCCCCGGGGATACGCAGGACCAGCTGCTCGCCGCCGTCGTTGAGCCGGTAGACCAGGTTCGTCATGCCGCCCAGCCGCTCGGCGCCCAGCGCCTCGGCACTGCGGCCGGCCAGCCGCGGGATCCGTGCGATCGCGTTTTCGAGATGGCTGTCCATCGGGTCCTCCTGATTGCGGGGTCCGTGTTCGCTGCGCCGGCTCACCGGGCCGGCTTCTCGGCGAGATAGAAGTCCAGACTGAGCTTGCCCTCGGCGGCGAGGTCCGCCCAGTGGGCCCAGCTGCGGTGGTTGTTCTCCAGCGTTTCGGCGTCCATCTCCCGGGCGAACTCGCTCATGTGCTGCTCCAGGCGCGCGAGCACCTTGGCGCGGTGGAGCGCGGCGTGGCGCTGCCAGTCCCGATGCTCGACGAGGGTGAACCCCGCCGCCTCGATGTGACGCTCGTAGTCCGCCGGCGAGGAGAGGTTGGACATCCCGTAGCGGGCCTCCACGGCGGCGCGCTCCTGCGGCGTGAGCCGCTCGTGCCAGAAGATGTGATCGGAGATCACGGCGCGGCCGCCGGGCTTGAGCACGCGATAGGCCTCACGCAGCACCCGTTCCTTGTCCGGCGAGTGCACCATCGACTCCTGGCACCACCACACGTCGAAGCTCTCGTCCGGGAAGGGGAGCTCGTGGAAGTCCGCGTACTCGAAGCTCACACGGTCGTCGAGGGCGCGGCTCTCGGCCATCTCGCGGCAGCGCGCGAGCTGGGTCTCGGAGATGTTGCTGGCGACCACCGAGACACCATACTCCTCGGCGAGATACCGTGCCGTGGCACCGTAGCCGCAGGCGACCTCCAGCACCCGCTCGCCGGGGCTCAGCCGTGCGGCCTCCGCCATCAGGCGCTTGGCCGCCCAGGTGGCGGTCTCGATACCCTCGTCACCGGTTTCGTACACGCCGTAGTGGATGTTCTCGCCCCACACGGCGGAATACAGGCGGTCGACGCCGCTGTTCTCGTAGTGTTCGGACATGGAATGCGTTCTCCGTTCCTTCAGGGTTGAGGCCGCGGCCCGGACTCAGGCGAGCCCGAGCGCGGCACGGCGCCGGGCCACCCAGGCACCGATGAGCCGGTCGGCGATCATGGCGATGAAGGCGACACACAGCCCGGCGACCAGGCCGGCGCCGATGTCCGCGCGGGTCAGCGCGATGTAAACCTCCTGACCGAGGTCGCGGGTCCCCACCAGGGCGGTAATGACGAGCATGGAGAGCGCCATCATGATGGTCTGGTTGAGGCCGAGCATGATCTCGGGCAGGGCCAGCGGGAGCTGCACCCGCCAGCGGATCTGGCCGCGCGTGCATCCGCACATGCGCGCCGCCTCGATGGTCTCGGCGGGCACGCCACGGATGCCGTGGTCGGTATATCGGACCGCCGGCGCCAGGGCGTATAGGACGATGGCGACCATCGCGGAGAAATCGCCCACCTGGAAGAGCATGACCACCGGGATCAGGTAGACGAAGCTCGGCAGTGTCTGCAGCGTGTCCACTACCGTGGTGGTCACCCGGTGGACGCGATCGCTGGCCGCCGACCATATGCCCAGCGGGATGCCGATCAGCGCGGCAATGGCCACCGATATGCCGCAGAGATAGACGGTGATCATCGCCTTCTCCCAGTTGCCGGTGACAGCGATGAACAGCGCCAGAGCGGTGACGCCCGCGGCGAGCCGCCAGCCGCCCAGGCGGTGGCTGAGCACCGCCAGGGCGGCGACGACACCAGTCCACGGCAACGCCACCAGTGCCCGCTTGAATGGGATGAGCACGTACACCAGCAGCACCGACTTCGCCCCGTTGAGCGGCCCGTAGAGCTCGGTGTTGACCCAGGCGACGAGTCGCCCCCAGTACTCCGCCGTGCTCACGGTGAGGGCGTCCGGCACCCCGGCCAGCGGCGACCAGAACACGCCGGCGATCGTGGGCAGCGCCACCACGGCGGCCAGCAGCAGGGCGAAATGCCGCCGCGGGAGTCGCGGCCGGCTGCGGGTGCCGTCGGTAAGCGCGCGCCCCAGACGCTCGGTGGCGATGGCGATCAGGGTGATGGCGACGCCCGCCTCCAGCCCGTCACCGATCTGCAGCCGGCGCAGGGCACGGAGCACGTCATAGCCGAGGCCGCCGGCGCCGATCATCGAGGCGATGATCACCATGTTGAGGGACAGCATGATCACCTGGTTGACACCGACCATCAGGCCCTGCCGGGCCGCCGGCACCAGCACGCGCCAGGTCAGCTGCCGGCGGGTGCAGCCGCTCATGCGGGCGAACTCCAGGATCTCCTCGGAGACGCCGCGCAGGGCGACGATGGTCACCCGGGCCATCGGCGGCATGGCATAGATCACCGTGGCCACCACGGCGGCCACGGGGCCGAAACCGAAGAGCACCAGCACGGGCACCAGGTAGGCGAATATCGGCACCGTCTGCATGAGATCGAGGACCGGGCGCAGAACACGCTCGAATGCGGGATGGCGGTAGGCGGCCAAGCCCAGCAGCAACCCCAGCACGAGGCCCACCGGCACCGCGACAAGGATGGAGGCGATGGTGGTCATCGCGCTTTGCCACTGCCCGAAGAAGGCCAGATAGGCCACGGTGAAGAACAGCAGCGTCGCCAGACGGCGCCCGCCAATCCGGGCACCGAAGAGCACCAGCGCGGCGGCGACCCCGAGCCAGCTCAACGCCGGCAGCATCACGCCCCCGTCCGCGAAGGGCAGTTCGAAGCCCTTGGCGAGCACGAGGGTGCCGGCCTCCAGCGGCACGGAGAGCAGTGTCGCCAGGCTCCGCACCACCGAGCGGAAGCCGATGCCGCCGATGGCGGCGTCCTGGAGCAGCCACTCCATGGCGTCGCTCACCCAGTCGGACACCGGCAACTCCCAGCTACCGGGATACACGCCGAGCCAGGGCAGCCATCCGGCGAGCCGGTCGGCGACGAAGAGGGCGAGCACCACGGCCGCCACGGTCACCGCCGTGCGCGACAGCCCGCCGCCGGCCCCGGTGCGCTCCGCGACGGCCTCATTCATGGCCGCCCCCCGTGCCGGCGAGCACGGCAATGACCTCGTCGCGGCCGATCGTGCCGACCACACGCCCGCTTCCGGGATCGCGCACGCGCAGCGACGTTCCGGCCGCCAGCACACGGGGCGCCACCGCCTCGATACGCTCGTCGGCGCCGACCTCCGCCGCCCCGGCGGGCGCGGTGTCCTCATGGCGCATGACGGAAGAGACACCGACGACCTTTGCCGTGGGCACGTGGCGGGTGAACTCCGCGACGTAGTCGTCCGCCGGGGAGAGGACCAGGCGCTCCGGCGTGTCCACCTGGACGATCTCGCCGGCCTTCATGATCGCCACCCGGTCGGCGAGCCGGATGGCCTCGTCGAAATCGTGGGTGATGAAGATGACGGTCTTGTGCAGCACGCGCTGCAGGCGAAGCAGCTCGTCCTGCATCTCGCGGCGGATCAGCGGATCGAGGGCGCTGAAGGGCTCGTCGAGGAACCACAGCTCCGGGTCCACGGCGAGCGAGCGCGCGATACCCACGCGCTGCTGCTGACCGCCGGAGAGCGCCGCCGGCCGGCGGGCCTCATAGCCGTCGAGGCCGACGAGCTCGATCATCTCACGGGCCCGGCGCTCGCGCTCGTCACGGCCTATGCCCTGGATCTCCAGCGGGAAGGCGACATTGCCGAGCACGTCCCGGTGAGGCAGCAGCGCGAAGTGCTGGAAGACCATCCCCATCTGGTGACGGCGGATCTCGGTGAGCTCGCGCTCCGGGGCGGCGAGCAGGTCCCGGTCCTCCAGGGTGAGGGCGCCCAGGCTCGGCTCCACCAGGCGCGAGAGACAGCGCACGAGCGTGGACTTGCCGGAGCCGGACAGGCCCATGATCACGAAGACCTCGCCGGTGTGGACGTCGAGGCTGGCGTCACGGACCGCCGCGGTGAGCCCGTGCCGCGCGAGGGTCGCGGCATCCGGGGCACCACCGGAGCGCTCGAGCACACGGTCGGCGTGTTCGCCGAAGACCTTCCACAGGCCCCGGCAGGCGAGCTTGACCGGGGCATCCCCGGCCTCGCGGGTATCGGCATGCATAGGACGATGACCTGGCGTCAGCGGTGATTCGGAGGGACGGGGCGCCCGCCCCGCGGAACAGGGCGGCGCCGCGAGTGCGGCGCCGCCATAACCGGCGTTACTTCGCCGGGATCCAGGACCGCCAGGTGTCCTCGTTCTCGGTCATCCACTCGTCGACCACGCTCTGCAGCGGACGCCCGTCGACATCGATGGCACCGATCATCCGGCCCATCTCGTCGTTCTCGATGTGGAAATTGCGGATCGCGGTGTAAGCGGCAGGCCAGACGTCCTCGCCACCGGCCCAGGCGACCTTCTTGATCCAGCCGCGGGGATTGCCGCAGTCATAGGTGGCGTCCGGATTGATGCCCCAGGACGGGTCGTCGTAGCAGCCGTCCCCGTACTTCGGGAACCGCACCCACTCGCCCTCGAACTGCTGCGGCGCCCAGTGGGGCGTCCAGAGCCAGGCGAGGATCGGGGCCTTGCGCTGGTAGGCGGACTGGATCTCGGCCATCAGCGCAGCCTCGGTGCCGGAATGCACCACCTCGAAGGGCAGGTCCAGGGCCTCGATACGCTCCTCGGCGTGGCCGTCCCAGGTGACCGCGCCCCCGAGGTAGCGCCCCTTGGGCTGCGTGGTAGGCGTGGCGAAGACGTCGGCGCAGTCCTTCAGCGCCTCCCAGTCCGGCAGCCCGGGGCAGCGTTCCTCCATGTACTTCGGATACCACCAGTCCTCGACGGCGCGCATCCCGGTCTCGCCCATGTCGAGGACCTTGCCGCCGGCGACGGCCTCTTCCATCAGGTCCTTCGCGGTGGTTTCCCAGATCTCCATAGCGACGGTGAGGTCACCGGACTTCAGCCCCGTGAACTGGGCCATGTAGTCCGCCTGGACGTAGTCCACCTCATAGCCCATCTCCTCGAGCACGCCGCCCATGATCCGGGTGCTCACGTTCTGGCCGGTCCAGTCGTTGAGCGTCAGCCGGATGGGCTTGTCCGTCTCCGGGAAGTCCGCGGCGGAGGCCGCACCGGCGGCGCCGAGTGCCACGGTCGCACCCATGGCCCACAAAAACCCACAATTTCTAATCCAGTTCCTGAGCTGCATCAGTCATTCCCCTCTTCAGCCGGTCTCCTGCTTCGGCGCTCGGGCACAGCCGTACCAGAGACCGGCCGGTAGCGCGTCCGCATTCACAAATTACCGATTAGTAGCCATTTATTTCGTCAACCGGGCCTTCTTTGGCACCGGTCTCGTCACCCACGCGATCACGGCACAGGGCCGCGAAAGGCGTTCTGTCGCCCCGCCGGCACGGGTTCCGGGGGTCGACAAAGATCAAACTTTTTCCACAAATTACCACATATTCAGTCAGACTCAAGCCCACGTGCGTTACAATCCGCAAGCAAGGGGCGTGGTGGCGTGATCGCTGCCGGCGCCGGGGATGGCTCACAGGGAGGGTTCGATTTGCACAAAGCCGCACGACACAAGGCGATACTGAGTCTCCTCGAGACCCACGGCTCCTGCAGCGTCGCCGAGCTGGTGGACTCGCTGGGGGTCTCCGACGAGACCGTGCGCCGGGACATCAAGACCCTGGCCAACCGGGACCTCATCGAACGGGTCCGCGGCGGCGCCATGCTGCCCGCGTTCGTGCGCGAGCCCGGCTTCCAGCAGCGCATGACCAGCAACGCCCGGGAGAAGCGGGCCATCGCCCGCGAGGCCGCCGCACTGATCGAGAACGGCGACTCCGTGCTGCTGGAGAACGGCAGCACCAGCCTGTACGTCGCGCGGGCGCTGCGCGGCCACCGCGACCTGTTCGTCGTCACCAACGGCCTGGACATCGCGCGCACCCTGCTCGGCAACGGCAACCGCGTGCACATGGCCTGCGGCGAGGTCCGCGCCGACGACGGCGCGGTGCTCGGGGCCAGCGCGATCGAATTCGTGAGCCGCTTTCGCGTGCGCTACGCGGTAATCACCGCAGGCTCCGTACACGTGGACGGCGGTCTGATGAACTACTACTACGACGAGACCGAGTTCTCCCACGCCGCCCTGGGGCAGGCCCTGCACGTCATCGCGGTAACCGACCACACGAAGTTCCGCACCCAGGCACCGGTAAGGCTGTGCGAGTTCGAGCGCATCGGCACCCTGATCACCGACCGCCAGCCCTCGGAGCCGCTGGTGGAGCGGCTCCGCGATGCCGAGGTACGCCTGCTAGTCGCCGGCACGGGATCCGCCGGGGAGTGAACGCCGCAACGCACGATTGCCTCCGGGCTCAGATCGTCGATAATGCGTGCAGGCCTTCGACGGGAGCATTCATTTGGCGCAGGGGCGGCAGCGCTGGCTGCAGAGACAGGCACCGGTCCTGGAATCGATACCGGATGCCGTGGCGATACTGGACCGGCAGGGACGCCGCCTCTACGGTAACGACCTCTACCACACGCTATGCCGCGAGCACGGCGTGCCGGATCTGCGCCCGGCCACGCTGGATGCAACCATGCCGGGCTGGGAGGAAATAGGCACCACGGCGTCCGCCACCGGCCACTGGGAGGGCGCGATAACCGTGCCCGCGGCGCACACCCCCCGCCGGACCCTGCGCTGCCATGTCCGCCCCATGATCGCCCCGGCCGGCGGGGATACGCTGTTCGCGGCGACGATCGCCGACATCACCGAGCTGGCCGAGGCCCACCAGACCTCGGACGGTCATGCACGGCTGATCGCACAGCTGCCCCATCTGCAGGTCCCCGGGGCGGGTGCCGGGGACACGGCGGTACGGGCCTTCCGCGACACCCTGGTCGAGGCCCTTGCCGCGATCGATCTCGGCCGCGCCGAGACCATTCCCGACGGTGACGAAACCGAAGGCGGGTGGTTCTACTGCCCGCTGACCGGGGACCGGCAGGAGGCCCGGCTGGTCTGGCGCGTCGGTGAGCCGCGCCACGGCGGCCGCGCCTTCCAGGCCCGCTTTCACGCGGCACGCGAGCTCTCGCCCGCCGAACGCCGCCTGGCCGTGACCGCCACCCGGGCGCTGACCACGAGCACCGAGCGCGCCGGCCAGCTCGCGCGCCTGCGCCGCACGGCATTCAGCGACGACGTCACCGACCTGCTCAACCGCCGCGGCTTCGAGCACTTCGCCGCGCCGCTGCTCGCCGGCGGCCAGCCGGCGTCGCTGCTGCTCATCGACATGGACCGTTTCAACCGCGTGATCGGCACTCTCGGCCACGACGCCGCCGACGCCTACCTCCACGCCATGGGCGAGCGGCTGGTCGGCGCCGCCGGCCCGGGACGCCTGGTCGCGCGCATGGGCGGCGACGAGTTCGCCATCCTTGTGCCCGGCGGCATGGGACTCGCCCGCGGCGTCGCCGAGGCCATTCACGAGCGCCTGGAGACGCCGATGACCATCGCCGCCCGGCCGGTGCGCGCGCGGGTGCACATCGGTATCGCCTCCGCCCCGAGGCACGGGAGCAGCCTCGCGGAGCTCCGCCGCTGCGCCGATCGCGCCATGTTCACCGCCAAGCGCACCGGGCGGAGCACGAACCTGTTCCGGCCGGAACGCGAGCTCACCGACCGAACCGCCCTGTGGGTGGAAGGGCGACTGGAGGCGGCCATCTCCGAGGAACTCCTCACCCTCGCCGTGCAGCCGATCATGCGGCTCGACAGCGGCGAGGTGACGGAGGTCGAGCTACTGCTGCGCTGGGACGACCCGATGCTCGGCACGGTCGCACCGGCCACGTTCGTGCCCGTCGCCGAGCACGCCGGCCTGAGCGAACGCCTGGATCGCTATGTCGTCGCCAAGGGCCTGCGCGAGACGCGCCACCTGGACTGCGCCGTGGCCATCAACCTCGCCGCCCCCACGCTCTACGACCCCGCCTTCGCGGACTTCGTGTTCACCCACCTCGAGCACGCCGGACGCACACCGGACACGATGGTCTTCGAGATCACCGAGCGCCTCGTCGCCGACGCGGACCGCGCCCGCCCCACCCTGCAGCGGCTCACCGACGCGGGCGTGCGCATCGCCATCGACGACTTCGGCGCCGGCTACTCGTCCCTCGGGGTGCTCCCCGACCTGCCGCTCAGCCGCCTCAAGGTGGACAAGTCCTTCCTCATCGGCAGCCGCGGCAACCCGCGCCACCGCGAGGTGATCATCGGCACCCTGCGGCTCGCCTCGGCACTCGGGCTGGAGGCACTGGTCGAGGGCGTGGAGCGCGCCGAGGACATGGAGTGGCTGCGCGGCGTGGGCTGCGACTTCGCCCAGGGCTTCCTGTTCGGCACCCCCATCGCCCTGTCGGACTGGCCCGGCACCGACGACGACCCCCGCCCCGCCTGAACCGCCGCCTGCGCGGACTGGTATCCTGCCCGCACCGACGCAGGGCAGCCGGAGCACGACTCGCACACCGGAGGCACCATGGGCCGCTACCGACCGCCACGTCCACGCTCGTCACCCTACATCACGCCCGAGGGCTGGGACCGCCTCAACGCCGAGCTCGACTGGCTCTGGCGCGAACGCCGCCCCGAGGTCACCCAGGCGGTATCGGAGGCCGCCGCGATGGGCGACCGCTCCGAGAACGCGGAGTACATCTACGGCAAGAAACAGCTCCGCGAGATCGACCGCCGGATCCGCTATCTCAGCAAGCGGCTCGACGCGCTGACCGTCGTGCGTGAGCGCCCGGCGGACCGGGACCGCGTGTTCTTCGGCGTCTGGCTGGAGGTGGAGGACGAGGCCGGCGACCCCGCCTGCTTCCGCATCGTCGGCGCCGACGAGATCGACCCCGCCCACGGCTGGATCAGCGTGGACTCGCCATTCGCCCGCGCGGCCCTGGGCAAGGCCGTGGACGAGGAGTTCGTCGTGCCCACGCCCCACGGCGAGACGGTCTACATCGTCACCGCCGTGCACCACGAACCACCGGCCTGAGACCCCCGCACGCCCCCCGGTCCCTGCACGGAAGCAGCCTCCGGCGGCCCGGCCGGGAGTGCCGCGTGAGGGCGGGAACCGCCTCCCGGAAGCAACGACAGGCCCGGGCCGTGACAGGGTCACCGCGCCCGCGGGACGGCACTCCACCGGCCACTGAGGGCCGGCCGCCGCCACCCCGAACTAACAAACAGTCTTGACTGTTTTTATCTTTCTCCTACGCTCAATTTTGGGGTTTGCGTAACCGCAACTGGCTCCAAGAACAACGCCACCACGCTGGAGGAAGACCATGAGAGCACCCCTTATCGCCCTGTCACTGGGGCTTGCGACCGCCCTGACCGCCACCGCCGCGGTCGGACAGACCGAGTTCACGGCCAATTCCTTCTATTCCGCCGGCAGCCCGCTGTCGAAGTACGGCTTCATCGAATGGTCCAAGCTGGTCAAGGAGATGTCGGGGGGCGACCTCCAGCCCGACCCGATGATCGGCACCGCACTCCTCGAGCCCCGGGCATCACTCGAGGGCGTCCAGAAGAACATCGCCCAGGTGGCGACCATGCCTGCGATGTACACGCCCTCGGAAATGCCGGTCGCGAACTCCGTACAGCAGCTCGGCTTCACCTACTCCGATCCGCTCGCCACGATCTTCGCGGTGACCGACTTCTCCGTGCACAACCAGACGCAGCTCCAGGAGTGGAAGGACCTCGGCATCGTCTATCTCGGCGGCTACGCCACGCCGCCCTACATCCTCATGTGCCGCATGCCGGTGCACACCCTCGACCAGATCAAGGGCAAACGGATCCGCACCGCCGGCTCCGCAGTCTCGCAGTGGGTCGAATCGGTGGGCGGCATCCCGGTGAATGTCCCCTCCAGCGAGATGTACACCGGGCTCGATCGCGGCACGCTCGATTGCGCGAGCAACGCCGGCAACGATCTGGTGGACCGTTCGCTGTGGGAGGTCGCCAAGCACGTCACCCCGCTGTCGACCGGCCTCTACTACGCCGGGCCTCACTGGGGCTATAACGCGGACTTCTGGGCCAGCCTCACGCCCGAGCAGCGCCACACCCTGATGAAGGCGACGGCCTACAACATGGCGGACATGACCATCCACTACATGGCCAACGTCGACAGTGCCGAGAAAACGGCCAGGGAGAAGGGCGTCGAGTTCCACGAGGCGTCCGAGGGACTCCAGGGCTCTGCCGACGAGTTCAGCAAGAAGGTGGTCGAAATGGCCTACGACCAGGCCGAAACGACCTTCAAGCTGAGCAACCCGAAGGAAGTCATCGACGATTTCCGGGCCACCCACGAGAAGTGGAAGAAGCTGCTCAAGGACGTCGACCGGGACGATCCGGAGGCGCTGGCGAAGCTGGCCATGAAAGAGATCTACGGCGATCTTGATCCCGAGGCCTACGGCGTCTATTAGTCCGCGCCGATCGTAGACCGCCGGTCCCGGTGCCGCAGGCCCGGGGCCGGCGCAGCCACATGGAAGGCAGGCAGGTCATGAACGAAACCACCAGCACCAAGCCGCGCCGCCGGACCCAGGCCGAACGCTCGGCCGCCACGCGCACGCGCATTCTCGATGTCACGCTCGACTGCCTCATGGACATAGGTCTGCGGGACACCTCAACGGTCGAGATCGCACGCCGCGCCGGTGTTTCCCGGGGGGCGCTGCTGCACCACTACCCGTCCAAGGTGCTGCTGCTCCAGGAGGCGTTCAGGCATCTTCTGGACCGGGAGATTGCCGAGATCCAGCTGATGGCCTCCGATCTGGCCGAGGCCGAGATCACGCTGGAGGATTTCCTCGATACGCTCTGGGGCCATTTCTCCGGGCGGCTGTTCATGATCACCATCGAGTACCTCGCCGCGGCGCGGACCGACGAGGCCATACGTGAAACCATGACCGCCGTCGCGCTGGAGTTTAACGACTCCCTCGACGTCATCTGGGACAGCCTCCCGCTCAAGCAGGGGGTCTCGCTCGAGGAGCGCCGCCTGGCGCTCAATGCCACGCTTTGTTTCCTGAGGGGGATGGGCACGCAGACCGTATGGCGTGACGACCCTGCATTGCACCGGCAGATGCTCGAGTTCTGGAAACGCACGCTCGCAGCGATCGACATCATGAACGACTCGACGAGTGCCGGCGATCCCGCTCCTCCTCACCAGGAAAAGGACCCACGCGGATGATTGAAACACTCGACAGGATCACCGCCCGGATAGATCGCGTTCTTCTCGTTATCGGCTGTCTATTCCTCGCGGTGATGATGATCCAGATCACCGTGGATGTGCTGCTACGGGCGATTTTCAACGCCTCCGTCCCGGTCACGCTCGAGACGGTTTCCTACTACTACATGATCTTCGCGGTATTCCTGCCGCTGTCCTACGTCGAGCGGCGGAACGCCCATATCAAGGTGGACCTGTTCACCCAGCTCATGCCCGAACGGGTGCAGTTCGCGCTCCACGTCCTCGCCTGCCTGATCGGGGTGGGATTCTTCGGCGCACTCGCCTATCAGAGCTTCCTCGACGCGGTGGACGCAACGATAAAACAGCAGACGGTTATGTCCAATTTCATCTTCTATATCTGGCCGAGCCGGTGGGCGCTGCCGATCGGGTTCGCGGCGACGTGTCTCGCGATCATCAACAACATGGCTGCGGCCGTGATTCAGCGCCGGGCGCTCTGAGCTAGGGGGACATCGATGAGCCATCTTGCAATCGGCCTTATCGGGGTAGCCGTAGCGCTATCGATGATCGCGCTGCGGGTCCCCATCGCGGTAGCGCTCGGCTCGGTCTCGATCGTCGGCGTGGGCATGATGACGAACGCCCAGGTCGCCTGGGGACTGATCTCCGTCACACCGTTCGATTTCGTCGGCCAGTGGGCACTCACCGCGGCACCCATGTTCCTGCTCATGGGCTACATATGCACCACGACCGACCTGACGAGCGGGCTTTTCGACGCCATGCGGGTCTTCCTGTCCCGGGTGCCGGGCGGCCTGGCCCTCGCCAGTGTCGCGGGCTGTGCGCTTTTCGCTGCGGCGTCGGGTTCCAGCACGGCCACCGCTGCGGCGATGTCCCGCATCTCGGTGCCGGAGATGCTCAAGCACAACTACGACAAGGGGCTCGCCGCCGGCACGATCGCCGCCTCCGGCACACTCGGGTCGCTAATCCCGCCGTCCGTGCTGCTGATCCTCTATGGCGTATTCGCGCAGGTCTCGGTCGGCCAGCTCTTCATGGCGGGTTTCATTCCCGGCGTGCTCTCCGCGCTGCTGTACATGGCCATGATCAGCGGGCGGGTGATCGCCAGGCCCCAGCTCGCCGGCGCCGTCAATGAACGCCCGGACGCAAGCGAATGGAAGGCCGCGATAAGGCACATATGGCCCCTGCCGGTGCTCATCATCGCGATCCTCGGGGGCATCTTCTTCGGCATCTTCTCCCCCACCGAGGCCGGGGCGATAGGGGCCGCCGTGTCACTGCTGCTCGCAGCGGTACGCGGGACGCTGACCTGGCCGGCGGTGAAGGACGCCTTCGTGAGTACCGCCGTCAGTACGATCAGCATCTTCATCATCCTGATAGGCTCGGCCTTCTTCACCCGCTTTCTCGCACTGAGCGGTGTCCCGGACGCGTTCGCCAACACCATCCTCGACGTCAGCACGAACCCGCTGTGGATCATCTTCTCCGTCGCTGTGCTCTACCTGGTGCTCGGCATGCTGCTCGACCCGATCGGGCTGTTGCTGCTCACGCTGCCGCTGGTGCTGCCCCTGGTCGACGGCGCCGGTCTCAACCTCATCTGGTTCGGCATCCTGGTGGTCAAGCTGCTCGAGATCGGCCTGGTGACCCCACCGGTCGGCTTGAACGTCTACATGGTCAAGGGCTCGCTGGGCGACATCGTCACGCTCCCGCAGGTCTTCAAGGGCATCACCTGGTTCATCGTCATGGACATCGTCACGATCGTGCTGCTGGTGGCCTTTCCCATGCTCGCGCTGTTCCTGCCGCAACTCATGATTCGCTAGAAGCCACATCAACAGGAGAACGGATCTTGGCTACGATACGGCTTACCGACGCAAACGTCCTCGACACCGAGGCCGGGCGACTGCTGCCCGACCACAACCTGCTGATCGAGGACGGCCTCATCTCGCAGGTCTCCTCCGAGCCCATTGAAGGCAAGGCGGATCAGACGATCTCGCTCGGCGGTCGCGTGGTGATGCCGGGGCTGTGCGACGCGCACGTCCACGTCACTGCACTGACCCCGGATTTCGCACTGCTTAAACGCCTGTCGCCGTTCTACGTAGGCGCTCACAGCGCGGAGATCATGCACGGCATGCTGATGCGCGGCTTCACCACCGTGCGCGACGCCGGCGGCGCGGATCACGGGCTCGCGCGTGCGGTGGACGAGGACCGGGTGATCGGGCCGCGGCTGCTGTTCTGCGGCCACGCCCTCTCGCAGACCGGTGGACACGGCGACATGCGCTCCCCCGGCGAGAACGACGTCGATCAATGCTTCTGCTGCGCCGGCCTCGGCGTGGTCTGCGATGGGGTACCGGAGGCCCGGCGCGCCGCCCGCGATGAGATCCGCAAGGGCGCCACGCATATCAAGATCATGGCCTCCGGCGGCGTGGCCTCGCCGACCGACCGCATCGACAGCACGCAGTTCTCGCTATCCGAGATCGACGCGATCCTCGAAGAGGCGGAGGCGGCCAACCTGCACGTCATGGCCCACGCCTATACGGCGCGAGCGATCAACCGGCTCATCGCCCGGGGCGTACGCACCATCGAGCACGGCAACCTCATCGATGAGGAGAGCTGCCGGCTGTTCCGCGAGCACGGCGCGTTCCTCACGCCGACGCTGGTCACCTACGACGCACTGGCGCGCGAGGGCGTGGAGGCCGGCCTGCCGACGGACCTTCAGCGCAAGGTGTTCAATGTGCTCGAGGCGGGGTCACAGGCACTGGAGCTTGCCCATCGCGAGGGCGTGCGCATGATCTTCGGCACGGATCTGCTCGGGAGCATGCAAAAGCATCAGCTCAACGAGTTTCACATCAGGAAATCGGTCGTGCCCACCGACGAGCTCATCCGGGCGGCGACGTGCACACCGGCCGAGGCGTTCCAGCGCAAGGGCGAGTTCGGCGTGGTTGCGCCCGGCGCGCGCGCGGACCTGCTCGTCCTCGACGAGAATCCCCTTGAAGACATCAACGTGCTGACGCAACCGGAACGCCACCTGAAGGCGATCATGAAGGGCGGCAAATTCTACAAGAACGAGCTCACCTGAGCACGGCCATTACACCTGCTGTTGTGACACAGACGAGGAGGAGCCAGACATGGGCGATCAGCGCGACTATACCGAACGCAGTTACGGCGAGATCGACGTCGGCCTCGGGCAGCGCCCCGGGATCGTCGTCATCGACTTCCAGAAAGGGTTCACGGAGGAGCAGTATCCGCTAGGCGGCGCACCACTGATCATGCGGAGTCTCGAGAACACCGCGCGCCTGCTCGATACCGCCCGTGCGTGCGGGATCCCGGTGGCGAACTGCTACACCGCCTACCAGGGCGGGCTGGACATGCCCTACTGGAAGATTACCGCCGTGCGCGAGCAGTTCCGCCTCGGGGATCCGTCGATCGAGCTCGATCCGCGCATTCACGAGCCGGGCTACGACGTCGTGGTCTGCAAGAAAGGGCCCTCGATCTTCTTCCAGACCGGCGTCGTACCGTACTTCATCAAGGAGCAGGTCGACACGGTAATCATCACCGGCTGCACCACCAGCGGCTGCGTCCGCGCCTCCTCGATCGACAGCTTCCAGTGGGGCTTCCGGACCATCGTCCCGGAGGACTGCGTGGGCGATCACGAGGAACAGCCCCACCGCGACAACCTGCGGGACATCTCGCGGCGCTACGTCGACCTCAGCAGCGCCGATGACCTCATCCCCTATCTCGAGAAAATCAGCGCCAACAGGCGCGCCGCGGTGTAGCGGCACGCGCATGACCTTCACGGTGGACCACCGCGGTTCACCGTGGAGGCGGCGTCGGCGGCTATTCCCGGTGGCATGCCACCGGAACGCCCTGCCGGGGGGGGACGACCGGTGCACGCGTCGTGGACACAAAAAACCCGGCGCGACGGCCGGGTCTCTCGTAAGTGCTTGTCTGGGTGGTGGCCAGGGAGAGAATCGAACTCCCGACACGGGGATTTTCAATCCCCTGCTCTACCGACTGAGCTACCTGGCCCGAGGTCGGGTATTCAACCGAATTAGGGCACCGGCGTCAAGGGGCGGTAAAGACCCACGCGCCGTCCCTCTCGCGCCGCGCCACGGCGCCGGTATGCCAGAGCCGGTTGAGGTGGGCGACGGCCTCGCCCATGGCGAAAAACAGGCTGTGGCTGTCCAGGCTGCGATCGAAGAGCAGCGGCAGTGCGTCCGCCGCGGTGAGCGGCCGCCGCCGGGCCTCGGCGAGGAGCACCTCGAGATGATGCCCGTGGTGGGCACGGAGCTCGGCGGTGCGAACATGCAGACCGCGGAACGGCCGGCCATGGGACGGCAGCACCAGGGTATCCGCCGGCAGGGTGTCGAGGGTGTCCAGCGAGTCCAGGAATGCCCCGAGCGGATCGGCGTCCGGCGCGGCCGGCGGGACACTGACGTTGCTGGAGATCCGCGGCAGGAGCTGATCGCCGGCGATCAGCACACCGTCCTCCGCGCGGTAGAGACAGGCGTGCTCCGGGGCGTGGCCGCGGCCGACGATCACGCGCCAGTCCGCGCCGGCGAGGTCGAGCGTGTCACCGTCCGCGATGCAGCACCCGATCTCCGGCATGCCGTCGACCAGGGGGCTGTACGTGTTGCCACGCCGACGCAGGGCGTCGGCCCGCCCGGCGTCGAGTCCGTGCCGGCGATAGAACGCCGCCACCGACTCGCCCGCCTCATCGTCGGAACTGGCCAGCAGCCGTTCCGCGGTATCGCGCTCGGCACGGGTCATCCACACGACGGCACCCGTCGCGGCCTGCAGCCAGCGCGCGAGCCCCATGTGGTCCGGGTGGAAGTGGGTCACGACGATGCGCCCGGGCGACCACGCCTCCAGCAGTCCCTGCCAGTGGGCGCGGTTGTCCGGCGAGCCCACGCCTGTGTCCACGAGCACGCGCTCGCCGGCAGCACCGTCCAGCAGCCAGAGATTGATGTGATCCAGGGCGAAGGGCAGCGGCAGGCGCAGCCAGCGCACGCCCCCGGCAACCGGCACCGGCTCGCCGAGGGCGGGACGCGGCAGGGGGTAATCCAGTGCGGCGGCGCTCACGCGTCCGGGCGGTAGTCCGGGGGCAGCTCGGAGCCCGAGCCGAAGAAGAACTTCTCCATCTCCTTCTCCAGGAACTCCCGGGCCTTGGGGTCCATCGGCGAGAGACGGTACTCGTTGATGAGCATGGTCTGGTGCTGCAGCCACATCTGCCAGGCCTCCTTGGAGACCTGCTCGTAGATCCGGCGGCCGAGGTCACCGGGATAGGGCTGCCTGGACAGGCCCTCGGCCTCGCGGCCGAGCTTCACGCAGTTAACGGTTCGAGTCATGGATCCTCCAGGCCCTTGAGCAGTCGCGCGACCGGCGCGGCGAGGCCGCGGGCGTCGCCGGAGCCGGCGTTATACCAGACGAGGTCGGCATCATCCATGACGGCCGTGCCCGGACCGGCATCCGCGCGCACCGGATGTATGTCCAGCGCGAAGTGGGTGAATACATGCCGCAGCGGCCGCCACTCGTGCACACCGTACAGCGTGAGGCCAAAGCGCCGGGACGCCTCCTCCGCCGGGTCCGTGTCGACGTCGCACTCCGGCGGACACCACAGTCCGCCCCAGATCCCGGTGGGCGGACGGCGCTGGAGCAGCACCCGGCCGTCGTTCCGGGTGATGAGCAGCATGCGCGTCGCCCGCACGGGTTTGTCACGCTTCGGCCGGCGCCCCGGGAAGGCCTCCGGCGTCCCGGCGGCACGGGCGTGGCAGTCCGACGCCAGCGGGCAGGCGCCGCAGAGCGGGCGGCGGCGCAGGCACACCGTCGCCCCCATGTCCATCATGGCCTGGTTGAAGGCGTCCGGCCGGGTATCCGGCGTGTGCGCCTCGGACCAGGCCCACAGCTCGCGGGCCACGGCGGTGCGCCCGGGCCAGCCGTCGATGCCGTGGTAGCGCGCGAGCACCCGTTTGACGTTGCCGTCGAGGATGGGATGGCGCTCGCCGCGGGAGAGCGAGAGGATCGCCCCGGCGGTGGAGCGCCCGATCCCGGGCAGCGACTCGACGGCGTCGATGCCGGCGGGAAATTCGCCGCCATGGTCCTCGACCAGCCGCTGCGCCGCCCGGTGGAGATTGCGCGCCCGCGCGTAGTAGCCGAGCCCGGACCACAGGTGCAGGACCTCGTCCACGTCCGCCGAGGCCAGGGCATGGACGTCCGGGAAGCGCGCCATGAAGCGCTCGAAGTATGGGATCACCGTGGTGACCTGGGTCTGCTGGAGCATCACCTCGGAAACCCACACCCGGTACGGCGTGGCAGGGCGCTGCCACGGCAGGTCGTGGCGGCCGTGGACATCGAACCACTCGACGACGCGGGTGGCGACGTCCGCCGCGGCGGCGTCCCGTTGTGCCGACAGCCCTGCCATCAGTCGCCGAACAGCCCCTTGAGGCGATCGCCGACCTTCTTCTCGATCTCCTCCTTGGCCTTGGCCTTCACCTCCGCCTTCTTCTCATCGACCTTCTCCTTGACGCGGCCCTGGGCCGCGCGCTGGAGCGCCTCGCCCACCGCGAGCTCGACACTGGGTCCGGTGAGCGGGCCGCGGAAGCGCAGCGGCACGGGCACACGCTTGAGTGCGGCGAGCTCCTCGCCGCCCTGCCCCTCCAGAGAGCCGACGACGTTCACGGTGAGGTTGTAGTCCATCTCGCGGCTGACGAGATTCACATCACCGTCGCCGTCGAGCCGCAGCAGCGGCGTCTTGGCCTGGAGGTCCTTGTTGCGGAGCACGCCGCCGTCGATCTGCACGGTGCCGGTAAGGCTACTGAAGTCCGTCCGGCGCTCGCCCGCCGCCTCCTTCACCGACTCACCGCGAAAGCGCGCCACGGCCTCGCGCAGCATCTGCGCGATGTTGATGCCCTTGACCGCCCCGTCGGTGAACTCGAAGCGCGCCTGGCCCTGGAGCGCCTTGATCAGCGCGTCCGTCTGGCGCCCGGCGGTGCTCGCCTGCAGGCTCAGGTTGGCCGTGCCGAGCAGCCGCTCGAAACCGGCCATGTCGGTGAGCAGCGGCCCGGCGCTGACGCCGCTGAGCCGCTCGTCCACCTGTACCCTGGGCTCCTCGCCGGTGGCGTCGACACGCACGTCGCCCTGGTAGTTGCCGCCGTAGAGCGCGGCGTTCAGCGGATGGACGCGGAGTTTGCCGTCCGCGGCCCTGACCACGACCTCCACGTCGCTGAGCTTGAGGCCGGAGACCGTGAGCTGGCCCACGGCGAGGCGGCCGTCCAGGTTGAGCGCCCGCAGGGTGTCCACGGGGATCTCGCCCGCCCCCTTGGCCGCGGCGCCGCCGGGGGTACCCGCCTGCTGCCCGCCCTCGGAGGCCGGCGGCAGGTAACGGTCCACGTTCAGGGACTCGGTGGAGAGATCGAAGGCGATCGCAGGGTCGGCGAAGTCGCTCACCGAGGCGGTCCCCTTCACCGTGGTGTCGTCCAGAGTGAGGTTCAGCGGGTCCGCGCGCAGCGTGCCGCCGCTGTAGCGCAGCTCGGTGCTCGCCTCCAGCCGCTTGAGGACGTCCGGATCACGGGTCTCCGGCACGGCCATGTCGAGGGCGTCCATCACCTCCCGCGGGCTCACCGCCGGCACGTTCAGCGACGCGGCGGCGACCGGGCCCTGATCCGTGGTGCGTACCTCGGCGTTACCGTGGAGCTCGGCACCCGCGCCGGCCACGCTCAGCTCGGGGATCCGGTAGGTCCCGCCGGCGAGGTCGGCACGGGCCTCGCCGCTGACGGTGACCGTCTGCTCCCCGGCAGGCACGCCGTCGCCGCTGGCGGTCAGATCGAGGGCGATACCGGTGACGGTCGCCTCACGCAGGGCATCGTCAACCTGCAGGGTCGCGGCGAGCTCACCGGCGAGCGACACCCCCTCGCCCAGCGAGGCCTGCCAGTCCGCCTCCAGGGGCACCGGCGCACCGAAGCGCACGTCCTCCAGCGATAGATTGAGCGGCTCCACGGCAAAGGCCGTGCCCGCGCCCTCGTCGCGGTAGCTGATGCGGGCGTCGCTCACCTCCACACCGTCGAGCCGGGCGTTGCGCACCATGGCCGGCAGCGCCGGGGCAGCGCCATCCTGCTGAACCGGGGTCAGCGAGACCGGTACCACCTGCCCCGCCGCGGCCTTCTGCGCCGGCGGCGTGAACTGCTCCCAGTTGGCCTCGCCGTCGGCGTTACGGATCAGGCGCAGCCTCAACCCCTCCAGGGTGATGGTGTCGAGACGGGGCTCGCCGGAGATCAGCGAGCTCAGGCCGACACCGAGCGTCACGCGCCCCACCTCGGCGAACGGCTCCTCGCCGAATCCGGGCGCGTCCGCCAGGGCGACGTCGTTGACGGCGAGCCCGAGGCGGGGAAAGAAGCTCAGCTCGATGTCGCCGTCTATGGCCAGGGAGCGACCGGTGTTGCGCTCGACAACGGCGGCGATGTCCTCGCGGTAGTCGTTGGGGTCAACGAACGCGACCACGGCGAGCGCCGCCGCCACGACGAGGGCGATCAACGCGATCACGACGATCACCACCCACTTCAGTAGCTTGCCCATACCGGTCCTCCTGACGGTGTCATGCCGACATTCTAGCCACATGGCCGGGGCGTTGTATTGCCCGTGCCGAGGGCTCGGCTCCTATACTGCGAAAAGGGGTTGACCGGGGCGTTAACGCCCCGATCCTTGAACCAAGGGACAAAAGGACAGGATGCGCCGGGCATCCTGCACTGTGTCATGGGGGTAAGGCCCGCGGGCGGCGCCGCCGCGGCGGGCCGAGGGGCCATGAATCACACGGCGTCATTACAGGAGACGACCATGACGAAGACCTGCGTTGTCGTTGCCGAGGGGGCCCGCGCCCGTTTCTTCACCCTGGAGCACGCGGAGGTGCCGGAGCTCGACGGCGGCCCGGACCTCGTCGAGCGCAACACCCTGATCAACCCGCGCCACCGAGCCCACGACGAGCACGTCTACAGCGACGGGCGCAGCGGCCGGAACCGCGGCCCGTCCGGCCAGGCCGTCACCTACGACGAGCACCGGGACGGCTTCGACGCCGAGCTCGAGGGACGCTTCGCCCGGGAGATCGTCACCGAGCTGCGCACGCTGCTCGAGAATACCGGCGCCGAGCGGGTCATTCTCTGTGCGGAGAAGCGGATGCTCGGTTTCGTACGCCAGGCCCTGAACGGCAGCACCCCGGAAGGCGCGCGGATCGTCGAGGTCCCCAAGGACCTCACCCGTCTTTCCGCCCGCCAGCTCCACGCCCGGCTGACCGAGGACGGGCTGCTGCCGGCACGGCGCAGCGGCGGCAACGGCGCGCGTCCCGGCGCCGGCTGACCCGGCTCCGCGCCGTCGCCGGATGACCGGCGGCGGCGCGGATAATAGGATGAACACTACCCGCAATCAAAGACACGGAAAGGAGAACGGCAATCATGGCAGCTGGAAGCGACAGCTATCACGAGCCACTCGAAGAGCTCAGCCGGGAGACGCGGCTGCATCACCAGGCGGTGGTATCACTGCAGGAAGAGCTGGAGGCGGTGGACTGGTACCGCCAGCGCGCGGACGCCTGCGGCGACGACGAACTGCGCGGGATCCTGCTGCACAACATGCGCGAGGAGCTCGAGCACGCCTGCATGTGCCTGGAGTGGCTGCGCCGTAACTACCCGGATTTCGACAGCCACCTGCGTGAATATCTCTTCAAGGACGGCCCCATCGTCGGCCACGACCACTGATCACCCCGCGCCCGCCGGGCGCGGCCACACCGGGGGCACTCCATGGAGGAGAGCAGGGCGACGGACGGACTGATCTGCGCATACGCCGCCGGCACACGCGGGCGGCTCGAACCCGCCGACGCCGCGGCCGTTGTCGGGTGGCAGGCGGGGGACGGCACGCTCTGGACCCACCTCGACCGCACCGCGCCGGACATGCACCGGTGGCTCGGTCAGACCGCTGGGCTGCCGCCCCTGCTGGTGGAGGCCCTGCTCGCCGAGGAGACCCGCCCGCGGCTCGCGCCCATGCACGACGGTCTGCTCGTCATCCTCCGCGGCGTGAACCTCAACCCCGGCGCCGACCCGGAGGACATGGTCTCGATCCGCATGTGGCTGGATCACGAGCGCCTGATCTCCCTGCGCGGCCCGCGCCTCCAGGCGGTGGAGGACGTCCGCACCGCCCTGGACGCCCCCGGTGCGCCGCGCACCCCCGGCGGGCTGCTCACCGCCCTCGCCGCGGGCCTGGTGGCACGCATGGGGCCCATCATCGCCGGGCTGGAGGAGGACCTGGACGCCCTGGAGGAGCAGCTCGTCGACCGCCAGGGCCGCGAGATGCGCCAGCAGCTCGTCGCCATCCGCCGCCAGGGCATCATCCTGCGCCGTTTCATCGCCCCCCAGCGCGACGTCATGCAACGCCTCGCCACCGAGGCCCTGCCCTGGCTGGACGAGACCGACCGCGGTCGCCTGCGCGAGACCGCGGACCGCATCACCCGTTACGTGGAGGACCTCGAGGCCCTGCGCGACCGTGCCGCCGTGGCCCAGGAGGAACTGGCCACGCGGCTGTCCGACCAGATGAACCGCACCATCTACGTGCTCTCGCTGGTGGCGACGCTGTTTCTGCCGCTGGGCTTCATCACCGGCCTGCTGGGGGTCAACGTCGGCGGCCTCCCCGGCACCGAGGACCCCGGCGCGTTCATCCTGCTCTGCGTCGTCCTCGGCGTGCTCGCCGTCGCCGAGCTGGTGCTCTTCCGCCTGCGCCGCTGGCTCTGAGCCCTCGCCCCGCGGGCGCAGTCACCCGCCGTCCGCCGCGGCGACCAGCCAGTCACGCAGTACCACCGCCTCCGTGCGCAGCTCGCGGTCGGCGGGCCATACCGCATAGAACGCCTCGTTCGACGGCAGCACCGCCCGGAACGGGGCCACCAGCGATCCCCGTGCGATCCGCCCCTCGACCATGGACCAGCGCCCCAGCGCCACGCCCAGTCCCTCCTCGGCGAGCTTGGTCGGGAGGATCGCCGTGTCGAAGTGCGAGCCGGATCCGCCGTCCACCACCGCGGACACACCGGCATGGTCCAGCCACTCGGGCCAGCCGGTGCGAAAACCGTCCACGTGCAGCAGCCGCTCGCCGGCCAGTCGCTCCGGCGCGCCACCGAGCCGCTCCGCGAGCCCCGGCGAGCACACCGGCATGAGGTATTCCCGGGTGAGGCGGACCGTCTCCAGCTCCGGCCATTCGTCGCTGCCGTAGCGGATCTCCAGGTCAACGCCGGACTCCACCACGTCCGTGTTCCAGATGGTCGAGACGATGCGCAGCTCGAGCTCGGGGTGAGCCGCGTACAGCGCGTGCAGCCGGGGCGCCAGCCAGAACTCGCCGAATCCGGGCGTGGCGCGGATCGTCACCTGGCCGGTGCGCTCGTAGCCGAACAGCGCCTCGGTGCCGTAGGACAGGCGCTCGAAGGCGTCCCGCACCACCGGCAGATAGGCCTTGCCCGCCTCGGTGAGCTGCAGGCTCTGCGGGAGGCGGTGGAACAGCGGCTCGCCGAGCCGGTCCTCGAGCAGCCGGATCTGCTGGCTGACCGCAGACTGGGTCACGTGCAGCTCGCGCGCGGCGCGGGTGAAGCTCATGTGGCGGGCTGCGGCGGCGAACGTGCGCAACCAGCTCGGCGGTGGCAGGCGGCTGTACATCGGGCCTCCGGGCGGGTCATTAGCTGAGCTAAGGCTAACATGCCGGATTCATCGATTGAGGCCCCGCGGCGGCCACCCGAGACTGGAGCGATTCAAAAAAACCGCCCTGACAACCCGCGGAGGGCATCCATGCCAGCCAAACAGCCGAACATCCTGTTCATCATGGCCGACCAGCTCGGCTCGCCGGTCCTGCCGGCGTACGGCCACCCGGTAGTGAAGACGCCCAACATCGACCGCATCGCCGCGGCCGGCACGGTCTTCGAGAACCCCTACTGCAACTCGCCGCTGTGCTCGTCATCGCGGGCATCGATGCTCTCCGGCCGGCTGCCCTCGGAGTTCAACGCCTTCGACAACGCCACCGAGTTCCCGTCGTCGACGCCGACCTTCGCGCACTATCTGCGCGCGCTCGGCTACCGCACCTGCCTCAGCGGCAAGATGCACCTGGTCGGGCCGGACCAGCTCCACGGTTTCGAGGAACGGCTGAACACCGACTTCTACCCGGTGGACTTCGGCTGGACGCCGGACTGGGAGAAGCCCGAGGAGCAACTGGAGTTCTTCCACACCATGGAGAGCGTGACCCACTCCGGCGTGGTCGCACGCAGCATGCCCATCGACTACGACGACGAGACCACCTGGCGGGCCGTGCGCCACATTTATGACGTCAGGCGCGACCCGCACGACGAGCGCCCGTTCTTCATCGCGGCCTCGCTGACACATCCCCACGACCCGTACCTGACCACCCGCGAGTACTACGACCTCTACCGCGACGACGAGATCGACATGCCGCGGGTACCGTTCATCCCCGTGGAGGAACGCGACGCACACAGCGCGCGGCTGTACTACCACTATGGCATGCACCGGGAATCACACACCGATGAGGACATCCGGCGCACCCGCCACGCCTACTACGGGATGATCAGCTACGTGGACGCCCGCGTCGGCGAGCTGCTGGACGCGCTGGAGCGCACCGGTCAGGCGGACAACACCATCGTGATATTCACCGCCGACCACGGCGACATGCTCGGCGAGCGGGGCATGTGGTACAAGATGAGCATGTACGAACGCTCCGCCTCGGTGCCGTTCATCGTCAGCCACCCCGACATCGCCGGCGGCCGCCGGATCAGCCAGAACATGTCCCTGGTGGACCTGTTCCCGACACTGGTAGAGTTCGCCTCCGGCGAGACCCCGGACCCGGTCGTCGCCCCGCGGCTCGACGGCAGCAGCCTGGTGCCGCTGATGGAGGGCCGCACGGACGGCTGGCCGGACACGGTCTACTCCGAATACATGGGCGAGGGCACCGCCGGCCCCTGCCTGATGGTGCGCCGCGGGCGCTACAAGTACGTCCACAGCGACGGCGAGGCCGATGCCCCCGCCGATCCGCCCCAGCTCTTCGACCTGGAGGCAGACCCGGACGAGCTCGACAACCTGGCCGGCCGCGATGAGCTGCAGGACGTCGAGCGCGAGCTCGCCGCGCTCGTCCACGAGCGCTGGGACGCCGACGACCTGCGCGAGCGCGTGCTGGATACCCAGAAGCGGCGCCGGTTCATCTACTCCGCGCTGTCGAAGGGACGCTTCCAGCCCTGGGACTACGAGCCGCGCTACGACGCCGCGAACAGATACATCCGTAACGGCGAGGTACTGGCCGAGCGCGAGGCCCGCGCCCGGCTGGAAGAACAGAACAATCCCAAGCTGGCCGCCGCCGCGGGAGGACGGCAGGCCTGACCCCCAGCACGTCACCGAAACCCGGCCCGCCACCGGGCCGGGGGGCGTAGTCGCGCACGCTCGCTCGACTACCCGGACCGGACCGGGCGCCACACACGATCAACGAAGCGCCCGTGCCGGCACGATTCGGTGAGATCACGCGGGCTGACACCCGCCTTCACCACGGTGCCCCCGCTCCCGGGGGCACCCGGAAACCGGGGAGGACCCACCATGATCCACCATAACAACCGCCGCCTGCGTGCGGCCTTGATCACGATCATCGTCGCCGCTGTCACGGCCCTCGCGCCGCTCGGCGCGTCCGCGCAGCAGCAGGCACCCATCCGCTTCGCGATCCAGACCTGGCCCGGCGTGACCGTCAAGACCGAGGTCGCCCGCCAGATCCTGGACGCCATGGGCTACCCGAGCACCCTCCAGGAGCTCAGCCCGCAGTTCGTCTACCAGGGCATCCGCACGGGCGACGTCGACGTCTCCCTGGGTGCGTGGATGCCGGCACACAAGGACATGGTCCAGCCGCTGCTCGACGACGGCGTGGCCGTCAAGTACGCCGCCAACCTGGAGGGCGCCGTACAGGGGCTGGCCGTGCCGTCCTATGTCTACGAGCAGGGCATCCACAGCGTCGAGGATTTGGTCGCCAACGGCGACGCCTTCAACCACAAGATCTACGCGATCGGCTCCGGGGCGGCCATGACCCGCGCCTTCCAGGACGCGGTCAAGGACGACTACATGGGGCTCGGCGACTGGAGCGTCGTGCCGAGCAGCGTCGCGGGCATGCTCGCCCAGGTGAAGCGCAAGACCGGCCGCAAGGAGGCCATCGTCTTCCACGGCTGGAAGCCGCACTGGATGGACATCGCCTACGACATCCGCTTCCTGGAGGCCGACCCCGAAGGCAGGCTCGCCGGCATGAAGACCACGGTCTACACCATCGTCGCCACGGGCTGGCCCGGGGATCACGCCCAGCCGGCGCGCTTCCTGCGGCAGTTCAACGTGCCCACGGACGCCCAGAGCCTTTGGATCGACCGCTACAACCGCCAGGACCAGCCGGTGGACGAGGTCGCCACCACCTGGATCCGCGAGAACATGGACCTTGTCGGGCAGTGGGTGGACGGCGTCCGCACGCCCGACGGTACCCCCGGCATCGAGGCCGTGCGCGCGCACTTCAGCGACTGACGTGTCCGGATCCCGGCCCGGGCGGTACCGCCCGGGCCGCGGCCCTGCCCCTGCCTGGAACCCGTCCTGTCCCTGCACGACACCCCGCCCGGGGTTGTTCCGTTCCCCGAGATACCGGATGATGCCGCGGGAGCGGCACCCACAACGATACATCGACACGCCGCCGCCTCAGCCCCGGGACAACGCCTATGCGTGCCTTGCAGACCCATCGCCTGCTGCTCATGGGCCTGGTCGGTCTGGTGACCGCGCTGGGCGTCATCCTCGCCGGCTCGTCACTGTACGTGCTCGACCAGGCGCAGAAGCTGGAAACGGTGACGGAGAAGGCGCTGTTCGCGGGCATACGCGGTGAGCTGCGCGGCGCCTACGGCGCACTGGAGCGCCGGCTCGAGGACCGCCACGACACCTTCCTTGCCCTGCACCGCAGGGCCCGGGAATGGCTGCGCAAGCATGGCCGCGACGCCGACCTCGGGCCGCTGCAGGAGACGCTGTCGCGGGCTGCCGGGCACCGGGTGGACATCTACGTGATCTCGCCGGACTGGCACGTCACCCACACCACCTACCCCCCGGACCGCGGACTGGACTTCAACCAGCCTGCGCTTCGGGACGGCCAGTACTACCTCGAGCGGGCCCACCAGCAGGACGATACCCTGATCAGCCCGCCGACGCTGGAGGCGGTGTCCCGGCGTTTCCGCGTCTACAGCTACTCACCCCTGGGTGACGACGGCTACAGCCTCGAGCTCGGCTTCTCCGATCCGGCCATCGACCGCTTCTTCAACCGTCTGCAGGGTACCGCCGAGGGCAACGACGCCTACTCCGCGCGACTGTACTTCCTGCTCTGGGACCACCTGCTGCTGAGCCTGCGCGAACCCTGGCAGAGCGGCACGGACCCGGACGGAAAGGCGAGACTGCTCGCCCGGGGCGGGGAGCGGGAACAGCGCATGGCACGTATTCGCGAGGTCATTGCCAGCGGCAAGCCGGCGGTGACCGCCACCGAAGACGGCGACCGGCGTTACCTGATCTACGTCGCCGACATCCCCTACGGCGAATCGCTGACCACACACATACTCGCCGAGGTGGACCTCACCGCGGACATCGCCGGCGCGGCCCAGAAGCGCTTCACCATCGCCCTGGGGCTCGCCGGCGCGGCCGCCCTCGTGGTTATCCTGCTCGCCTACCTGGCGGCCCGCAACGCCCTGGTCCGACCGCTGCACCACGCCGTCGCGGCCATCGAGCGCGGCCGGCCGATCCGGCTGCACGGCCCGGGCCGACACGTCCACGAGCTGCAGATGCTGAGCACCCACTACAACGCGCTGCTCGGCAGCACCCACGCCCGCATCCGCGGCCTCGACCGCCGCGCCAGCACGGACGCACTCACCGGCCTCGCCAACCGCGACGCCATCGAGGGCGAGCTCCGCGCCGCCGTCGCCGGCGCCCGGGCCGCCGGTGAGCAGCTCGCCGTTATCTTCCTCGACATCGACCACTTCAAGGCCATCAACGACGCCCACGGCCACCTCGCCGGCGACCACGTCCTGCGGCGGTTCTCCGAGGTCCTGCAGGAAGCGGTGCGCTCCGGCGACCACCTGGGCCGCTGGGGCGGCGAGGAGTTCATCATCGTGTGCCCGCGCACGGGCCTGGACGGTGCCTGCACCCTCGCCGGACATCTGCGCGAGCAGCTCGCACGCACCCCGATCCCGGAGATCGGACGGTGCTCGGCAAGCTTCGGGGTCGCCGCGCTCGGCGAGGAGGACGACGAGCACACCCTCGTCGCCCGCGCGGACCAGGCCCTCTACCGCGCGAAGGCCGACGGGCGCAACTGCGTACGCCTGGAATGAGCCCCGCCGCCCACGATTGTGACACGGGGGTTTACGCGCCCGCGTTTTAGTCGCACACTCTGGCGCCTTGATGCGCTGCGGCATTGCCATGGCGCACGCGGGGTCCGGGCCCGAACGATCGGGCGTGAGTGTTCAACAGGCAGACGAGAATCTGCGGCAGGAGGTAGCCATGCCGGCGACTCAGCAAGAGAGCTGCCGTGTGGAATACCGTGGCAAGGAAATCGTCATCCGCGGGCCATCGAACGAGATCCGCCGCGAGGCGAACCGCATCATCAAGCGTTTCGCGTGCAGCGCGACGCCCTACCGCCTGGCCCAGTCCTCGGACGGACAGGTCGTGCTCAAGCCCGAGTAACCCCGGGCGCCGGGCGGCGTCCGCCGCCCGGCTTCGACACCCTCAGGACTGCCACTGACCGTCGACGAACCGCCGCAGGCCGAGCGGATTGTCGTCGCGCAGCGCCTCGGGCAGCGCCCCTGCCGGGAAGTCCTGGTAGCACACCGGGCGCAGGAAGCGCTCGATCGCCCGTGTACCCACCGAGGTGGTGCGCGAATCCGTGGTCGCCGGATACGGCCCGCCGTGGACCATGGAGTGGCTGACCTCCACGCCCGTGGGGAAACCGTTGACCAGCACCCGGCCGGCCCGCGCCTCCAGCGCCGCCACCAGCTCCGCGTGATCCACCATCTCGGCATCGGTGGCCTGGATGGTCGCCGTCAGCTGGCCCGGCAGGCCCAGGGCGGCCACGCTCAGGTCCGCCTCGGAATCCACCGTCACCAGCAGCGACACCGGGCCGAAGACCTCCTCGGCGAGCTGCGGGTTGGCACGGAAGGTCTCGTAGTCGGTACGGAACAGCCGCACGCTGGCGCGCCCGTCACCCGACTCGCCGCAAGCGACCTCCGTCACCCCGGGCACCGACTCCAGGCGGCGCACGCCGGCCTCGTAGGCCTCCAGGATCCCGCCGTGGAGCATCACGCCCGGCGCGGCACCGGCGACCGCGTCCCCGGCCGCCTTGACGAAGCGCTCGAAGTCATCACCGGCGACACCGAAGACCAGCCCCGGGTTGGTGCAGAACTGTCCGCAGCCGAGCCCGACGGAACCCGCAAGCCCGCTACCCAGGGACTCGGCCCGCTCCGCCGCCGCGGCCGGCATCACGAACATCGGGTTCACGCTGCCCATCTCGGCGTACACCGGGATCGGTTCCGGGCGCGTTGCGGCCAGCCGCGCCAGCGCCGTGCCGCCGCCGAAGGAGCCGGTGAAGCCCACCGCCTTGATCGCCGGGTGCTGCACCAGCGCACCGCCGAGCTCATGGCCACCGCCGTGGAGCAGCGAGAACACCCCCGGCGGAACCTCGCAGCGCGCCACCGCGCGCATCACCGCCTCCGCGGTGATCGCCGCGGTCCCCGGATGGCCGGGATGCCCCTTGACCACCACGGGGCAGCCCGCGGCCCAGGCCGAGGCGGTATCGCCGCCGGTGGTGGAAAACGCCAGCGGGAAGTTGCTGGCACCGAACACCGCCACCGGGCCCAGCGGCACCAGGCAGGAGCGGACGTCGGGCTTCGGCGCCGGGCTGCGGTCGGGATCGCCGTGATCGATGCGTGCACCGAGGAAATCACCGGCACGCACCACCGTGGCGAACAGCCGGAGCTGCCCGGAAGTGCGGCCGAGCTCGCCGCGGATACGCGCCTCGGGCAGACCGGTCTCTGCGGGCGCACGCTCGACGAACGCCTCCACCGAGGCGTCCAGCTCCTCGGCCACCGTCTCCAGGAACGCCGCCCGGCGCTCCAGGCTCAGCGCCCGCCAGGCCGGGGCGGCCTCGGCCGCGGCGCGGCAGGCGCGGTCCACGGCGTCCGTGGTGGCCTCGTGGAAGACCGGCGCCAGCGCCTCGCCGCTGGCGGCGTTCACAGCCTGCAGCGGCTGACTGCCGTCTGCCTCGTGGCGGCTGGCGATGACGTGATCGGGATTGATCTGCATTGCGTGCCTCCTGGCGGACCTACTTCACCGTAAAGCCGTGGGCGAAGGGGTCGCGGTCGTCGATGAACAGGGTGTTGTAGCCGGTGATCCGGGCCCAGCCGGCGATACTCGGCATGATGCCGTCGTGCTCGCCGACCCGGGTCCGGGACTCGATCCGGCCCTCGAAAAGGCTGCCGATGATGCTCTCGTGGACGAAGGTATCGCCCACGCCAAGGCGGCCCCGGCCATAGAGCTGGGCCATGCGCGCCGAGGTGCCCGTGCCGCAGGGGGAGCGGTCGATGGCGCGCTCGCCGTAGAACACGGCGTTGCGGGCATCGGCACCCGCCTCGCGGGCAGGGCCGGTCCACATGACGTGGCTGACCCCGCGGATGGTCGGGTTGTCCGGGTGCACCGGCTCGATGATGGCGTTGAGGCGCTCGCGCACCACGGGCGAGAGGCGGAGGATCTCGTCCACGCTCAGCGCGTCCAGCCCCTCGAAGCCGGGCTGGGGATCGAAGATCGCATAGTAATTGCCGCCGTAGGCGATGTCGCAGGTGAGCTCGCCGAAACCCGGCACCTCGACGGCCACGTCCGTGGCGGCGAGGTAGGCGCCGACGTTGAACAGCCGCACGCGCTCGACATAGCGGCCGTCGCTCTCGTACTCGACGCCGACGAATCCCGCCGGGGTCTCGAGGTTCAGCCGCCCGGGCTGCGACGGCGTGACGAAACCCTCCTCCAGGGCCACCGTGACCGTGCCGATGGTGCCGTGCCCGCACATGGGCAGACAGCCGGAGGTCTCGATGAACAGCACACCCAGATCGCAGTCCTCGCGCAGCGGCGGGTAGAGGATCGAGCCGGACATCATGTCGTGGCCGCGGGGCTCGAACATCAGGCCCTGGCGGATCCAGTCGTACTCGGCGAGGAAGTGCTGCCGGTACTCGGACAGCGAGGCGCCCTTCAGCGGCGGGCCGCCGCCGGCGACCACGCGCACCGGGTTGCCGCAGGTGTGCGCGTCCACGCACATGAAGGTATGTCGGGCCATGGGCAGGAACTCCTGACAACGTGCGGGGCCGCCCGGCGGGCGGCCCCTGATGACGGAAGGACATAACGCCGGTACCGCCATGCTAATGCCCTGACCCGCCTGAGTCAGGGCCTTCGGACACATGGCGCGTCACCGCGGCGCGGGCGCGCTCAGTCGATGGACGGCCGGTTGGCCAGCAGCCGCTCGATGGTGGAGACCACGTACTCCCGCTCCTCGCCCTCCAGGCGCAGGCGCGGAGCCCGCACGGTCTCGCTGCCGCGGCCGGCCACCTGCTCGGAGAGCTTGATCATCTGCACCAGCTTGGGGTGAACGTCCATGTGCAGCGCCGGCATCATCCAGCGGTAGATCTCGCGGGCCTTCTCGATCCGCCCGGCCTGCAGGTGATCGTAGATGGCGACGCTCTCCGCCGGGAAGACGTTGGCGAAGCCGGAGACCCAGCCCTGGCAACCCAGGATCATGCACTCCATGGCCACGTCGTCGACGCCGGACATGAGCGCGAGCGCGTCCGGATCGATGTTGATGATGTCGGTGACACGGCGCGGGTCCTCGGAGGACTCCTTCACCGCGACCACGTTCTTCGTGCTCCGGGCGAGCTCCACCAGCGCATCGGGCTTGATGTCGATGCCGTACACCCCGGGGTTGTTGTAGATCTGCACCGGCAGGTTCGCGGCCTCCGCGGTGGCGCGGATGTGGGCGACTACCTCGCGCTGGTCGGCCTTGTAGACCATCGCCGGCAGCGCCATCAGGCCGTCGGCGCCGAGCTTCTCCACGTCACGGGCATACTCCTGCGCAAGGGCGGTGGTGTACTCCGCCACGCCGGAGATCACCGGCACGCGGCCGTTGACGACCTCGACGGTGGAGGCGATCACGCGGCGCTTCTCCTCCGCGCTCAGCGAGGTGTTCTCACCGACACTGCCGAGCATGACCAGGCCGTGAACGCCGTCATCGATCATCTGCTCGACCATCTTCTGATTCGCCTCCAGGTCCAGGGACCCGTCGGCCTTCATCTGCGTGGTGGCGGCCGGGTAGATGCCGCGCCAGTCGACCTTCATGGACTTGCTCCTCCAGGAGGTGTTGGGTTGAGGCGGATGGTTTGCGTCTTCCGCCGGGCGACGTATATTGTATAAAATATATATCGAACCCCGGGGACGCAAGGACGATGAAAGGGCCTATGGCGAGCACGGGACTCAAACGCCAGACGATGTCCGCCGCGCTGACCGACGAGCTGCGCGAGCGCATCCTCAATCTCGACATCCCGGAGGGGGAGCAGCTGCGCCAGGACACCCTGGCGGCTGAGTTCGGCGTCAGCCGCATCCCCGTGCGCGAGGCCCTGCTCCAGCTCGAGGGAGAGGGGCTGGTGACCCTCTCCGCCCACAAGGGCTACACGGTCACGGCGCTGTCGCTCGACGAGATACGCGAGCTCTTCGACCTGCGTGCACTCATCGAGGTCGACCTGCTCCAGCGCGCCATCCCGCGCCTGGAGACCCATCACATCGAGCGTGCGCGCGAGATTCTCGCCACCTTCGACGAGATGCTCTCCCGCGGCTCACAGGAGCGGGACTGGGGCCAGCTCAACTGGGAGCTTCACGCCGTGCTCTACGAACCCGCGGAGCGTCCCCGAGCCCTGTCCATCGTGCGCAACCTCCACCGCAACGCAGACCGCTACCTGCGCCTGCAGCTCAAGCTCACGCAGCGCACGAACGAGCGCGCGCGCGAGGAGCACAACCGGCTGGTCAACCTGTGCGCGGACCGCGATGTCATCGAGGCCAGCCGCCTGCTCAACGAGCACGTCCTGGCCGCCCGCGACGATCTGCTAGCCTTTCTTGCAGAACGCCGGGGCAGCGGCGAGAACACGCACGAGGAGTAGCGGCTTGCGCATCACCGTCACCACCCGGGCACCGCAGACGGACACACCCGTCCAGGGGCGCGATCGCCAGTGGCCGGGCGATGACCGCAGCGGACACGCCTGCCCGGCGGTGACAGCGGCACGTGCGGACACGGCGCCCGCCACGGGCCCGGGCGCACCCGTACCGCCGGGGACACTCGCCGACGGGACCACGGACGTGGTAAATATCAGGATCGCTGAAGCGGGCGGGTGCGACGGGGACGCTCCCCCCGCCCGGAGACCGGGATCGCGGCTTCCCCCGCAAAGCGCTCCGGACGTCGGGCCATCGCTCCCGGAGCGGGGGAGCCGGCCATCCACCTGCCGCGACAGGCTTGCGGCTGGCAGCCTTGAATTGTATAAAATATACCAATAAGCATGATAACCACGGCTCTGCGCCGTGGCGGAGGAGGGGCCGACAATCATGGAACGGGGACAGCACAGGGGAGCACCGATCTCCCGCCCGGGCCGCGGAGCGTGCCCGGTCATCATAAACGATCCCCGCCTCGCCCTCTCCGGCAGCCCCACCCCCGTGAACACCGGCGCCGGCGGCCACCGCCGTGCGGACGCCGGCCGGATTGCGTCCCCGGACAGCCACCGGGGACCTTTACGCGGTGGCACGACAGGCCACCCCTGTTGCAACGGCTCTACAACGCGTTAACGGAGAGAGCACTATGTCCAAACGTCTCACCCATCTCGCCGCGGCGGCGACCATCGCGCTGGCCGCGAGCGGTGCCGGCCATGCCCAGGAGCCGATCACCGTGGGCGTCCAGGTGCCCACCACCGGTTCCGAGGCCACTTACGGCGTCGACATGAAGAACGCGATCCAGATCGCGGTCGACGAGATCAACGCCGACGGCGGCCTGCTCGGCCGTCAGGTGGAGATCCTTGTCGGCGACTCCGCCTGTGACCCGCAGCAGTCGGTGAACGCGGCGAGCAAGCTCGCCTCCGCCGACGTCGCCGGTGTGGTCGGCGGCTACTGCTCCGGCGCCACCCTGCCGACGCTGAAGACCTACGGCGATGCCAACATCCCGTTCGTCATCACCGCGGCCAACTCGACCAAGCTCATCCCGGCGAACCCGGGCAACGCCTTCATGATCAACTCCACCGGCTACGACCAGGTGCGCAAGGCGGTGGACTTCTTCAAGAGCCAGGGCGCGAAGACGCTGGCGATCGTCGACCAGGGCGACGCCTATTCCCAGGACCTCGCCAACCTGACCGCGAAGGAGTGGAAGAAGGCCGGCCTCGAGGTCACCGTGCAGGAGACGGTGAGCAAGGGCGAGCAGAGCTTCAGCTCGCTGGTGACCAAGATCCGCTCCGAGGGCGCGGACGCGGTGTTCTGGACCGCCTACTACGCCGACGGCGGCCTGCTCATCCGCCAGCTCCGCCAGGGCGGCTACCAGGGCATCATCGCGGTGGGCGACGGCTCCAACTCGCCGAAGCTCTTCGAGATCGCCGGCCGCGCGGCCGACGGCGTGTACTGCTTCTCCAACCCGATCGCGGAGTTCCTCCCCGAGGCGAAGCAGTTCATCGAGTCCTACGGCAACAAGTACAAGGGCCGCAGCCCGGGACCGTACTCGACCCTGTCCTACGACGGCATGAAGCTGCTCGGCTGGGCCATCGAGAAGGCCGGCTCCACCGACCCGGACGCGGTGATCGACGCACTCGCCTCGGCGGACGGCGAGGCCTGGCTCACCGGCCCGATCTCGTTCACGGACAAGAACACGCTGGCGCGTTCCAACTTCATCATCCTCAAGGGTGAGCAGGGCGGCTGGACCCTGCATTCCAAGTAACCGTTGCCCCAACGGCCGGCGGGGCACCCGCCCCGCCGGCCCCTACCGGAATCCGCCGGGAGACCGTTTTCCATGTCACTGACCGACATACTCATCCAGCAGCTGGTCAACGGCCTGGTGCTGGGGTCGTTCTATGCCCTGGTGGCGCTGGGCTACACCATGATCTTCGGCGTCATCAAACTGCTCAACTTCGCCCACGGCGATATCTACATGGTCGGCGCGTTCGTCGGCTTCGGCGCGCTCTCCCTCGTCTCGGGCACCATCGGTGCCGGCTGGATGGGGATATTCGTGGCGATGTTCGTCGCCATGATCGCGGTGGGCTTCCTCGGCGTGGTGATCGAGCAGGTGGCCTACCGCCCGATGCTCTCCGCGCCCAGGCTGTCCATACTGATCACCGCGCTCGCCGTCTCCCTCGTGCTGCAGAACGCCGCGCTCGCGCTCACCGACGGCCAGGTCACCGCCTTCCGCACGGACCTCGGCTTCGGCGGCGTCTCGCTCGGGGCGGTATTCGTCAACTACACCCAGATCGTGCTCGTGGCCTCCGCGATCGTGCTCATGATCGGCCTGGAGCTGTTCGTCTCGCGCACGATGTACGGCAAGGCCATGCGGGCCGTCTCCCTGGACAAGGACATGTGCCGGCTGATGGGCATCAACGTCCAGCGCGTCATCGCCGTGACCTTCTTCGCCGGCTCGGCACTGGCGGCAGCGGCCGGCGTGATGGCCGGCGTGCAGTACGGCCGCATCTGGTACTTCATGGGCTTTCTCATCGGCCTGAAGGCCTTCACCGCCGCGGTCATCGGCGGCATCGGCAGCATCACCGGCGCCATGCTCGGCGGCCTCATACTCGGCCTGCTCGAGGCGTTCGCCACCCAGATCCCGCATATCGGCGGTGAATGGAAGGACGTGTTCACCTTCGGCGTGCTCATCCTGGTGCTGGTGTTCAAACCCACGGGGCTTCTCGGCAAGTCCGAAGTGGAGCGGATGTAATCATGGCGACGAACAAGGTCACGACCCGGCCGGCACCGGGCGCCATCGAGCGCCTGTACGCGGCCTTCGACGACCCGCGGCGGCGCTGGGCGCTGTACGCGGTGATCATCGCGCTGCTGCTGCTCGCCCCGCCCGTCGTGGGCCGCTACGGCACGGTGATCCTCACCAACGCCCTCCTCTACGTCATCCTCGCGCTGGGGCTGAACGTGGTCGTGGGCTTCGCGGGACTGCTCGACCTCGGCTACGCCGCGTTCTTCGCGGTGGGGGCCTACACCACGGGCATACTCACCCAGCAGTTCGGCTTCAACTTCTGGCTGACGATCCCCTTCGCCCTGTGCGCGGCGGCGCTTGCCGGGGTGATCATCGGCGGGCCGACACTGCGGCTGCGCAGCGACTACCTCGCCATCGTCACCCTGGGCTTTGGCGAGATCGTGCGCATCGGCGCACGCAATCTGGAGATCACCGGCCAGGCCAGCGGCCTGACGGGCATCCCCTCGCCGAGCGTGTTCGGCCATACCCTCAACGGACCGACCACTTATTACTACATCTTCGCGGCGCTCGCCGTGCTTGCGGTCATCGCCGCACAACGGCTGCTGCACTCGCGCCTGGGCCGTGCCTGGCTGTACGTGCGCCACGACGAGGACGCCGCCGAGGCCATGGGCATCAACCGCGTACGCGTCAAGCTCGCCGCTTATATCACCGGTGCGGTCTTCGGCTCCATCGGCGGGGTGTTCTTCGCCGCCAACCTGGGGGCGATCTCGCCGCAGAGCTTCAGCTTCCAGCAGTCCGTACTGGTGCTCATGGCCGTGATCCTCGGCGGCATGGGCAAGATCCCCGGGGTCATCCTCGGCGCGTTCATCGTCATCCTCGGCCCCGAGCTGCTGCGCGACATCGGTTCGCTGCGGCTGCTGGTCTTCGCCGTGATCCTTCTGCTCATCATGCTCTTCCGGCCCAGCGGTATCTGGCCGGGACGGCGTTCGTAGGGAGACCACCATGCTCTTGCAGCTCGACGACGTGGTCCTGCGTTTCGCAGGCAACACCGTGCTCGAGAACATCCGCTTCGGTGTCGCGGAAAACAGCGTGGCGAGCCTCATCGGCCCGAACGGGGCGGGCAAGACGTCGCTGTTCAACTGCATCACCGGCTTCTACCGTCCGCAACAGGGGTCGATCACCTTTGGCGGCGAGCAGCTGCTCAAACGCAAGCCCCACGCGGTGACCAAGCTCGGGATCGCGCGCACCTTCCAGAACGTGCGCCTGTTCCGGGAGATGTCCGTGCTCGACAACGTCATGGCCGGCCAGCACTGCCGCAGCCGTGCCGGCGCCTTCTCCGCGATCTTCGGCCTGCCCTCCCAGCGCGCGGAGGAACGCCGGGTACGCGAGATCTGCGAGGAGTGCCTCGAGTTCGTCGGTATCGCCGACGAGGCCGACCGCATCGCCACCAACCTCGCCTACGGCCACCAGCGCCTGGTCGAGATCGCCCGGGCCCTGGCCACGCAGCCCCGGCTGCTGCTGCTCGACGAACCCGCCGCCGGACTGAACAGCAGCGAGAAGACCGAGCTGGTGCGCCTGATCCGCCGCATCCGCGACGAGCGCGGGGTGGCGGTGCTGCTCATCGAGCACGACATGGGCCTGGTCATGGAGGTCTCCGAGCACATCAGCGTGCTCGACCACGGGCGCATCATCGCCGAGGGCACCGCCGAGGCCATCCAGAGTGACCCGGCGGTGATCGAGGCCTACCTGGGCCAGGACGAAGACGAACTGGAGCTGACATGAGCGAGACCGTACTCAGCGTCCGCGATATCGAGGCCTTCTACGGCAAGATCCAGGCCCTGCACGGCGTCACCCTGGAGGTCCGCAAGGGCCAGATCGTCGCCCTGCTCGGCAGCAACGGCGCGGGCAAGACCACGACGCTCAAGACCATCTCCGGACTGGTGCGCGCCGCCGCCGGCGAGGTCCAGCTCCAGGGCAAGCCCATCACCACCCTGGCCGCGCACAACATCGCCCGGCTGGGCGTGGTCCACGTGCCGGAGGGCCGGCACGTGCTCAAGGGCCTGTCGGTGAAGGAGAACCTGGAGCTCGGGGCGTTCACCGTGCGGGACGCCCACGTGCGCGCCGAGCGTATGGCCCACGTCTTCGAGCTGTTCCCGCGGATGGCGGAGCGCCGGCACCAGGATGCCTCGCTGCTCTCCGGCGGCGAGCAGCAGATGCTCGCCATCGGCCGCGCGCTCATGCACGGCCCCGAGGTACTGCTCCTCGATGAGCCCTCCATGGGCCTGGCGCCGAAGCTCGTGACCGATACCATGCGCATCGTCAAGCGCCTCAACGAGACCGGCGTGACCATCCTGCTCGTCGAGCAGAACGCCCGGCTCGCGCTGCGACTCGCCCACTACGGCTACGTGCTGGAGAACGGGCAGGTGCGCATGCAGGGTAGCGGCGAGGAGCTGCGTGCCGACGAGCGCATCATCCAGGCGTACCTCGGCGGGGCCGAATGAGCGCAGCCCGCCACGTCGCCGTCGTCGGCACCGGGCCGGCCGGCGAGGGCACCGCGGTGCGGCTGCTCGATGCCGGCTGGGCGGTGACCGCCTTCGACGAGCAGCCACGCAGTGGCGGCAACATCACCCGTGTACGCCGTGACGCGCCGGCGACGGCGCTCGAGCAGCGCCTCGGCAAGGGGCTCATCTGCGGCGCCGCCGTTCTCGGCGTGGCCGGCGACGGCCGGGTGACCTGGCGGGAGGCCGCCACCGGGGCGGTGCGCGAGGACACGTTCGACGCCGTGGTACTCGCCTGCGGGGCCTACGACATGCATTGTCCGGTCCCGGGCACGCCGGCGCCGGGGGTAACCAGCGCCGGCGCGCTCCAGGCCCTGCTCAAGGGCCACGGTGCCGTGCCCGCCGGTGATGTCGTGCTCGCCGGTGCCGGACCGTTCCTGTACGTCGCCGCGGCGGGCCTGTGCCGCGCCGGCGCGCGGGTCTCCGCGGTGGTCGACCGCCTGGGACTGGCGGACTATGCCCGCCTCGCACCGGCGGGCGCGGCGATCCCGGGCAACGCGCTGGAGTTCGCCCGCGACCGCGCCACCCTCGCCCGGCACGGCGTCACCGTGCTGCGCGGACGGGGAGCGGCGGCGGTGGAGAACGGGCGCCTGCGCCTGGACGACGGCCGGCGCCTCGCCTTCGACCGCCTCGGGCTGACTGACGCCTTCATCGCCCAGAGCCAGCTTCCGCGCACCGCGGGCTGTCGCCTGCGCTGGCACGCGCCGGGCGGCTACTTCGTCGCCGAAACGGACAAATGGGGGCGCAGCTCGGTGGCCAACGTGCTCGTCTGCGGTGAGGGCCAGGGTGTACGCGGCTGGCGCCACGCCCGGGTCTCCGGCGAGCTCGCCGCGATGGCGCTGCTCGCCGATGCCGGCGAGCACGTGGACACCGACCGGGCACGCCGGCTGCTGCGATGGCGGGCACTGTATGCGCATTTCGGCGAGGCCCTGGAGAGCCGGATGCACGCCCGCGCACCGGTGCCGCCGGCGGCGGCGACGGTATGCGCCTGCGAGTCGGTGCCCCTGGCCCGCGTCGACGAGGCCGTGTCCCTCGGTCTGACGGACCTCTCCTCCATCAAGGTGGTGACCCGCTGCGGCATGGGCCCCTGCCAGGGCCGCTACTGCGAGCCCCAGGTCGGCCGGGCCATCGAGCAGGCCGGGGCGGTACCGCGCAGCGCGCTCAACCAGCGCACCCTAACGCGGCCGGTCGGGGCCGGGGAGTTCGCCCGTGGCGGTTGATTGCATCGTTATCGGCACTGGGATCATCGGCAGCTTCACCGCGCTGGCGCTGCACGAGCGCGGTCTGTCCGTCGCCGTGGCGGACCGGGGCGGGCTCGCCCCCGGGACCTCGCGCAGCAGCGACGGCAACCTGCTGTCCTCGGACAAGTCCGGCGGCGTGATGCTCACCCTCTCCGAGCGCAGCCTCGTGCTGTGGTCGGACTTCGCCGCGCGCCACGGCAACCACTGCGAGTACGACCCCAAGGGCTCTACCGTGGTCGCCCGCGGCGCGGACCAGGCCGAGGCGCTCGCGGAGCACGTGGCCGGCCACCAGACGGCAGGGGTGACCTGCGAGTTCGTCGATGCCGGCTGGGAGCGCTACGAGCCGCACCTGGGACCGGACACCAGCGCCATCGGCCACTGGCCGCGGGATGCGCAGGTCCAGCCCATGCTCGCCTGCTACCAGATCGCGCGCAGCCTCAGCGAGGCGAACGTGCCCTACCGCTTCTACGACGAGATCACCGCGCTGGAACCCGGCGCCGACGCCGTGACCGTCCGCTTCGCCAACGGCGACACCTGGAGCGCGGGGCACGTGGTCCTCGCCACCGGCGTGTGGAGCAACGAGCTCCTCGAGCCCCTGGGGCTGTCGGTCCCGGTGCGCCCGCGCAAGGGCCATATCTGCGTGCTCGAGCGCGGTGACGTCGAGGTCAACTCCAAGATCGCGGATTTCGGCTACAACGCCACCGCCGAGGACACCAGCGGCGACGACGCCGCGGTGCAGACGGCGGCAATCATCGAGTCCACGCGCAGCGGCACCATCCTCTGCGGCAGCTCCCGGGAGTTCGCCGGCTTCGACCGCAGCGTCAGCACCGACACCCTGCGGCGGGTGATGGCGGACTGCATCGGCATCGTGCCGGACCTCGCCCGCCTCCGGGTGCTCCGCGCCTATGCCGGGCTGCGACCGTTCTCGCCCGACGGGCTGCCGATCATCGGCCCGGTGGACCCGGACGGCCGGATCGTGGTGGCCACCGGCCACGAGGGTGCGGGCCACGGCCTCGCGCCGGTCACCGGCGAGCTGGTGGCGGACCTCATCGCCGCCGGCGTCACCCACCCCTACGACGGGGCACTGCACCCGGAGCGTTTCACGGTATGAGCGAGCGAGGGTTCCGGTTCATCGACACCCCGGAGACGGCGATCGAGGTCACGGTCGACGGCGCCCTCAGGCACCTGCCCGCGGGGCGCAGCCTGCTGGCCGGTCTGCTCGCCACGGCGGACGGGGCCCCGGACTTCTTCTGCGCGATCGGCCAGTGCCAGCGCTGCCGGGTACGGGTAAACGGCACCAGCGAGGTCGCCTGTCTGTATACGCCGCGAGACGGGGATACGGTAGAGACGCCGGAGACCGGCGGGCGGGCATAGGCCGGGCACGGGGCCGGAACGCCGCGCGGCGGCCTCCGGGAAGGCCGCCGCGGGAGTGGGGCGTTACTGCTCGTCGAGGAAGCTGCGCAGCGACTCCGAACGGGTCGGGTGGCGGAGCTTGCGCAGGGCCTTGGCCTCGATCTGGCGGATACGCTCACGAGTGACGTCGAACTGCTTGCCGACCTCCTCAAGGGTGTGGTCGGTGTTCATATCGATGCCGAAGCGCATGCGCAGGACCTTGGCCTCGCGGGGCGTCAGGCCGCCGAGCACGCCGCGCACCGACTCCTTCAGGCCCTCGCGGGTGGCCGAGTCCACCGGCGACATCACGTTGATGTCCTCGATGAAATCACCCAGGTGCGAGTCCTCGTCGTCGCCGATGGGCGTCTCCATGGAGATCGGCTCCTTGGCGATCTTGAGCACCTTGCGGACCTTGTCCTCCGGCATCTCCATGCGCTCGGCGAGCTCCTCGGGCTGCGGCTCGCGGCCCATTTCCTGGAGCATCTGCCGCGAGACGCGGTTGAGCTTGTTGATGGTCTCGATCATGTGCACCGGGATGCGAATGGTCCGGGCCTGGTCCGCGATGGAGCGGGTGATGGCCTGGCGGATCCACCAGGTGGCGTAGGTCGAGAACTTGTAGCCGCGCCGGTACTCGAACTTGTCCACGGCCTTCATCAGGCCGATGTTGCCCTCCTGGATGAGGTCCAGGAACTGCAGACCGCGGTTCGTGTACTTCTTCGCGATGGAGATCACCAGGCGCAGGTTGGCCTCGACCATCTCCTTCTTCGCCCGGCGGGCCTTGGCCTCGCCGATGGACATCCGGCGGTTGATCTCCTTGATCTCGGCGATGGGCAGCCCGGTGTTCTCGCGGATCGTCGCCAGCGCGTACTGCGCCTCGATCAGGGCGTCGCGGTGCTCGGCAAGCTTGTCCGAGTGCGCCTTGCCGGCGGCGATCTGCTCGTCGACCCAGGCCATGTCGGTCTCGCGGCCGGGGAAGCTCTTGATGAACTGCTTGCGCGGCATGCCGGCGCGCTTGACCGCCACGCGCATGACCTCGCGTTCCTTGCCGCGGATGCGCTCGACGGTCTTGCGCAGGTTGTCGGCGAGGCGCTCGACGACCTTGGGCACGAACTTCACCGACAGGAACAGCGTCGCGAGCTCCTCGCGGATCTCGTCGATGCGGGGATCCTCGCGGTTGCCGGCATCCAGACGCTCCATGAGCTCCTGGTGCAGCTCGTAGATGCGATTGAAGATCTGCGCGGCACGCTCCGGGTCGGGCCCGTTGTCCGCGGCACCGGCCTCCTCATCGTCATCCTCCTCGCTGTCCGCGGTGGAGGCAGTGGAGGCGGTGGAGGCGGACTCGCCGCCCGCCGCGTCTTCGCCGTCGGCATTGTCGCGGAAGCCCCCGATCACGTCCGATAGCCGCACCTCGCCGGCCTGGACGGCCTCGTACAGCCCCACCAGGCTGCGTGCGGACTCCGGGTAATAGGCGATGGCGCGCAGGACCTGGTCGAGCCCCTCCTCGATCCGCTTGGCGAGCATGATCTCGCCCTCGCGGGTGAGCAGCTCCACCGTGCCCATCTCGCGCATGTACATGCGCACCGGATCGGTGGTCCGGCCGAACTCCGCATCCACCGACGCGAGCGCCGCCGCGGCTTCCTCGGCCTCGTCCTCGTCCGTGGTGACCGCGGTGTCGCTCAGCAGCAGCTCATCGCTATCCGGCGCCTGCTCATGGACAGTGATGCCCATGTCGTTGATCATGCCGATGATATCCTCGATCTGCTCCGGGTCGACGATATCGTCGGGCAGGTGGTCATTGACCTCGGCATAGGTCAGGAACCCCTGCTCCTTGCCCCGGGCGATGAGCTCTCGAATCTGTGACTGCTGGTCCTGGCTTGCCATATTTCGTAAATTGATGTCAGCTTGATGTATAAGGGGTAGAGGCTGCGAGCGCGACTGAACCGGGCATTATAGCCCGAATTGCCGGAATAACAACTAACTGCCGCCTCCGTTGACGTCAGCCGCGCTTGAGCGCGACCCACTCGTTCCATTCGTCCCGGGTCAGATCGCCGCTCTGAAACCTCTCGTTCAAGTATTGCAGGCGCTTGTCGTTCCTCAATGCCCGGATACGGCCGAGCGCATCGGCGAGTTCCTGCTCCAGGCCGTCCTCCGGGACCAGATGATCCCAAGTCGCCAACCGCCAGAGCGCCGCCTCGTGCTCCGAGTCGCGGAAACGCTCCAGCAGTGCGCCTGTCGTGATGTGCGGTTCATCCCGCGTGATTTCAAGCAGCTGTGCGAGCAACGGCGCCCCCGGGAGGTCGCTGTCGGCGAGCCCCGCGTCCGCCTCGCTCAAGCCGGCCCCGAGTGCCGGGCGCTGGAGCAGCAGAGCCACCGCGAGGCGCACCGGCGTGCGCCGCACCGCCGGCTCCTCCGGCGTGCTCCGCGCCGGGCGCGACGGTGTCCGTGACGGCGCCGACTCCCGGCCCTCGATCACCGCCTCCAGGTAATCGTGCTCCAGCCGCGCCAGGCCGGCGAGCCGATCGACGATCATGCGCCGGTAGACATCCGGCGGCAGGCGCCGTATCAACGGAATGGCCCGCTCCACCAGCCTCGCCCGGCCGTCCATGCTGGCGAGGTCGACCTCGGCGGTGAGCCGCTCGAACAGCCAGTCCGACAGCGGCGCCGCATCGGCGAGCAGCCGCTCGAAGCCCTCCGGGCCGTCGCGGCGCACGAGGCTGTCCGGGTCCTCGCCCTCGGGCAGGAACAGGAACCGCACCTGGCGACCCTCGCGCAGCGCCGGCAGGCTCGACTCCAGCGCCCGCCAGGCCGCCTGACGCCCGGCCTCGTCGCCGTCGAAGCAGAACACCAGGTCGCCGGTGACCCGGAACAGCCGCTCCACCTGGCGGGTGCCGGTGGACGTGCCCAGGGTGGCCACCGCGCGGGTGATGCCGAACTGGGCCAGCGCGACCACGTCCATGTAGCCCTCCACCACCACGATGTCCGGCGGGTGGCGGTCCGCCTCCAGCGCCTCGTAGAGCCCGTACAGGCCCTGCCCCTTGTGGAAGACCGGGGTCTCCGGGGAATTGAGGTACTTGGGCTCGCCGTCGCCGAGTACCCGCCCGCCGAAGCCGATGATGCGGCCGCGGCGGTCGCGGATGGGGAACATGATGCGGTCGCGGAAGCGGTCGTACCCCCGGCCGCCCTCGCGCTCGACCAGCAGCCCGGCCCGGGCAAGGTTGTCCCGCTCGCCGAGCTCGCGCAGGAGGTTGTCCCAGCCCGGCGGTGCGAAGCCCAGCGCGTAGCGCGCCGCGATCTCGCCGCTCAGACCGCGGCGGCGGAGGTAGTCGACGGCGCGGTCGCGATCGGGATGACGGCGCAGCCACCGCCGGTAGCACTCGCCGGCCCGCTCAAGCACGCGGTAGAGCGGCTCGTGGCTCTCCACGGGACCCTCGCGGGCCGACTCCGGCAGCTCCATGCCCGCCATCTGGGCCAGCGAGGCCACGGCCTCGCGGAAGTCCATCCGGTCGTACTCCATGAGGAAGCGGATGGCGGTGCCGTGCGCACCACAGCCAAAGCAGTGGTAGAACTGCTTGCTCTGGCTGACGGTGAAGGACGGGGTCTTCTCGCTGTGGAACGGGCAGAGGGCGTGGTGATTCGCGCCGGCACGCTTCAACTGGACGCGCTCGCCCACCACGTCGACGATGTCGACGCGCGCGAGCAACTCGTCAATGAACTGGTCGGGTATGCGACCGGCCATCGCGCCCTCCGCGCCGCCCGATGCGGCGTTCGGCGATCATCGGCCGATGCCCGCCGCGGAAACGGCCAGGGCCGGTGGTCGATTCACGCCCGCACCGTCCCGCCGGCCATTCTCCCGAACCCGCGGGGCGGGCGCACCGCGTGGACCCGCCACGCCGGCGTACGGAAGAATGGAAGCGGAACGAACCCTGGGACTCGCGCCCCACCCCGGTCCCGGGCAGCGGCGCGGCGCGCGCGGGAACCGGTGATGGCCCTAACCGGAAAGGCGTGCCTTCACCCGGGCACTGACCGCGCCCATGTCGGCACGGCCCTGAACCCTGGGCTTGAGCACGCCCATGACCTGCCCCATCGACCGGACGTCCGATGCACCGGTCTCGGCGATGGCGGCATCCACCATCCCGTCGAGCTCCGCGTCCGACAGCGGCTGGGGCAGGAACTCGGCAATAATCTCGAGCTCGCTGCGTTCCTTCGCGGCCAGGTCGTCGCGGCCAGCCTGCTCGTACTGCTCGAGGGCCTCACGCCGCTGCTTGACCATCTTCGAGAGCACCTGCAGGACCTCGGCATCCGAGAGCTCGGCCCGGCTGTCGACCTCCTGCTGTTTGATCGCCGCGGTCACCATCCGCAGTGCCGAGACGCGGGGCTTGTCGCCCGCGCGCATGGCCTGCTTGACGGCATCGGTGATCGCGGTCTTGATGGCGCTCACGTAGTGCGTCTCCGCGGAGCTAGTACATCCGCATCCGGCGCTGCTCGCGCTGGATCCGCTTCATGTGGCGCTTGACCGCCGCGGCCTGCTTGCGCTTGCGCACCTGCGTCGGCTTCTCGTAGGACTCGCGCCGGCGGATCTCGGAGAGGACACCGGCCTTCTCGCAGGAGCGCTTGAAACGACGCAGAGCAACCTCGAAGGGCTCGTTCTCGCGAACCTTTACGTGCGGCATGTACTGATCACCTTCCAGGAATCGGTTTTCACGATAGAATGTATGGCCTCACGCCGGGTATTCGGCGCTCGCCGAGGCGCGTAAGTGTATACGCGCCCCCGGGTAAATGCAAAATCCGGCCGTTGCGCCGGGCCATCTGTCGGAACCGCCCCGCCATGCGCGTACTCGGCATCGAGACCTCCTGCGACGAAACCGGCGTCGCCGTCCACGACAGCGCCCGCGGGCTGCTCGCGCACTGCCTGCACAGTCAGATCGAGACCCACGCCCGTTACGGCGGGGTGGTCCCCGAGCTGGCCTCCCGGGATCACGTGCGCAAGCTCGCGCCGCTCATCCGGGAGGCCCTGGAGCGGGCGCAGACCCCGCGCACCGCCCTCGACGGTATCGCCTATACCCGCGGCCCCGGCTTGGCCGGCGCACTGCTCGTGGGCGCTGCGACGGCGAGGGCCATGGCCTTCGCCCTGGACATCCCCGCAGTGGGCGTCCACCACATGGAGGCGCACCTGCTCGCGCCGCTGCTGGAGGCGGACCCGCCGGCCTTCCCGTTCGTCGCCCTGCTGGTCTCCGGCGGCCACACCATGCTGGTGCAGGTGGCCGGCGTCGGCCGCTACCGGCTGCTCGGCGAGAGCCTGGACGACGCCGCCGGCGAGGCCTTCGACAAGACCGCCAAGCTCCTCGGCCTCGGCTACCCGGGCGGCCCGGCCGTGGAGCGCGCGGCCCGCGACGGCGACCCCGGGCGCTTCAGATTCCCCCGGCCCATGACCGACCGCCCGGGGCTCGACTTCAGTTTCAGCGGGCTCAAGACCCACACCCTCAACACCGCCCGGCGCGAGGGCGACGCCCCGCAGACCGTCGCCGACATCGCCCGCGCCTTCCAGGACGCGGTGATCGACACCCTGGCGATCAAGTGCCGCCGGGCGCTGGACGAGACCGGCGTACGCCGGCTGGTGGTGGCCGGCGGCGTCGGCGCCAACGCGGCGCTGCGCGAACGCCTGGCGGAGGTCGCCCGGCGCCGCGACGCCCGCGTGCATTACCCGCGCATCGAGTTCTGCACCGACAACGGCGCCATGGTCGCCCATGCCGGCTGCCTGCGGCTGCCCGGCGAGGGCAGCCGGGACGACGCGTTCGACATCGCGCCGCGCTGGGACCTCGAATCACTTGCCCCTCCCGGGGACGCGGTTACGGCACCAGCCGCTGGAGCCAGCGCACCAGGCGCCGGGTCCCGGGGCTGAACAGCCGTCCGGAATAGGCGGTGTTCGCCGCCCGCCGGTGAATCTGTGCCAGCGTCGGATAGGCGTGGACGGCGCTGGAGAGGCGGTCCAGGCGGACGCCGGCCTGCATGGCGAGCACGATCTCGTGGAGCAGCTCGCCGGCATGGGGCCCGAGCAGCGTCGCCCCCAGGATGCGCCCACGCCGCACCACCAGCCGGATGCCGCCGGCCGGGACGCCATCGATCAGCGCCCGGTCCACCGCCGTGAACCGGTAGGTCAGTACGCGCGCGTCCGGGTAACGGGCGTGTGCCTCGGTCTCGGACAGGCCCACCGCGGCCAGCTCCGGGTCCGTGTAGGTCACCCGCGGCACCACCCGGTAGTCCGCGCGCTTCGGCCAGCGGAACACCGCGTTGGCGATCACGATGCCGGCCTGGTACTCGGCCATGTGGGTGAACGGATACAACCCGGTGACGTCGCCGCAGGCGAAGATATGGCGCCGCGAGGTGCGCATGCGCGCGTCCACGCGGATCCCGGCGGGTCCGTGCTCGACACCGGCGGCCTCCAGGCCGAGCCCCCCGGCGTTGGCCTCGCGCCCCACGGCGACGAGGATGCGGTCCGCCACCACCGGCAGGTGCTCGGTGCCCTGGTGGACCTGCAGCGTCAGTCCGCCGGGCTCGCGCTCGACGCGCTCCAGCCTCGCCCCGAGACGGAAGCGCACCCCCTCGGCCTCCAGCGCCTCGCGGAGCTCGCCGGCGACCGCCGGCTCCTCCCGCGGCAGGATCTCGCCGGCGGCCTCGATGACGGTCACTGCCGAGCCCAGCCGCGCGAAGGCCTGGGCCAGCTCCACACCCACCGGGCCGGCGCCGACCACCGCGAGGCGCTCCGGCAGCCCGTCCAGGTCGAACACGTCCTCGTTGGTGAGGTACCCCGCCTCGGCGAGGCCGGGCACCGCCGGCACCGCCGGGCGCGAGCCCGTGGCGATGACGAACCGCCGGGCACGGATACGCTCGCCCTTGACGCTCACCTCGTCCGGCGCGGTGAACCGGGCCTCGCCGAAGAGGACGTCCACGCCATAGCCGCGGAAGCGCTCCGGGTCGTCGTGGGCCTGGATCGTGTCGATGACCTCATGCACCCGGCGGCGCACGTCGGCGAAGACCGCCGGCCGCGCCGTCGCGGGCAGACCGAAGTCGGGGGCCCGGCGCATCAGGTGGGCGACCTGGGCGGAGCGCAGCAGGGTCTTGCTCGGCACGCAGCCGTGGTGCAGGCAGTCGCCGCCGAGTCGCGCGCTGCGCTCCACCAGCACCACGTCGAGGCCGAGCTGGCCGGCGACGCTCGCCGTCACCAGGCCGCCGACGCCCCCGCCGATGACCACCAGATCCCGCATCACGCGCCGTCCCTGTCCGCCGCTGGCTGAGAACGGTAGCGTCTCACCAGCCGGGGCAGGAACGCCACCGCGGCGAACACCCCCAGCGCGATCAGCACCGCCTGCACGGCACCGCGCCCACCGGCGATGGCGGCGGCCCCGGCATGCCCCACCCAGGCATAGGCGAAAGCCCCCGGGGCCATGAACACCAGGCTGGCCAGCACGAAGTGCGCCAGCGGGATGCGGGTCACCCCGAGCGCGTAGTTGAGCAGGTTGAAGGGGATGAGCGGCACCAGCCGGGTGAAGGCGACGAAGCGCCAGCCCTCTGCCTCCACCCCGTCGACCAGTCGGCGCAGCCGTCCGCCGGTGCGCCGGGCCACCCAGTCCGCGGCGAGGTAACGGGCGACGAGAAAGGCGATGCTCGCCCCGGTGGTGGCACCGAGCAGGGCGTAGAGCGTGCCCGCCCATGGCCCGAAAAGGACCCCGGCCGCCAGGGTGAACACCAGCCCGGGCAGGAAGAGCACCGTCGCCGCCGCATACAGCACCATGAACGCCAGCGGCGCCCAGGCCCCGAAGTCGTCCAGGCGCGCGCGCAGGGCCGCCACCGTGAACGCATCGCGGTACCACAGCGCAACCGCTACGGCGGCGAGCATCCCGAGCAGCAGCAGTGCCCTGGCGGTGTTTCTCGCGTTCAAGCCCCCTCCCGGCAGGATCGAATGGCGGATGCCCGCAGTCTGCCCGCCCGCCCGCGCCGGCGCCATCCGTAATCCCCGCTACCCGCCCTTGGGGGCGGACGTGATAAATCGGCATAATGATTCGATGCAAAGTTCATGCGCGCCCCACATCAGACGCGCCCACACCGGAGGTGCCCCTTGTCCCTCGACCACATCTCGACCGGCCGCTTCCCCCGCACCCGCATGCGGCGCATGCGCGCCGATGCCTTCTCGCGGCGGCTGATGCGCGAGCACACCCTGACCGTGGACGACCTCATCTACCCGGTCTTCGTCCTCGACGGCGAGAACCGCCGCGAGGCGGTGCCCTCGATGCCGGGCATCGAGCGCCAGAGCATCGATCTGCTGGTCGCCGAGGCGGAACGGCTGGCCGCGCTGGGCGTCCCGGCAGTGGCGCTGTTCCCGGTCACACCGCCGGAGCGCAAGAGCCTGGACGCCGCCGAGGCGTGGAACCCGGACGGGCTGGTCCAGCGCACGGTGCGCGCACTCAAGGAGGCCGTCCCGGAGCTCGGCGTGATCACCGACGGTGCCCTGGACCCGTTCACCAGCCACGGCCAGGACGGGCTGCTCGACGACAGCGGCTACGTGATGAACGACCAGACGGTCGAGGTGCTGGTCCGCCAGGCCCGCTCCCACGCCGAGGCCGGCGCGGACGTGATCGCCCCCTCGGACATGATGGACGGACGCATCGGCGCCATCCGCGAGGCCCTGGAGGGCGACGGCCACGCCCTCACGCGGATAATGGCCTACTCCGCGAAGTACGCCTCCAGCTTCTACGGCCCCTTCCGGGACGCCGTGGGCTCCGCGGCCAACCTCGGTCAGGCGGACAAGAAGACCTACCAGATGGACCCGGGCAACAGCGACGAGGCCCTGCGCGAGGTCGCCCAGGACATGGACGAGGGCGCCGACATGGTCATGGTCAAGCCCGGCATGCCCTACCTGGACGTCATCCACCGGGTGAAACACCAGCTCGGCGTGCCCACCTTCGCCTACCAGGTGAGCGGCGAGTACGCCATGCTCCGCGCCGCCGAGGCCAATGGCTGGCTCGACGGCAGGGCCTGTGCCCTGGAGGCGCTGACCGCCTTCAAGCGCGCGGGCGCCGACGGCATCCTCACCTACTTCGCCCGCGACGTGGCGGCCTGGCTCAACGACCGCGAGGTCTGACGCCGATGGCCGAGGCGACAGCAGGAGGGGCCCCGATGGACCGCTATGCCGTGATGGGCAACCCCATCGCCCACTCGCGCTCGCCGGAGATCCACCGGCTCTTCGCCGAGCAGACCGGCGAGGCCGTTCGCTACGAACGCATCCTGGTGCCCGAGGACGGCTTCGCCGGGGCGGTCGCGGAGTTCGAGGCCGCCGGCGGCGCCGGCCTCAACGTTACCGTGCCCTTCAAGGGCGACGCCTGGGCCCTGGCCGACACCCTCTCGGAGCGCGCCGAGCGCGCGCGGGCGGTGAACACGCTGATCATCAGCGACGCCGGACTCTACGGCGACAACACCGACGGCATCGGCCTGGTCCGCGACCTGCGCGACAACCACGGCGTGACCCTCGCCGGCGCCCGGGTGCTCATACTCGGCGCCGGCGGTGCGGCCCGCGGCGCCCTGCCCTCGCTCCTCGAGGAGGCCCCGGCCTCGGTCCACATCGCCAACCGCACGGCGGAGCGCGCCCGGGAGCTCGCGACCGCCTTCGCGGACCTCGGCGCCGTCACCGGCAGCGGCTACGAGGCCCTGGCGGAGATGCGCTTCGACGTGGTCATCAATGCCACCTCCGCCGGACTGAGCGGTGAGCTGCCGCCGCTGCCGGACACCCTGCTCGCCCCCGGCGCGTGCTGCTACGACATGGTCTATGCCGACGAGCCCACCGCCTTCGTGCGCTGGGCCCGGGCCCACGGCGCCGCCATCGCCGCGGACGGGCTGGGCATGCTCGTCGAGCAGGCGGCGGAGTCGTTCTTCCTCTGGCGCGGCCACCGGCCCCGCACCGCGCCGGTGATCGAGGCGCTGCGCGGCGCATGAGCGAGGCGCTCCAGGCCGCGGACCTGAACGCCCTGCTGGTCCTGCTCATCGGCGTGGCCACCGCCGCCGCCATGGGCCTGCGCGCCGGCTGCGAACGCCTCGGCCTGCCCCCGCTGGTGGGCTATCTCCTGCTCGGCGTCGCGATCAGCAGCGTCGACCAGGGCCTGCCGGTGCTCTCCGACCCGGTCATCGAGGGCTTCGAGCTGCTCGCCAACCTGGGCCTGGTCGCCCTGCTCTTCCGGGTCGGCCTCGGGCTCGACCCCCGCACCCTGCTCGCAAAGCTCCCTGGCGCGAGCGTGGTCTGGATCGGCGACGTGACCGTCTCCGGGCTGGCCGGCTTCTCCACCGCCCACTGGCTCCTCGGGCTCGCGCTGATCCCGTCGCTGATCATCGCCGTCGCGCTCACCGCTACCAGCATCGGCGTCGTGATGCCGGTGTGGCAGGACGCCGACGCCCTGGACGGGGAGGCCGGCTCGCTCACCGTGGACGTCGCCGAGCTCGACGACATCTCCGGGGTCATGCTGATGGCGGTGCTGTTCGCCGTGCTGCCGGTGCTGCAGTCCGGCAACGGTGCGCTCTGGGGGTCGCTGGCGAGCGCCGCCGGCGGCCTGGCGGTCCGCTTCGCCGGCTTCGCCGTGCTGTGCTGGCTGTTCGCGCGCTTCGCCGAGCCGGCCCTGCACCAGTTCCTGCAACGCTGGGAGAATCCGCCGGAGCGGCTGCTCACGGTGGTCGGCGTGGGCTCGGCGATCGCCGCCGTGGCCGGTGTGCTCGGCTTCTCGCTGGCGATCGGCGCGCTGTTCGCCGGCCTGGTGTTCAGCGCCTTCCCCGAGCGGGTGCAGTCGCAGAACACCTACCACGCGCTGTACGACTTCCTCACCCCGTATTTCTTCATCGGCATCGGGCTGAAGTTCAACCCGACTCTGCTCCTGCCCGCCCTGGGCATCGGCGCCGTGCTGGTCGTCGCCGCCGCGGCGGGCAAGCTCGCAGGCCCCTACCTCGCCGCCCGGCTGACCACGGACCGCGACTCCGCGCGGCTGCTCGCCGTGAGCATGGTGCCCCGCGCGGAGATCGCCATGGTCGTCATCCACCAGGCCCACGCCCTCGGCCCGTGGGCGATCAGCGATCACCTCTACGGCGCCATGGCCGTGGTCAGTCTCGTGACCTGCGTGGTCACGCCGCCACTGCTCGGGCGGATGCTGGCACGGCGGCGCGACAGCCGGGCATAGCCGGCCCCGGCGGCGCATGATGAGGACCGGGCTCCGCAGGGGAGACAGGCAATGACCGGGATCGAGGCGCTCGCCGCCTTCACCGTGACGGCCGGGCTGATCACACTCACCCCAGGGCTCGATACGGCCCTGGTGCTGAGGACGGCCGCGGTGGAAGGCGGCCGGCGGGCGCTGTGCGCCGGGCTCGGGGTGGCCGCGGGCTGCCTCGCCTGGGGACTGGCGGTCGCGCTGGGCCTGGGCGCGGTGCTGGCCGCCTCGGAACTGGCGTACACCGTCCTCAGGTGGACCGGCGCGGCCTACGTGGTCTGGCTCGGCATCCGCCTGATCCGGGGCGCCGGTGCGGGCCCTGACGTCCAGGATGCCGTAACGGGCCCGCACACCGGAGCCCCCGGCTGGTTCCTGCGCGGGCTGACCACCAACCTGCTCAACCCCAAGGTGGGGGTGTTCTACGTGACATTCCTGCCGCAGTTCGTGCCCGCCGGCGCCGACGTCGTGGTCTTCTCCACGCTGCTCGCGACGGTCCACGCCGTCGAGGGGATCGCCTGGTTCACGCTGCTGGTGGCCGCCACGCGGCCGCTCACCGCCGCGCTGCGGCGGCCCCGGGTGACGCGGGTTCTGGACACCGTCACCGGCGGCGTGCTCCTGGCCTTCGGCCTGCGCCTGGTCACCGGCTCGCCGCGGGCGTGACCCGCCCCCGCGCGGGCCTGCCGGTCACACGATCGGCGGCTCCGGGTCACTGCCCTGCCAGTCCTGGTCCTCCTCGAGCTCGCGGTTGAAGGCCTGGACGTAGCGGGCCACGCGGTGCACCGAGTCGAAACGGGCGACGTGGAACAGCGCCTCGCCCTCGTGGACCAGGGGCAGGTTGTTGCGGCCGATGACGATACCGCTCGCCCCCGCCTCCACGGGGATCTCGCGGTCGCCGAAGGGATCGGCGATGTAGCCAAGGGTCTGGCCCTCCTCCACGTACTCGCCCAGGGGGACGATCGCGCGGAACATGCCGTCCTGCTCGGCCCGGGTCCAGCTGCTGTTGTTGGCGGCGTAGCTGTTGCGTGGGCGACGGCGCACGCGACTGGCGGCGACCATGCCGAGGTGCCACATGACCTGGAGCACACCCTGCACGCCGGCCTTGATCGAGGACTCGTCGAAACGCAGCGCCTCACCGGCCTCGTAGGTGATCACCGGCCGACCCTCGTCGCTGCAGGTCTTGCGCAGGCTGCCCTCGATCAGCGGGGTGTTGACGATCACCGGCGTGGCGAAGGCCTTGGCCATCGCGGTGCAGTCCGGGTCGTCCAGGTTGGCCCGGATCTGGGGCAGGTTCTCGCGGTGGATCGCCGCGGTGTGCAGGTCGATGACGTGGCTGGCGTGGCTGAGGATTTCCGTGCGGAAGAGGTTCGCCAGGCGCCCGGCGAGCGAGCCGCGCTCGCTGCCCGGGAACGCGCGGTTGAGATCGCGCCGGTCCGGAAGATAGCGCGAGCGGTCGGTGAAACCGAAGACGTTGACGATGGGGACCGCCAGCAGTGTCCCCCGCAGGCGCCGCAGGGCCGGCAGCTGGAGCAGCCGGCGGATGATCTCCACGCCGTTGATCTCGTCGCCGTGGATGGCGGCGTTGACCAGCAGCACCGGGCCGTCGCGCCTGCCGTGGATGACCTGCACCGGCAGTGTCACCGGCGCGTGGGTATAGAGCAGGGCCGCCGGGATATCGATGGTACGCCGCTCGCCGGGACGCACCGTGGTCCCGGCGAGGGTCAGGGCCTGACGCGCCATCAGAGCCGCCCCTCGTGCTTCTCCTTGACCCGGACGTAGTGGTGGGCGGAGTAGACGAGCTGCTCGCGCTCCTCGGCACTGAGCTCGCGCGCCGCTTTCGCGGGTGAGCCGACATAGAGATAGCCGGCGTCCAGGCGCCGGCCCGGCGGCACCAGCGTGCCCGCGGCGATGATGCAGTCGTCCTCGACCACGGCACCGTCCATGATGATCGCGCCCATGCCCACGAGCACCCGGCTGCCCACGGTGCAGGCATGCACCACGGCGCGGTGTCCGATGGTGACGTCCTCGCCGACCACGGTGGGGAAGCCACCGGGGCTGTAGGGCCCGTCATGGGCGACGTGGATCACCGTGCCGTCCTGGACGTTGCTGCGGTCGCCGATGGCGATGCGGTTGACGTCGCCACGGATCACGGCGGTCGGCCACACCGAGACGTCATTACCGAGGGTCACGTCGCCGATGATCACGGCGCTCTCGTCGATCCACGCGCTGTCGGCGACGCGCGGCCACTTCTCGTCGAACGGTCGAATCATGTCCTCGCTCCCTGGCTGCGGCACGGGGCGGCGACGCTCCGCCGTCCGCCGTGCGCTCTTCGGCCGCAAGATACCGCCCTTCGCGGCCTCAGGCCATGGTGACCACTTCCTCGGCACTGGTGGGGTGGATGGCCACGGTGTCGTCGAGGTCCGCCTTGCTCGCCCCCATGCGCACCGCGACGGCGAAGCCCTGGAGCATCTCGTCCGCCCCCAGGCCAAACAGGTGCACCCCCACCACCTGGCGGGCGTCGCCGACGCAGACCAGCTTCATCGCGCTGCGACGCTTGGCCGCGGCGTCGGCAAGGGCATACTCCATGGGCACGAACCGGGTGCTGTGCACCGTCACCGCCTCGTCGCCGTACTCCGCCCGGGCCTGGTCCTCGGTGAGGCCGACGGTGCCGATCGGCGGGTGGGTGAACACCACCGTGGGGATCGTCTCGTAGACGAGATGGCGCTCCGGCTGCCCGCCCCAGAGCCGGTCAGCGAGACGGCGCCCGGCGGCGATGGCCACCGGCGTGAGCGGAAAGGCGTTGCCGGTGACGTCGCCCAGTGCATAGATGTGGTGGGCGTTGGTGGCCTGGTACGCGTCCACCGGGATGCTGCCGTCGGCGCGGACATCCACGCCCGCGGCGTCGGGGCGCAGCGCCGCCGTCGCCGGCGTCCGCCCGATGGCCCAGATGACCTCGTCGAGGCCGTCGAGGTGACGGCCGTCCTCGGCGTGCAGCGAGAGCCTCTCGCGCCGGCGCTCCAGGCGCGCGGGGACGAAGTGGTTCACCACCTCGATGCCGTCGGCGGCCGCCGCCTCCAGGTAGGCCTCGCGGATGATCGGGTCGAAGGCGCGCAGCGGCGAGTCCCGGCGCACCACCAGGCGCACCCGCGCCCCGAGCTGGTGGAGCACGCCCGCGAGCTCCACGGCGATGTAGCCGGCACCGACCACCGCCACCTCGTCCGGGCAGGCGGTGAGCTCGAAGAAGCCGTTGGAGTCGATGCCGAGCTCCGCGCCGGGGATGTCCGGGTACATCGGCGTGCCGCCCACGGCGATGACGAAGCGGTCCGCGGTGTAGCGCTCGCCGCGCACCTCGATGGTGTGCGGGTCGACGAAACGCGCCTCGCCGCGCAGCACCGCGACGTCAGAGTTGTCCAGGTTGCGGGCGTAGATGCCGTTCAGGCGCTGGATGTAGGCCTCGCGGTTGGCCACCAGGGCGCCCCAGTCCAGGCCGTTGACGGTGACGTCGAAGCCGTAATCCCCGGCATGGCGGAGCGCCTCCGCGGCATTGGCGGCGTTCCACATCACCTTCTTGGGCACGCAGCCGACGTTCACGCAGGTGCCGCCGAGGCGCTCGCGCTCGACCACCGCGCAGTTCGCCCCGTAGCTCGCGGCCCGGCGCGCGGTGGCGATACCGCCGCTGCCGCCGCCGATACAGATCAGATCGAAATGGTTGCTCATGCGACTCTCTGCCCCAACACTTAGCATTCAGGCCGGCGGCGCCGTCCGGTACCGGCCCTAATCTACTGCGCTGCGGCGCCGCGGCAAAGCACCGCCACCGCGACGAACCAGGTGGCAAGGCGACCGCGCCGCCCACCGGCGACGCCCCGAACGGAGAAACAGCACCCGAATGGACAACCCCCTGCTCGCCACCGACCGCCTCCCGGCGTTCCATGCCATCGAGCCGGCCCACGTGGAGCCGGCGATAGACACCGTGCTCGCGGAGAACCGCGCCACGCTGGAGCGGCTGCTCGCCGACGGCGGGCCGTACACCTGGGAGGGCCTGGTCGCCCCGGTCGAGGCCATGAACGAGCGGCTGATGCGCGTGTTCTCACCGGTCTCCCACCTCAACAGCGTCATGGACAGCGAGGCCCTGCGCGCGGCATACAACGCCTGCCTGCCCAGGCTCTCGGCCTACGACACCGAGCTGCGGCAGAACACCGCGCTCTACGAGGCCTACCGGGCGGTGGCCGAGCGCGACGATTTCGCGGCCCTGCCCGCCGAGCGGCGCGCCGCTGTGGAGCACGCCCTGCGCGACTTCCGCCTCGCCGGCGTAGCGCTCGCCCCGCAGGCCAAGCGCCGCTACGCGGAGATCGCCAGCCGCCTGAGCGAGCTCTCCGCGCGCTTCCAGGAGCAGCTCCTCGACGCCACCGGCGCCTGGCACCGGGACCTGACGGACACCGGGGCGCTGGCCGGTCTGCCCGAGTCCGCCCTGGGCGTGGCGCGGCAGGCCGCGGAGCAGGCGGGCGTGTCCGGCTACCGGCTGACGCTGGAGTTCCCCTCGGTGCAGGCGGTGCTCACCCACGCCGACGACCGTGCCCTGCGCCGCGAGGTCTACGAGGCCTTCACCACCCGGGCCTCCGAGGTCGGCCCCCACGCCGGGCAGTTCGACAATGGCCCGGTCATGGACGAGATCCTCGCCCTCCGCCACGAGCAGGCGCAGCTGCTCGGCTTCGACAACTACGCCGAGCTCGCCCTGGAGCCGCGCATGGCGCGCAGCGTCGACGAGGTGATGGGCTTTCTCGAGGACCTCGCCCGGCGCAGCGTGCCCCGCGCCCGCGAAGAGTTCGCGGAGCTGGAGTCGTTCGCCCGCGAGCGCGACGGCCTCGAACGGCTGGAGGCCTGGGACGCGACCTACTACTCGGAGAAGCTGCGCCAGGCACGCTTCGGTCTCTCACCCGAAGACCTGCGCCCGTGGTTCCCCGCCTCCCGGGTGATGGAAGGGCTGTTCAAGGTGGTCGAGCGCCTCTACGGGCTGCACATCACCCCCGGCGGCGACGGCGTGGAAACCTGGCACCCGGACGTGGGCTTCCACGAGATCCGCGACGCCGACGGCGGCCTGGTCGGCCAGTTCTACACCGACCTCTACGCCCGCGCCCACAAGCGCGGCGGCGCGTGGATGGACGTGTGCCGCTCGCGCAACGCCCTCGCCGACGCGGTCCAGGTGCCGGTGGCCTACCTCACCTGCAACTTCACCCCGCCGGTGGGAGGCGCCGAGGCACTGCTCACCCACGACGAGGTCCAGACCCTGTTCCACGAGTTCGGCCACGGCCTGCACCACATGCTCACCCGCGTGGGCGTGCCCAGCGTCGCCGGCATCTCCGGCGTGCCGTGGGACGCCGTGGAACTGCCGAGCCAGTTCATGGAGAACTGGACCTGGGAGCGCGAGGCCCTGGACGCCTTCGCCCGCCATCACGAGACCGGCGAGCCCCTGCCGGAATCGCTGTTCGGGCGCATGCGCGCGGCACGGACGTTCCAGTCCGCCATGCAGATGGTCCGCCAGCTCGAGTTCTCGCTGTTCGACATGCGGCTGCACGCGGAATACGACCCGGACACCGGGGCCCGCGTCCAGGCCGTGCTCGACGAGGTCCGCGGGCAGGTCGCGGTGATGCGCCCGCCGGCGTTCAACCGCTTCGCCAACGGCTTCGCCCACATCTTCGCGGGGGGCTACGCCGCGGGCTACTACAGCTACAAGTGGGCGGAGGTGCTCTCGGCGGATGCGTTCTCGCGCTTCGAGGAGGAGGGGCTGTTCAGCCAGGAGGCGGGCGGCGCCTTCCGTCACTGGATCCTGGAGCGGGGCGGCAGCGAGGACTTCATGACGCTCTACCGCGGCTTCCGCGGTCGCGAGCCCAGCATCGAGGCGCTGCTGCGCCACAGCGGTCTCGCCGCGTGAACCCCTGTCGCCGCCCGGGGACGTCGCGCCCCGGGCGCCGCGACACACGGGCTCACGCGCCGCCGCCGCCCGGCAGCAGTCGGCGCGTTTGCCGCTCCCCGGCACGCGGGGCCATCCTGTCCCCGGGTTTGAATCCACAACGGCAGAGACCGGGAGGCAGCGACATGAAAAGCCTGTACGCACTGGCACTCGGCGCGCTGATCGCCACCGGCCCGGCAATCGCGGACGACACCGCCGATGCCGCCATCGGCGGGGCGATCGGTGGCGCCACCGGGGCGGCCATCGGCTCCGAGGTGGGCGGTCGCGACGGGGCCATCCTCGGCGGGGCCATCGGCGCTGCCACCGGCACCGCGGTGACCACCGACGGTGACGACGACGGTGGCGGCCATTACCGCCGTGAGCGCGAGCGCGTCATCCACGAGGGCGGCGGCCCGTCCGGCAACTTCTGCCCGCCGGGCCAGGCCAAGAAGGGGCGCTGCTGAACGCAGCGTCCCGCCCGCTTCATCTCCGGATCAGTCGCCGGACCCGCCGAAACGCTCGCGCAGCGCCGCACACGGGTCCTCCCGTTCCACGGCGGCGGTGAACCAGACGTAGTCGAAGGGCGGTGCCTGGCCGGGCCGTGCATCGGGGTTATCCGGCATCGCCGGCTCGAATGCCACGGCGGCGACACGGCGTGACGGCGCCAGGACCGCAATCACCCGCGGGATGGCGTGGTCGGTCCGCGCGTGACCGTGCCCGGCAATGACCACGCTCATCCCCGCCTCCCCGGCGGCCGCCAGCGCTGCACGCGCCAGGGCACCGTCCCGTGCCCGCTGGATCCCGCGCATGCGCGGCAGCATCTCCTCCGGCAGCAACCCGCAATGACCCTCGCGGATGGCCTCGGTCATGGAGGTCCGCTCGTCGGCCGGCTGGGGGCGATCCAGGCCCAGTCGGGTCCGGGTCGCGGCGGACAGGCCCTCCAGCCCCCGGGAACGCAGCGTGTCCAACTGCTGCCGGGAGAGATTGCCCGCGACGATGGGGAGGTCGTGGCGATACGCCGCGGCGAACACCGGGCGGTACATCGACCACGGCGGCCAGCCGGAGTCCGCCCAGTCAACCGCCCCGGCGAGCACGTCGACATCACCGGGATGCTCGCGACGCGCCCGGTCCACCGCCGCCTGCTGGTCCGCGCGCAGCATCTCCAGCACCACCGCCGGCCGCCGGCCTTGGGCGGCCAGGGCATCGATGACCGCCGCCTGGCGCTCGTGATGGTGCGGATTGTCGTGCACCTCGCCCAGCAGCACGACGTCCGCCCGGGCCAGCCGCCCGATGAGGGCCGGCCTGTCGATGAAACGCCCCGCGGCGACGTCCCGGATCCGGCCCGCCTGCGGCCCGCCACCCGCCGGGCCGGTCACCGCGCAGCCGGCCAGCGCCAGCAGCATCGCCGCCCCCATGAGCATCGTGCGCATATCGTGCATCTCCTGTTGCCGCCGCCCCGGTTCTCGGCGACCCTGTCCCTGCTGGCGCAGGTGGTTAGTATTGCCGCCCCGGGCCGTGCCTGTCAGCGGTCACCGGAATAGCGGGCAGGCAACGGCGAGCCGCCGGGGAGGGAGCCGCCCATGGCCGTCCACAATAGCGAGATCGCGACGCTGTTCGAGCGCTACGCCGAGCTCCTGGAGATCCAGGGGGCGAACCCGTTCCGGGTGCGCGCCTACCGCAATGCCGCGCTGACCGTGCGCGGGCTCGGCACCGAGGTCGCGCGGATGATCGCGGACGGCACCGATCTCACCGAGCTTCAGGGCATCGGCGACGACCTCGCCGCCAAGATGCACGAGATCGTGGACACCGGACGGCTGCAGGCCCTGGAACGCCTGGCCGGCCAGTTCCCTGAACACCTCGCCGACCTCGACGCCCTCCCGGGTCTCGGCCCGCGGCGCATCCGCGCCCTCCACGACGCCCTCGGCATCGGCAGCCTGGACGACCTCGAGCACGCCGCCCGCCAGGGCCGAATCCGCGGCCTCAGGGGCTTCGGCGCGAAGAGCGAGCGCAACATCCTGCACGCCATCGAGGCACACCGGGACAGCCAGCAGCGCACCCGGCTGGCGGACGCCGAGCGCATCGCCGAGCCCCTGCTGGCCCATCTCGCCGGGGCCCGCGGCGTGAAGCAGGCGATCATCGCCGGCAGCTACCGGCGCCGGCGCGAGACCGTGGGCGACGTGGACATCCTGGTCAGCGCGGACACCGGCAATGACGTCATGGAGCGGCTCACCGGCTACGACAGTGTCTCCGAGGTCGTCTCCCGGGGCGACACCCGGGCGACGGTCATCCTCGACGGCGGCCTGCAGGTAGACCTGCGGGTGGTCCCGGAGGCCAGCTACGGCGCGGCGCTGCACTACTTCACCGGCAACCGGGCCCACAACATCGCCGTGCGGGTGATGGGCCAGCGGCGCGGACTGAAGATCAACGAGTACGGTGTCTTCGAGGGTGAACGCCGGATCGCCGGGGCCACCGAGGCCTCGGTCTACGAACAGGTGGGGCTGGTCTACATCGAGCCGGAGCTGCGCGAGAACCGCGGCGAGCTGGAGGCGGCGGCGGAGGACCGGCTGCCGGCGCTGGTGGCCCTCGAGGACATCCGCGGCGACCTCCACTGCCACACCGATGCCACCGACGGACGGGACGGCGCGGAGGCCATGGCGCGGGCGGCGAAGGCCCTGGGCCGGGAGTACCTCGCCATCACCGACCACACCCGGCGGCTGCGCGTCGCCAACGGCCTCACCCCGGGGGCGTTCGCCGAGCACCTGGACGCCCTGGAGGCGCTGGACGCCCGCCTGGACGACATCCGCGTGCTCCGGTCCGCCGAGGTGGATATCCTGGAGGACGGCAGCCTGGACCTGCCGGACGACGTGCTCGCGCGCATGGACGTTGTCGTCTGCGCCGTGCACTACGGCCTGGGACTGCCCCGCGCGAAGCAGACCGACCGGCTGCTGCGGGCGCTGGACAGCCCCCACTGCCAGATCCTCGCCCACCCCACCTGCCGGATCCTCGGCGAGCGCCAGCCCATCGACGCGAACATGGGCCGGATCCTCCGGGCCGCCGCGGAAACCGGCTGCGCCCTGGAGATCAACGCCCAGCCCGGCCGGCTGGATCTCCCCGACGTGCTGATCCGGGAGGCGCTCGGACAGGGCGCCCGTTTCGTGGTCGCCACCGACGCCCACAGCACCGAGGACCTCGCGCTCATGCGCCTGGGCCTGGACCAGGCACGGCGCGGCTGGCTCACCGCCGCCGATGTGCTCAACACCCACGGCGTGAACGACTTCCTCGCCGCGCTGCGCCGACGGTGACCGCCCGGCTCAGCGCACCTCGTCCAGCCGCCCGTTACCGACGTCATAGACGAAGCCCCGAACCGCGTCCCGGTGCGGGATGAAGGGGTTCGCCTGGATGCGGCGCAGCGACTGGCGCACGTCCTCGGCCGGCTCGCCGAAGGCCTCCAGCGCGAACGGTGGGCGCATCCCGGTCTCGGCCTCGATCTGCGCCTTCACCCCGTCGTCGTTGAAGGTGAGCATGCCGCAGTCGGTATGATGCACCAGCACGATCTCGCGGGTGCCGAGCAGGCGCTGCGAGATCACCAGCGAGCGGATCACGTCCTCGCTCACCACGCCGCCGGCATTGCGGATCACGTGGGCCTCGCCCAGCCCCAGGCCGAGCAGACGGTAGACGTCCAGGCGCGCGTCCATGCAGGCCACCACCGCCACCCGCCGGGACGGCGGCATGGGCAGGCCGCCCTGATCGAAACCCTCGGCGTAGGCGCGGTTCCCCTCCAGCAGCTCGTCGGTCACGCTCATCTCGACCCCTCCCTCTATGACGGCGGAAACACGGATCGGGGCGCGCCCGCCCCGATCCGGCAGCGTAAGCACGCATCGCCGAGCGTCGGAACCAATCGTTCGTCATTTGCTTATACCGTTACTGACGAGCTCCCGGCGGTCTGCCATTTACACGGCGCCGGAAGGGATCACGGGCCTGGCGCAACGCCGCTGCCGGGCCCCCACGCCCCGTTCGGTCCGGCTGGCGGATGACAAGACCGCCAGCAGACCGGGCAGGCATGCGTCGCGCTCGCCGCGGCCCGCGCGGATCAGGCAGACTGAGCCGGCAGACCGAGGAACAGGACGCCGCCCACCGTGCTCGTCACCCACCACAGCAACCGCCTGGAGGCCCTCGCCGACGCCCTCGCCGGGCAGATGGCCGCGGCACCGCTGCCGCCGATGACCGAGGAGACGGTGGTCGTACCCCACCGCAGCATGGGTCACTGGCTGTCCATCGAGCTCGCCGAGCGTCACGGCGTGACCGCCAACGTGGCCTTCCCCTTCCTCGGCGGACTGGTCTGGCGCCTGTTCGCCCGGCACTGGACGGACCTCCCCGAGCAGTCCGGCTTCGACCGTCAGGCCCTGCGCTGGCGGGTGCTCGCCCGGCTGCCGGGGGTGCTCGACGCCCAGGCCTTCGCCCCGCTGCGGGCCTACCTCGCCGACAGCGACCACGACAACGGGGTCAAGGCCTACCAGCTCGCCGACCGCCTGGCGAGCCTCTACGACGAGTACCTGGTCTACCGGCCGGACTGGATCGCCGCCTGGGAGGCCGGGGAATCGGCGCACTGGCAGGCCGCGCTGTGGCGCGAGATCGCCGCCACCGACGAGGGGCGCGCCGCCCACCGCGCCGCCCTGGTCCACGACTACATCGCCGCCCTCGGCAACGGCGACGTCGACCCGGCCACCCTGCCGCCACGGCTCACCGTCTTCGGCGTCTCCTCCGCGCCGCCGGCCTACATCGCCCTGCTCGCCGCCCTGGCCGAGCACATCCCCGTGGACGTGCTCGTCCTCAACCCCTCGCTCCACTACTGGGGCGACGTGGTCTCCGAGCGCGGGCTGGCGAAGCTGCGCGAACTCTGGCGCCGCCGCGGGCTCCCGGACGCGAGCGATTACTACAGCGTCGGCCACCCGCTGCTCGCCTCCCTCGGCGGCACCGGCCGGGAGTTCCTGGAACTGCTCCAGAACCACAGCGGCGACGACGCCTACCACTTCACCGAGCCGGCGGAGAACGCAGACCTCGGCCACCTGGCACGCCTGCAGGCGGATATCCTGGAGCTGCGCCGGCGCGGCGCGGACGGCGACGAGCCCGCCGTGGCGCTGAATCCGCAGGACACCTCCATCACCCTGCACGCCTGCCACAGCCCCATGCGCGAGGTGCAGGTACTCCACGACCGCCTGCGCCGGCTGTTCGCGGACACGGACCTCCAGCCCCGGGACGTCGTGGTGATGACGCCGGACATCGACCGCTACGCCCCCTACATCGAGGCGGTGTTCGGCAACGCCGCCGGCGAGCGCCACATCCCCTGGTCCGTGACCGACCGCGCGCTGCCCGGCGTGCACCCGGTGATCCGCGTGTTCACCCGGCTGCTGGAGCTGCCGCGCAGCCGTCTCACCGCCTCCGAGGTGCTCTCCATCCTCGAGGTGCCGGCGGTGCACCGCGCCTTCGACCTGGACGCCGACGCCGTCGAGCGCATCCGCGCCTGGGTGCGCGAGAGCGGCATCCGCTGGGGCGCGGACGCCGGACACCGCACCGAGGAGGCGCTGCCCGCGGCCCGCGAGCGCCACAGCTGGCGTTTCGGCCTGAACCGCCTGCTCCTCGGCTACGCCATGGACGACGACACCGCGCTGTACCGCGACATCGCGCCGATGCCCGGCGTCGAGGGCGGCGAGGCGGCGTGGCTCGGCGGCTTCGCCGCGTTCTGGGAGCATCTGCTCGCCGCCCGCGCCACCCTGCGCGAGGCCCACACCCCCGCCGGGTGGCAGACCCGGCTGAACGCCGTGCTCGACGAGCTCTTCCACGGCGCCGAGGCCGCCGAGCACCAGGCGCTACAGGTGATCCGCGACGCCGTCACCGCGCTGATGGACGCCACCGCCGCGGCGGGCTTCGACGAGCCCCTGCCGCCGGCCACCCTGCGCGCCCACCTGCTCGACGCCCTGGAAGGCGACGGCCAGCAGGGCGGCTACCTCACCGGGCAGGTGACCTTCTGCGCCATGGTGCCCATGCGCAGCGTGCCCTTCGAGGCGGTCTGCCTGATCGGCCTCAACGACCAGGACTTCCCCCGCCAGGGCCCGACCATGGCCTTCGACCTCATGGCCACGGAGGGCCGCCGCCCCGGCGACCGCAGCCTGCGCGAGGACGACCGCTACCTGTTCCTGGAGGCCCTGCTCTCCGCCCGCTCACGGCTGTACGTGAGCTACGTCGGGCGCAGCATCCGCGACGACAGCGAGCGCCTGCCCTCGGTGCTGGTCAACGAGCTCTGCGACAGCCTGGACCGCACCTTCACCGCCCCGGACGGGCACCCGGCCAGCGCGTCGCTGCTCACCGAACACCCGCTGCAGCCCTTCAGCGCCCGCTACAGCGGAGACCCGGAGGCCGCGGTGTTCAGCTACGCCGACGACTGGCTGCGCCCGGCCGGCGGCGGGGACACCGGCGACAGCGCCCCCGCGCCGTTCATCGACGCCCCTCTGCCCGAGCCGGAGGCGGAGCTGCGCGAGGTCACGCTGGAGGGGCTGGTGCGCTTCCTGCGCAACCCGGCGGAGGCCTTCCTGCGCCTGCGCCTGGGCACGCGGATGCAGCGCGAAGCGGTGGACGAGGCGGACAGTGAGCCCTTCGACCTGGACGGCCTGGGCGCCTACCAGCTCCGCGAGCACCTGCTCGCCCAGCGCCTCCGCGGTCATGACCCGGAGACCCTGGAACGGCTGCTGGACGCCGCCGGCACCCTGCCGGAGGGCCCGTTCGGCCGTGCGGTGATGGACGACACCGTCACCCGGGTCGAGCGCCTGCGCGAGCACCTCGAACCCCTGCTGGGCGAGCGCCTGCCGGCACTGGAGGTGGACCTCGAGCTGGCGGGCCTGCACATCACCGGCTGGCTCACGGACCGCCGCGAGGGCGGGCTGCTCACCTACCGCCCGGCCCCGGTGCGGCCCGCCGACCGGCTGCGCCTGTGGGTGAGCCACCTCGCGCTCAACGCCGTCGCCCCCGGCGACGATCCCGGCCGCATCAGCCGCCACCTCGGCGAGGGCGGCCGCGAGGCCCCGCCGGCCCTCCTGGCCTTCGCCGCCATCGATCCGGAAGAGGCCCGGGAGCGCCTCGGCGCCCTGCTCGCCCTCTACTGGCGCGGCCTGCGCACGCCCCTGCCCCTGCCGCTGGCGAGCGCCCATGCCTATGCCACCGCCCTGCGCCGCCACGGCGACGCCGACCGCGCCATGATCGCCGCCGCCCGCGTCTGGGAGGACAACCCGTTCCAGGGCGTGCCGGGCGAAGGCAGCGACCCGAGCTGGGCCACCGTGTTCCGCGACGCCGCCCCGCTGGACGACCCCGGGTTCCCCGCCCTCGCCACCGCCCTGTTCGACCCGATGTCCGACGCGGAGATGCCGGAGTAGCCCCGGCGACACGGCCGGACACCTGTCGGTCGCTAGGGGCAACCGGCCTTGTGTGGTTCCGGAGCGGAAGACCGGCAGATCGTGCACGGCCGCAGGCCGTGTGCGACGCCTTCAATGACCGGGCCGGAACGTCGCACGCCTGCGGCGCACGACCTACGCGGACTCAGCCACCTGACGTGTGCGACAGCCCGGAGCGGCACCGTCCAAAGAACTTCACACGCCCCGGACACCAGCCGCGCACCGGCAAATCGCCGGCACCCCGCCGCCCGTCGGTCGCATGAAGCATGCCGACCTGCCGCGGAACGGGAGCACACCGTAGATACCTCCTCGCGGATCAACCGATTTGCAGGTTATGGAATGTCTGGTCCCTGGTGACGCCGGAACGGATGTGGACGGGCTTGAGTATGACGGCCCCCGGGCGGCCACGCTGGCTTTCCCCACCTGCGCACACGCTGGAGGAATGCGCGGACATCGGGGTGATTAGGCCACTCAAGGCAGTCTACGCTGCCAGCACGCGGGACGGGATGTCGGCTGCCAGGAGGAACTGCCAGCCTACAAGCACGGCCCGTTCACAGGCATGCCGCAGGGGGGTCGCCTGCCTCTCCCGTAGGTCAGCTGCTCCCGGCAGCCGACGATCCCGCCGGCAGGGAGAGAACCGCCGTAGATTCCCCCCGCCGCCCGCCGGCGTCGTGCTCGGCCCTGATCGTTGTGCGGCCCCCCCCGACCGGAAATGCCACGGGACACCACACCGACGGCGGCGCCGGGCCGGACGTGGCGCGCGTGCTACCGCCTCAGGGCACCAGGAAGGGCATGGCCCGCTCGGCCACGGCGACCTGCACCGGGCCGCGGGCGCTGTCGGCAGGGTAGAGCTCGCCGTCGACGACGTAGTCGCCGTCGATATCGAGGGTGACGGCATCCACGTCGCCGCTGGCGAAGCCGCGCCGGGGGGACAGCCGGCGGCCCGGACGGCCGCGGAGCAACCACGGCAGCGCGGCAACCAGGCGGCCGGGACGGGCGGGCATGACCGTGCAGTGCAGCGCGCCGGTACCAGCGCCCCAGTACGGACGGCTGCCGAAGAGCAGCCGGTCCAGGGCGCTGACCAGCACCAGTCCATGGCCGACGGGCGGCGCCAGCGCCGCCGGCTGACGCAGGGTCACACCGCGGCCGGCCGGGCGCCGGGCGAACGGTGCGGCCAGGGTCCGAAGCACCGCCAGCGCGGAGGCCTTCTCCCCCACCAGGCCGCGGCCGCGTACCCGCTCGCGGAAGTATCCCACCCCGTCGGCGACCATGCCGGCGCCGAAGAACATCCCGCACACCCGGTCGCCGTCGTGCCCGACACCGAGCACCGGACGGTACCGCGCGCTCAGCGTGCGTGCGTCCGCCACGGTGGAGACCAGGCGCCCCAGCACGGCGACCGGCCCGCCGCGCAGGCCGATATCCCGCGCGGTCATGTCGGTGCTGCCGGCGGGGACCACCACCAGCCACGGCAGGCGCGGAAACGGGCGCGCCGTGAGCAGCTGCCCCAGCACCGCCTGCACCGTACCATCACCGCCCACGACCACCAGAGCGGTGACCCCGTCCGCGGCCATGGCCTCCAGCGCCGCCGCCATCCCCGCCGGCGTATCCGCCTCGTGGGCGGCGGTCAGCGGCAGCGAGGCGGCCAGCGCCCGCACCCGATCCAGCGGCCGGCGCAGGCCGCCGGCGCGGGGATTGAGCAGCAGGCCCAGCCGCTCGCCGGCGAGGGCCACCGCCGCAGCGGCGGGCTCAGCGTCGGGCACCGGCGCCTCCGGCCGGGGCCTGGGTGAAGCAGCGCACCGCCAGGCGGTCCCGGTCCCGGGCAGGGTCGACGTCGTTGAGCCAGGGCGCGAGCGCCGCACCGCGGGCGCGGAGCGCCGCCTGCACTACCCGGGCCGCGAGCACCAGCGTGGAAAGCACGTGCCAGGCGGCCACCATCCACAGCCCCAGGTCCGGCCGCCCGCCCAGCCAGAAGGCGGTGAGCAGGATGAGATTCGGGTTGCGCCGCGCCGTGATCAGGCGGTTGAAGGAGTCGAACGGCCGCCAGATGAACAGCGAGAAGGGCGCGGCGAACCACTGGAACGCGCCCTCGCAGAGCCGTCCGCCGATATAGGCGGCGAAGATCGCGGTGACGGTCACGCCCAGCGACGGCGTCAGCGTCCACGGTGCCGCCAGCCCGAGCCCCCAGGCGAGATACCAGAAGGGTGGGTGGATGAGGTCGATGCCGTGGTCGAGGTAGTCGCCGAAACGGCTGGAGGTCAGGGTCACCCGGGCGAGCTTGCCGTCCACGGTGTCCAGGAAGGTCATCAGCCACCCGGCCACGAGCCCGAGGCCGTGGGCCCCGCCCGCGAACGCCACCAGTGCCGCGATCGCCAGCACCAGGCTGGCGGTGGTCACCGCGTTGGGCGAGAGCCCGAGACGGATGCAGCCGTGCACCGCCCACTGGGCGGGCACCGGCCACAGCCACTTGGTGATCAGGTCGGTCACGCCCTTGTAGGCGCCGGAGAACAGCCAGCGCTCCAGCGCGCGGCGATTGCCGGCGGTGATGCGCGACACTCGCGGGGGGGTGACGCTGCGCAGCCGCGAACGGAAGCCGGAGGCGAGCTCGCCGGCGGACCTCGACGGCCGGTCCGCCAGCCCGCCGGCGTCCGCCGCGGCCACCGCCTCCAGCAACGCCGCCGTCTCCCCGCCGGAGCCCCGGGCCGCCACCGGCGTGCCGTCCTCGCCGAGCAGGCACACCGGCTCCGCGCCCTCGACGAGCCCGCGCAGCACCGCACCGTCATAGGCATGATCGGCGCGCAGCACGACCGCCGTCGCCTCCGCCGGAACCGTCTCCGGGCCAGCGACGGCCTCCACGCCGTCCATGGCGGCGAACGCCCGCTCCAGGCGCTCGCGGCCGGTGAGCCCCCACAGGCGGACCGGGCTGTCCCCGGTGACGCACACGTACACTGGCATCGTGGCCCCTTGTTCCCGCTTCCCACCGAAATGGGCGCTCATTATACTGGCCCCGCCATGGAATCCACGAACGACGATGGTGCGCACGGCCTCGCCTTCGCCCACCTCTCGGATCCCCACCTGACGTCGCTGCGCGCCCTTCGCCGCCGCGAGCTGATCGGCAAGCGCCTCCTCGGCTACCTCTCCTGGCGCCGGGGCCGGCGGCATGCCCACTGCGACGGCATCCTCGCGGCACTGCAGCGCGCCCTCGCCTCACACCCCGACGAGGAGATCGCGGTCACCGGCGATCTCACCCACCTCGGTACGCCGGACGAGTACCGCGAGGCCCGCGACTGGCTCGCCGCGCTCGGCCCGGGCCCGCAGGTGACGGTGGTGCCGGGCAACCACGACCTCTACGTCCCGGTCCGCTGGCAGGACACCCTCGCGGAGTGGGCCGCGCACATGTGCGGCGACGGCGACGAGCGCCCCCGCTTCCCCTTCGAACGCCGCCGCGGTCCGGTAAGCTTCATCGGCGTGAACACCGCCTACCCGAGCGCACCGCTGCTCGCCACCGGCCGGATCGACGGCGACCAGCTCGACGGCATCGGCCGGGCACTGGCGCGCGCCGGCGAGGCGGGGCGATTCCGGGTCGTGCTCATGCACCACCCGCCGCAGCCGGACGCGGTCTCCCGGCGCAAGTCGCTCGTCGCCGCCGAGCGCTTCCGCGCACTCGTGCGCCGCCATGGCGCCGAGCTCGTCCTCCACGGCCATGCCCACCGCCGCCTGCGGGGCGAGATCGACGGCCCCCGCGGGCCGGTGCCGGTACTCGGCGCGCCGTCCGCCTCCCAGCGCACCCACGATCCGGCACGCAACGCGGCCTACCACCGCTGCGTCGTCACCCCCACCCCGACGGGCTGGCGGCTCGGGGTCACGGTACACGCCTACGACGCCGAAACCGGAGACTTCGTCCCACGGGCGGACGCCGGCGGCACACTGGAGATACCGCGGCAATCCGCCTGAGCCGGCACGGACGTGCCCGGGGCCGCCGTGTATAATCCCGCGCCCACGAGACCGCTCCGCCCTGGGCCCCACCCACAGAGGTAGCCATGGACACGCCGGTGAGCCGACGCCCGGACCTAGCCCTGTTGCTGCCCTCGCTGGCAGCCGGCGGCGTCGGCCGGATGACGCTGAACCTTGCCGCCGGCTTCGTGGCCCGCGGCCTGCGCGTGGACCTGGTGCTGTGCCGGCCCGAGGGGCCGTACATGGACGCGATCCCGGACGGCGTTCGCCTGGTCACCCTGCAGCGGGAATCCGGCCCCGCCGCGCGGCTGCGGCTCGCCCGGCTGTACCCGCGGGAGATCGGGCTGCTGGCCCGCCCCGCGCTGCTCGCGCCGCGGCCGGCCCCGGTGCAGCCCTACGTGGCGGACCTGGCCCGCTACCTGGCGGAATACCGCCCCGCGAGCCTGCTCGCCGCAAAGACGCGCACCAACCTCCTCGCCCTCTGGGCCCGGCATCAGAGCGGACTGTCCACCCGAGTGGTGCTTTCCGAGCACACCCAGCTCTCCCGGGCCATTGCGGCCAGCCGCAAATGGCGCTGGCGCTACATCGCACCGCTGGTCGGACGTTACTACCCGGAGGCGGACGCCGTCGTTTCGGTCTCCGAGGGCGTCGGTGACGACCTCGCGGCAACCGCCGGACTACCGCGCGGGTCCATCACCACGATCCACAACCCGGTGGTCACGCCGGCCCTGGCGGAACGCGCCGCCTCGCCATCCCCCCACCCGTGGTTCAGCGACGGGGGGCCACCGGTGGTGGTCGCGGCGGGCCGACTGGTGGCACAGAAGAACTTCCCGCTGCTGCTGGACGCCTTCGCCCGCCTGCGGGCCGGACGCGCGGCCAGACTGGTGATCCTGGGCGAGGGCCCGGAGCGGGGACAGCTGGAAGCACAGGCGCGGGCGCTCGGCATCAACGCCGATGTCGCCCTGCCGGGCCAGGTGAAGAACCCCTACGCGGCCTTCGCCCGGGCGGCACTGTTCACGCTGTCCTCGGACTTCGAGGGCCTGCCCACGGTGCTCATCGAGGCCCTCGCCTGCGGCTGTCCGGTGGTGAGCACGGACTGCCCCAGCGGTCCGGCGGAGATACTCGATCACGGCCGCCACGGACCGCTGGTCCCCCTCGGGGACGCGCCCGCGCTCGCCACCGCGATGGCCGCGGTGCTGGACGACCCGCCCCCGGCTGAGGCCGTGCGCGCCCGGGGCCAGGCGTTCGGCCAGGAACGCAGCATCGCCCGCCACCTCGACATCCTCGGTCTGACGGCAATCGCGGGGGAGGCGGCCGCCACGGCCAACGCCAGCGGAGGCGCCGGATGACACCGAGCACCGAGAGCATCGTCCACGCGGGCTACCACAAGACGGCCTCGACGTGGTTCCAGCGGCGCTTCTACCCGGCGGTGACGAGCCACCGTTACATCCCGCGGGACGAAGTCCTCGATGCCCTGGTCCTCCCCCATGCCTTCGCCTTCTCGCCGGAGCGGGCGCAGGCGGCGCTCGGGCTGGACGGCGCCGGACCGGTCGCCCTCTGCGAGGAGGAGATCAGCGGCAGCTTCGAGACCGCGGGCCACCAGGGCGCGATGTCCAAGGAGATCGCCGAACGCCTCTCTAGGGTGCTACCCCGCGCCCGGATCGTGCTGTTCATCCGCCACCAGGTCGACATGATCGCCTCGGCCTATGCCCAGTACGTCAAGCGCGGCGGGACCCTGAACGCAGAGCAGTTCCTGTTCCCGGCGAGCTACCGCAAGGGCCAGTGGCGCCGGCCCTACAAGAAGCCGCTGTTCGACTTCGCCCATTTCAGTTATCTAGGGCTGATCCGCCACTACCGCGCCCTCTTCGGCAGCGACCGCGTGCACGTGTTCACCTACGAGGCGTTCCGGACCGACCCGCCGGAATTCCTCGCGGACTATGCCGAACAGCTTGGACTGGCCGTGGATCTCCAGGCGCTGGACGCCGGCGCGGCCAACTCCGCCTACCGGCACCGGACCCTGCGGCTGGCCCGGGCGCTCAACCACCTCACCTATCGCAGCGTGAACGACAAGCGCTACGTCCTGCCGACCGGCCGCTACCGCTACCTGAACGAGCTGCTGCGCCGCTTCGACCGCTCGCCCCTGGCAGGGCGGACGCTCACGCCCCGGGAGCTGCTCGGCGACGGGATCGTGGACTACATCGAGGACTACTACGCCGCGGACAACCGGGCACTGGCGGCGGAGACGGGTCTGGCGCTGGCCGGTTGGGGCTATCCGGGCACCGGCGCCGAAGCCGGGTAACACCCACAGAACACCGCAACGGAATAACGGCCCCGCGGCGTCAGTCCGGCGCGTCTCCGGCGCGCTCCGCCGGCGGGGAATAGTCCAGCGCCGGTGCCGGCACGCGGCACGGCAGCCAGCGGCCGCCGTAGGGCGCGAACGGCCGCATCAGCGGCGAGCGCAGCATCCGCATGACCGCACGGCCACCCAGGCGTCGCCGTGCACGCCAGCAGACCCGCACCCAGCGCCGGGCGGCCGCCCCGGCCAGGGCGGCCTGATCGTAGCGGCCCGCGCGCCGGTTGGCGGCGAGGAGGTCGCTGAGCCAGGCCTCGGCCCAGTCGACGTAGTCCTGATCCGGGGCCCCGAGCACCCCGCCCCGGCCCAGGCAATAGTGCCGGTCCAGGTCCGCGTCCGTGGGCCGCAGCCCGAGGGCCTCCAGCTGGGCGCGATGGATCGCGGTCTTTCGCTCGCGGGAGAGGTCCGCGGCCATGTTGGTGGAGCGGCCGGGGTGCTCCCGCCCGCAGGAGAGGATGACCGGCAGGTTCGCCAGGCGATGCCGCGCCGAGAGCCGCACGTGCAGCTCGTAGTCCTGGCTGCGCGGGAAGTCCTCGCGGTAGCGGTGGGCCTGCAACACCGCGGTGCGCGCCATCAGCGAGCGGTTGGAGATGCAGCAGCGGAACAGCAGCTCGGCGTCGACCGCCGGGGCCGCGACGGGTTGACGGCGCACCTGCCGGGACGTCCGGCCGTCACCGTCCATGAAGCTGCCCCAGGTCCCGATCTCGGCGTGATCGGGATGGGCATCCAGGAAGCGCACCTGCGCGGCGAGCCGCTCCGGGTAGGCGTAGTCGTCGCTGTCGAGCAGGGCGATGTACTCGCCCCGGGCCTCGTCGAGCCCGCGGTTGCGGGTCTGGGGAATGCCGAGATTGGCGCCGTTGCTCAGCGCCCGGACCCGCGGGTCCGCCGCCTGATAGCGGTGCATCAGCTCCAGGCTCCCGTCTGTGGAGCCGTCGTCGATCATCAACAGCTCGAAGTCGCTGTACGACTGGGCGAGGATGCTGTTGACCGCGACCGGCAGATAGCGCTCCCGGTTGTGGACCGGGATCACGACGGTAACGCGGGGACGATGCGGCGTCGGCATGGCAGGCGTCATCCTTCGCGGACGCCGCCGCCCGGCGCCGGCGAGAGCTGCTGCAGGTAGAGAGTCAGGATACGCGCCATGGTGAACGCCCCGGCGCGCTGGCGCACGGCCCCGGGCGCCGGAGGATCGGCGAGGGTGGCCACCAGGGCATCCGCCATCGCGCGATCGTCACCGACGGCCACGAGCCGGCCCCAGCGCCCGTCCTCCAGGATCTCCGCCGGTCCGCTGGGGCAGTCCGTGCTCACCACCGGACAGTCGCAGGCCAGGGCCTGGATGAGCACGCCGGGCAGCCCCTCGTAGCGCGAGCTGAGCACGAATGCCGATGCCCGCGCCATGAAGGCGAAGGGATTGTCCACGAAGCCGGGCATGTCCACGTCCGCCGCCACGCCGAGCTGCCGGGCCTGCTGCTCCAGCGCCCGGCGCCCGCGCCCCTCGCCCAGTATGACCAGCCGCGCCGCGCGGTCGGCGCGCAGCCGCGCGAAGGCACGGAGCAGCGTCGGGAAGTCCTTCTGGTAGTGCAGCCGGCCCGCGGCGAGCAGCACCGGGGTCCCGTCCGGCTGGTCCAGCCAGGGGTGCCCCGAGGGCAGCGCCGCGCGCTCGGGGAGGCCGTCGTCGACCACCGGGTTCGGGATCACCGGCACCCGCGCGGGGTCGAGCCCCGTGCGCTCGCACAGGTCCGCCGCCACCCCCCGGGAGACGGCGATCACCGCCGCCGCCCGCGGATAGAGCCGGCGCACCGGCCCGAGCACCAGGCGCTTGCGGGGCGTGCGGCCGGCGCGGAGGTAATCGCTGATCTGGGTGCGCTGGGAGAGCAGCAACCGCGCATCGGAGTCCGCGAGGGCGTGGGCGCAGACGGCGGCGAGGTTGCCGTAGTGCTGGGCGGCGAGCAGCGTCGCCGGCCGGGCCCGCGCGAGGTAGCGCGCCAGCGCGGGGATCGCCCCCAGCACCCGCGGCGCACCGGGCAGCCAGACGATCGGACCGAGGGCCCGGAGCAGGCCCGGGCGGCGCACCAGCGCCGGCAGGCACGCCTGGGCCACCGGGGCACGCAGGTCCACCAGCTGCACGCCCGGCGGCACCCGGTCCCGGTAGGCACCGCTGCCGTAGGCCACCAGCAGATCGACCCGGTAGCCGCGGGCCGCGAGCGCGGCGGCCAGGTCGAGGAACACGCGCACGGGCCCCACGCCGGCGAGCGAGCGCAGGAACAGCGCCACGGTGGGGGCCTCGAAGGACGGGTCCGGCTCGGTCACGGGACGCGGATGACACTCGTGGTTGCGTGGCACAGGGCGCCCGGAGCGACCCGGACGGCGCGATGCGCGGTATCTACGCACCCGGCGTCACCCGCCGTCAAGCGGCACGCGTCCGTCATTGTCGCCCCCGCCGCGTGATCCGGCGGTGCGCAGCCACGGCAGGGCCGCGGCAAGGCGCACCAGCAAACGCGCGAGCGCCGAGACCGCGGCCGCCAGCCCCGCCCCCTCCACACCCATGACATGCACCAGCGGCGCCACCGCCGCCAGGTAGACCAGCGTGCCCACGCCCTGGGAGAGCAGCGCGCGACCGGGATGCCCGGCGGAGATCAGCAACGGCCCGAGCGGGAACCACCACACCGGCAGCAGGACGGAGAAGGCGAGCAACAGCATCACCCCATAGGCCTCGCGGGCGGGCGCGCCGCCCATGAGCCCCAGCAGCGGGTCGCCCGCCAGGGCCAGCACCGCCATCACGGCGAGCACCAGCACGCCACAGATCGCCACCGTGCGCAGGACCAGCCGGCGCAGGCGCCGGGTCTCGCCAGCGGCCAGCAGACCGGCGATCTCCGGATAGATCGCCGGCGTGAGCAGTTTCACCGGCTTGCTGAGGGCCCGGGCGAGCCGGTCGGCGACATGGAACAGCCCCACCGCATCCGCCCCCAGGAGCACACCCACGGCGAGCGTGCCCATGTGCTCCACTCCCAGCGCCAGGACCGCATTGGCGCTCGTGATCCCGATGAAACGCAGGATGCCGGGGAAGCGCCCGCGCAACCCCCGCCAGCTGTCGGCGGGCCCGGCCAGCAGGCCCCGGCGGGCGAGCTCCCCGCAGGCGCAGACGATCAGCGAGAGGGTGGTCAGCACCCTTGCCAGGAACCACACCGCGAGGAACCCGGCGATCCCCCAGTCCAGCGCTATCGCCAGGCCCACACCGACGAGACGCACACCGGACTGCACCGGCGAGCGCACGGCGAGCAGGTCGAAGCGATCGAACAGCCGCAGCACCCCGAGGGGTGTCGCCGAGACCATGAACAGCGCCGAGAACCCATAGAGTGCGGCCATGGGCGTAACCGCCGCCGGCCAGCCGACCAGCGTCCCCGCGGACCAGGCGAGGGTGGCGCACACGAGCGCGGCCGCCGCGGCGCTGGCCACGTCCAGCAGCGCGGTGAACCGGATCAGCCGCCGCAGCCCCGGCCGGTCGCCGTCGTGAAGCAGCGGCGTACCGTAGCGCAGGATCGCCTGCCAGGACTTGAAGTTGACCACCCGGCCGATCACCAGCGTGAACGTGTGCACCAGCGCCAGGGTGCCGTAGCCCTCGATCCCCAGGGCGCGCACCGCCAGCGCGATGGTGATCAGCCCGAGCACGGCGCTCACGGTCTTGCCGCCGAGCAGCTTGCCGGAATTGGCCAGCACCCGCCGCAGCGCCCCTTTACTGATGGTTGCGTCCGCCCCCGCGTGTCGCTGCCCGCCTGCCATGCCGCCCCCTTACCGCCGCCAGCCCGCGAGCACGGCGCCGACGACGAGCATCGACCCCGCCGGCACCAGGGCGATCGCGGCCGGGGGAAGCCCCAGTGACAAGCCGGTACTCGCCAGTATCTGGTCGCCGATGAACACCGCGATGCCGGTAAAGGCACCGAGCACCAGGCGTGGGGCCAGCGCACCGCGGGGGGCGCCGCCGGTGACGAAGGCGGTGGCGAGCAGCGTGAGTGCGATGGTCAACAGACCGTGGCCCGCCTTGCGCCACAATACCAGCGCATACCGCGCCGACGGGCTGCCGCTGGCACGCAGGTAGGCCACGTAGCCCGCCAGGTCCACCGGGTCCAGGCTCTCCGGCGGCCGCTGCATGGCCGCGATGCGGGCCTGATCGATGAACGGTTTCCATTCGAGGCTGGCGCGATGCTCACTGCCGCTCTCCGCACCGGAGAAGCGTTTGATGGTCACGTCGTACAGCCGCCAGGTCCCGTCACCGCGTATCTCGGCCCGGGCCGCATGCACGTAGCGCGCCAGCCGCGCCTCGCCGCGCAGCCGGAAGAGCTCCACGTCCACCGGCACGCGGCCGTGGCGCATCGCCCCGATATGCAGGATCCGGTGGCGGTCGCGCAGCCACAGTCCCAGCCCGCCCTCGCCTCGATCCATGCCGGCAATGATCTCGGTACGCCGCTCGATCGCGTGCTGCTGCGCCGCCGGGGCGACCGCCCCCTGCAGGGCCACATACACCAGCGCCAGTGCCAGCGCCGCGAGCCCGGTGGCGCGGCGAAGCCGCCACGCGGACAGGCCCACCGCGCGCAACGCGATCAGCTCGTCGTGGGCCGCCAGCAGTCCGAGCCCCACGATACCGCCCAGCAGGCCGATGAACGGAGCGAGCTGGGCCAGCCGCCGGGGCACGAGCAGCGCCGTATGCGCCAGCGCGTCGACGAAGCCGTAGCCCCCGCGGCCCAGGTCCTCGAGCTGTTCGGCGAGATCGAGGAGGGAAAACAGCGGCAGGAGCACCGCCGCGGCGATGCCGAAGCCGATCAGCACACGGGTGACGATATGACGTTCCAGGCGGCTCACCCGCCGCCTCCCCGCCGCAGCCGCCACGCGGCCCCGCGCAGCCACAGACCGAGAAGCACCGCCGCCGCCACCGCGTGCACCCACCACACACCCGGGAATGCCCCCACCGCTGACTGCTCCACCCAGCTCCGGGCCATGTCCGTGGCCACGAAGTACAGCGCGAACACCCCCATGGCGGTGAACACCCGCGCATAGCGACCGCGCCGCGGGGCCGTCGCGCTCAGCGGTACGGCCAGAAGCGCGAGCAGCAACGCCGCCAGCGGGCGCGATGCCCGCCACTGCCACTCGGCGACGTCGTCGGGGCGCTCGGAGCGCAGCAGCGAGGCCGTCGCCGCGGCCTTGCGTTTATAGCCCACCAGCCGTGACGGCGGCTCCAGGCGCAGGGTCAGCTCACTGAACTCGGAGACCCGGTCGCTGCCGCCGTCGCGGTCGAGGGTGTAGACGGCGCCATCGTCCAGGAGCAGGCGCGTCCGCCCCGCCGCCCCTTCGGGCTGACGGGCCCGGTCGGCGAGCACCAGCTGGACCACGCCGTCGTCGCCTTCGTAGAGCAGGAACCCCTGGAGTCCGTCCCCGCCGCGGGCCCGGGCATGGACCACACGCCCGGTGTCGTCGTTGGCCTGGAAATGCCCGGGCGCAAGGTCGTCCAGCTCGAACTCCGCGCCCTGCTCCGCCTCCAGGGTGTAGACGCGCTCGTAGGCCCAGGCACGGGCGAAAAGCGACACCCCGCCGACCACCACCGCCACGGACACGGCCACCACGAGCACACCACGCACCAGCGCGGCGCCACTGAACCCCAGCGCGCGCAGCCCCACGACCTCGTGATCGTGGTGAAGCCGGCCCAGGGCGATCACCACCGCGAGGTAAAGCCCCAGGGGCAGCAGAACGTCCAGCGCGATCAGGGTACGTAGCGCCACGAGCTCGAGGAGTACCGGCAGCTCCACGGCGAGGGCGGCCGTACCCGTCAGGCTCCGCGCGGTATCGAAGGCCGCGAAGATGACGACGAGCAGCGCCAGCACGGGGATCAGGGCATGGCTGACCTCGGCGGCGATGTAGCGGACGATGCGGGACAAACGGACTCCCTCCGGGACCGGGCGCCCGGCGGACGCCCCTGTCGGGCCGCCGCTAATGCTAATACAGCGGGGATGTGATGAAATAGTTACGTTTTTGCCCGAGCAACCGGACCCGATGATGGATTCACTGTCACCGTCACGGCACGGGGCGGCAGATGCCCCCGAAGCGCCGACCCACGCCCTGCTGCTCAGTGCCGGTCAGGGGCGCCGCCTGCTGCCGCTGACGGAAGACAGGCCCAAGTGCACCCTGAGCTTTCATGGCCGCACCGTGCTGGAGTGGCAGATAGACACCCTCCTGGAGGCGGGCATCGACGGCGTGACCGTGGTCACGGGCTACGGCGCCGAACGCGTCGAGGCGTTGCTCGAGCGCCGCTACGGTGGCGCCCGTGTCGAGACCGTGTTCAACCCCTTCTATCGGGTCTCGGACAACCTCGCGAGCTGCTGGATCGCGCGCGCGGCAATCCGCGGCGAACTGCTGCTCATCAACGGCGACACCCTGTTCGAAGGCGGCATCGTCCGCGACGTGCTGGCCGCGCCGCCGGCCCCCGTGACCCTCACGGTGGACTTCAAGGACGCCTACGACGACGACGACATGAAGGTCTCGCTGCACGGTGACGGCCGCCTGCGCCGGGTGGGCAAGCGCCTGGACGCCTCCGAAGTGGACGGCGAATCCATCGGCATGACCCGCTTCCAGGGCGACGGCGCGTCGCTGTTCCGGGAGGCCGTCGAGCACGCCATGCGCGACCCGGACGCGCTGCGCCTGTGGTACCTCTCCATCATCGACGCCATGGCCGACGAGGACCACGTCCGGGCCTTCCCCATCGCCGGACGGCGATGGGCCGAGCTCGACTTCCCCGAGGACCTGGAACCGGTGAGCGACGTCCTCGCCGCACAGCTGCCCACGGCCTCGACGGGCACGGCCCAGGGCGGCTGAGCGCTCCCCCCGAAACCGCCGGCCGTCGTCGATCACCGCCGACCCGCCGGATCACGCCTCCAGCCCTTGAAATGCGAACAAATCGCATTACGTATACCCAGTAGGACGTCCTTCCCTCGTGACAACGCCGGCCCGACGACGGTCGGCGATACGGCGCCCGTTACCGGGCACGCAGGAGGCAGGCGATGACGGAAGTCCAGAAGCTCGCACGTTTCGTAACCGGGACCCGGTTCGGCGATCTCAGCGACGCCGCGCTGGCACAGCTGCGGATCCGCGTTCTCGACACCATCGGCGTGGCGATCGCCGCGCTGGATGCCGAACCGACGATGGCGATACGCGGGCTCACGGAGCGCCTAGGCGGCAATGGCGAGGCCACCCTGATCGGCGGCGGGCGCTCGGCCCCGGACCGCGCGGCCTTCCACAACACCGCACTGAGCCGGTACCTCGATTTCATGGACAGCTACCTCGCCGCCGGCGAGACCAACCACCCCTCGGACAACCTCGGTGCCATACTCGCCGCGGCGGAAAGCGCCTGGGCCGACGGCCGGACGTTCCTCACCGCCCTCGCCTGCGCCTACCAGGTGCACACGCGGCTCTCCGACGTGGCACCGGTGCGCGGCCACGGCTTCGATCACACCGTTCAGGGCGCCTACGCCGTCGCTGCCGGCGTCGCACGAGCGCTCGGACTCACGCCGGAGCAGACCGCCAACGCCATCGCCATTGCCGGCACCGCCAACAATGCGTTGCGGGTGACCCGCACCGGGGAACTCTCCCACTGGAAGGGCCTGGCGTATCCGCAGGTCGCGAAGGAGGGCACGTTCGCCGCACTGCTGGCCCGCGCCGGAATCACCGGGCCGGCACAGGTATTCGAGGGCAACAAGGGATTCAAGCAGACCATCGCCGGCGACTTCGACATCGACTGGGCGGCGGAGGACCTGGAAAGCGTACGCCGCACCATCGTCAAGAAGCACAACGCCGAGATCCACTCGCAGTCCGCCCTGGATGCCGCCATCCGGATCACCGGCCGCCCGGGGTTCGATCCCGCCGCCATCCGGGAGGTGGCGGTCACCACCTTCCAGGTCGCCTACGACATCATCGGCGGCGGCGAGGAGGGCGACAAGCGCCGTATCCATACCAAGGAAGAGGCCGACCACTCGCTGCCGTACATGGTCGCCGTGGCGCTGCTCGACGGCGAGGTGCAGCCGGATCAGTACGCCCCGGCGCGTATCCGCCGCGACGACGTCCAGCAGCTGCTTCAGCGGGTGACGGTACGGCCCGATCCGGACTATTCCGCGCGCTTCCCCGCGGAGATGCCGAGCCGCGTGGACGTCACCCTCCGGGACGGCAGCGTGCTGAGCGCAGAGACCGCCGCGTACCGCGGATTCCACACCAATCCGCTGGAATGGGGCGACGCGGTGGCGAAATTCGGCCGCCTGGTAACCCCGTTTACCGGTGCATGGCTGCGGGATCGCATCGTGGACACCCTCGCCACGCTGGAACAGCGCCGGGTCGGCGAGCTTGGCGCGCTGCTCGCCCGGGTGCCGGGCACACGCCCGGCGGAATCAGGCAACGCCGCGGCGGGGGAACGCCCGTGAGCAGCGGCCCCGCCGGTGTCAGCCGTGAGCGCCGGCCACACCGCCGGCGACGGTGACGAGCGCGAACACCAGCAGGAGCACGTGCAGGTGGTGCATGCGCGCGAGCCGGGACGGCAGGTCCCGCTCCAGCGGGCCGGACATGATCCGCCGCAGGACCCCGGTGGGCCCGAGGACGAAGAGCATGAGGAAGAACAGCGTCCACAGGGCGATCATCGCCCACAGCCACCAGAAGGCCGGCTCGCCGAGGACACGCCAGAGCTGCAGGCGGTAGAGCATCCAGCCGCCGGAGGCACCGACCGTCAGCACCGCCACGCGCACCTGCGGTGCGAAGCGCCGCTCGACCGCATGGAAACGCTCCAGCGCACCGTCCGGATGGCGGCGCAGGTGGGGCAGGACAACGGTGGTGACGAGCGCCATGCCGCCGACCCACCAGACGACGCCCAGCACGTGAAGCACAATGGCCACGGTGATGTCGGACACCGGCGATCCTCCTGATCGCACCTTATCATTAACCCGGCCGGCAGCGGCGGGCGCGCCCTGCCGGCGGACGCAGGCATCCCGGCCGATGGCCGGGTCATAAGGAGTATATTCAGGTTTTCTATAAGAGGGAAACCGTCCGGGCCCGGGCCGCGGTCAGGCGGTGGGCGGCGCCGGCGTACCGGCGGGGGCCGCAGGCCGGTCTCCGGCCAGCACCGCCTCGGCGAGCGCCAGGTCCGCCGCCGAGTCCACGTCCACCCCGGCCCGCGCCCAGGGCAGGATCACCGCACCGACGCTGACCCCGAGACGGCGCGATAGGGTCTCCAGCGCCGCCTCCAGGCTCAGCCGCCCGAGGGCGTAGCGCGCCACCGCCGTGGGCCCGACCGCACCCAGCACCACCTGCCAGGGGCGCTTGCGACGCGCCTCCACCCGCTGCCAGTAGCGCACCAGCGAACGCCCCGCCGGCGTCGGGAAGGCGAACAGGTTCGTGCCGCAGACGGCGGCGTCGCTGAGCCGGGTGACCGTTCGGCGCACGCCGGGAAAGGCCGCCGCTACCGTGTCGTACTCCACCAGCCCCACCACGGCGTCCCAGCCCCCGGCCGCAGCCGCCTCGGTGAAACCGTCGATCATCCCCGCGGTCAGCAGGGCGTGGTCACCGGTGGTCACGAGGGCCGGGCGCCCCCCGCCGAGATGGGTCAGCCCCGCCTCGGCACTCGCGCTCGGCCCGGGTTGCGGGGCAATCCAGTCGACGGCGCCGGCGTCGATGCGCCCACGCAGCTCGCCGCTACCCGCCAGCGCCGGCGCCGGCGGACCGCACAGCACGGTGCACGTCGCAGCCGGACTCGCCGCGAGCGCGTCGAGCACGCGCAGGACCATGGGGCGGCCGGCCACCGGCGCGAGGACCTTGCAGGCGGACCCGGTGGCGGCAGCCACCGGGTCCGCGGGCCCGCGGTCGGCGGCCAGGACGACGGCATCGAAGGGCTCCGGCGGTGCGGCGCCGGCCCGGGCACGGATCACCCGGGCGCTCACGCGATGGCCTTCCGGTAGAGGCGGTAGCGCTTGTAGGGCTCGCCCCCGAGGCGTTCCAGGATCTTGCGCATGCCCGCGTTGTCATCGAGGATCCAGGACAGCTCGGCCCAGCGGATGCCCCGCTCGAGATAGGCGGACTGCGCCCCGGAGATCACCGCGAAGGCGAGCGCCGCCCCGAGGGGCGAGTCCTGGTAGCACCGGCGCACCCCCATCAGCGGCACACGCCCGCGGGTCGCGGCACCGCCGCGCAGGCGGCGGATCAGGCGCAGCCAGCCGAACGGCAGCAGCCGCCCGTCCAGGTCGGCGATGAGCTCGTTGAGGTCCGGCAGGCCGACGATGAACGCCGCCGCCTCGCCGTCCACCTCAGCGATGCGCACGAGATCGTCGTCGACCACCCAGCGCAGGACCTGGCCGAGCTCGGCGAACTCCTCGGCGGTGAAAGGCACGAAGCCCCAGTTCCGCGACCAGGCGTCGTTGAAGATCCCCCGCAGCAGCTCCAGCTCCCGACCGAGTTCGCGGCGGCGCAGCGAACGCAGCCGCACCCGCTCGCCGAACCGGCCCAGCAGGGCGGTCATCGCCGGCGGATGACGGAAACCCGTGTCGATACCGTAGGCAATCAGGTCCTGGGCGGGGCGGTAGCCCTCCGCCTCCAGGCGCGGCGCGTACCAGCGCCGGCCGTGGGGCATCATCACCGCGGGCGGGGTCTCGAAGCCGTCCACCAGCAGGCCGCATTCCTGGTTGATCGAGAAGCTGAACGGCCCGGTGACCTCACGCACGCCCTGGGCGGCGAGCCACTGTTCCGCCGCCGCGACCAGGGCGCGGAAGACCGACGGATCGTCTTCCGCCTCCAGCAGCCCGAAATGACCGGTGGCGCCGTAGCGCGCCTGGTGCAGGGTATCGACCTGCGCGGAGATGCGCCCGACCGGGCGGCCGTCACGCATCGCGACCCAGCCCTGCCAGCGCCCGTGGTGGAGGAAGGGATTCTGCCGGGAGTAGTGCAGGCGGCGCTCCAGCCACAGCGGCGCCACCCAGGCGGGATCGTCGCGGTAGACCTCGGCGGGCACCTGCATGAAGGCGCGCAGCCCGGCGCGTCCGTCCGCACGGCGCAGCTCGGGGGCACCGGACGTACCGGCTGCCTGCCCCGGTGTACGGCCGTCCTCCGCGTCCGCGCCGGTAGCCGCCGGGGCCGCACTATCCTCCAGTGACATGGTCAGGTGTCCCGATACATACAATTATGTTGGCAATCATGGCACACTTGCGTGTCATCGATCAGTCATCTACGTGCGGACGGTCCGCACCGGACGGCATCACGGGCATGAGCGAACGAATGGACGGCGTCGACGGCACTGAGTGGAACGCCACGATGCGCAAATTCGGCGCACCGGATACGTGCATCCGCAACTACACCCACTGGAGCGTACTCCTTCGTCCCCGTCAGGCGACACTGGGTGCCCTGGTGCTGGCGGCACGGGAGCCGGCGCAGGCGTTCCCGGAACTCAGCGCGGCGGCCTTCTCGGAGCTGCGCGGGGTCACCGCCGACATCGAGCAGGCCCTGCAGCGGGCGTTCTCCTACGAACGCCTGAACTACCTCATGCTGATGATGGTCGACCCGGACGTGCACTTCCACGTCCTCCCCCGTTACCCCGAGCCGCAGACCTTCGACGGCCGGGAGTTCGAGGATCGGGGGTGGCCCGGCCCCCCGGACCTGTCCCACGTCAACGAGACAAATGAATCAGCCAATGCCCGCATCATCGAACACATCGCGAGCTGCTGGCCCTGACGGCCCGGGCGCCGCGACGCCGACCGTCAACACGGTACCGCTCAATCCAGGGTCCTTTGCCACGCTCGCCGAGGCGCTGGACTACGCGGCGGAGGGACACACCGGGCTGAACTTCCATGACGCCCGCGGACGACTCACCGAGGCCGTGCCCTACGGCGAGCTGCGCCGGCGCGCGCTGACCACCGCCCGGCGCCTGATCGGGCTGGGGATGCAGCGCGGCGAGCGCGTCGCGGTGGTCGCCGAGACCACCTCGACGTTCCCGGAGGTGTTCTTTGCCTGCCAGTATGCCGGGCTCGTGCCCGTCGCGCTGCCGGTGTCCCTGAACCTGGGTGGCCGGCAGGCCTACGTGGACCAGATCCGCGGGCTGCTGGAACAGGCCCGGCCGGGCGTCGCCCTGGCCTCCGAGGCGTTCAAGCCCTTCCTCGACGAGGCCGCCTCGGGGATCGCGGGTGTGGGGCTGCACACCCCGGAATCCCTGGCGGGCCTCGAACCGGCGGAGGCGACACCGGAGCCCACGCGCCCGGAGGAGATCGCGTACCTGCAGTTCACCTCCGGGAGCACCCAGGCACCGCGGGGCGTGGTCATCCGTGCCGAGGCGGTGATGAGCAACCTCCGGGGCATCGTGCGCCACGGCCTCGGCATCCATGCAGGCGACCGCTGCGCCTCCTGGCTGCCCTTCTACCACGACATGGGCATGGTCGGGCTGCTCCTCGGCCCGCTGGCCTCCCAGCGCTCCGTGGACTACATGGGCACCCGCGACTTCGCGGTGCGCCCCGTCCAGTGGCTGCGGCTGATCAGCCGCAACGGCGGCTCGGTCGCCTTCGCGCCGCCGTTCGGCTATGACCTCTGCGCCCGACGCGTGCGCGACAGCGACGTCGAGCAGCTCGACCTCTCGCGCTGGCGGGTCGCCGGCGTGGGCGCGGAGCTCGTCCGCCCGGAGCCGCTGCGCCGCTTCGCCGAGCGCCTGGCGCCGGCGGGCTTCGGCGAACACGCCTTCCGCGCCTGCTACGGCCTGGCGGAGGCCTCGCTGGCGGTGACCTTCGCGCCGGCGGGCGCCGGACTGCAGATCGACCGTGCCGACGCCGAGGCGATGGCCGCGGAGGACATCGCCCGCCACCCCCGCGAGGGCGGCGAGGTCCGCGAGCTCGCGGTCTGCGGCGAGGTCCTGCCCGGACACGAGGTCGTCATCCGCGAGCGCGACGGCACCCCGCTGCCCCAGGGCCATATCGGCCACGTCACCGTGCGCGGCCCGAGCCTGATGAGCGGCTACTACAACGACGAGTCCGCCACCCGCAAGGCCCTGGATCCCGATGGCTGGCTGTACACCGGCGACCTCGGCGGGCAGGGGCTGGTGATCACCGGCCGGCACAAGGACCTCATCATCATCAACGGGCGCAACCTCTGGCCCGAGGACCTGGAGCAGGCCGTCGAACGGGAACCGGACGTGCGCACCGGCGACGTCAGCGCCTTCGCCGTCGACGACGACGGGGGCGAGCGCGTGGTGCTGGTGCTGCAGTGCCGGCTGACCGGCAGCGAGGCGCGCACCGAGCTGCGCGCGAGGGTCCAGGCACGGGTGCAGGCGCACTTCGGCGTCTCCCCGGAGGTGGACCTGGTCGGCGCGCACACACTGCCGCGCACCTCCTCCGGCAAGCTCTCGCGCTCCCGCGCCCGCCAGGACTACCTCGCCCGGCAGGCGGCGCGGGCGCCGGAACCGGCGCAGACCGGGAGCTGAGCCCCGGCGATGTCCGGCACCGTCGCGCTCACCGGCGCCACCGGTTTCATCGGCTCCGCGCTCCGGCGGCGCCTGCTCGCCGATGGCTGGCACGTCCGTGCCCTTGCCCACCGCAGCGCACCGGTACGCGACGGCACCGAGTGGCTGCAGGGCGACGTGCGCGACGAGGCCGCCGCCGAGCGCCTGGTCGACGGGGCGGACGCGGTCGTCCACTGCGCGGGTACTGTACGCGGTGCCTCGGCACGGGCATTCGAGACGGTCAACACCGGCGGCACCGCGACGCTGGTGCACGCCGCGGCACGGCGCCGGCCGTGGCCGCGTTTCCTGCTGCTCTCGTCCCTGGCCGCGCGTGAGCCGGGTCTGTCGTGGTATGCACACAGCAAGCGCCTGGCCGAGGACTGCCTGACGGGCAACGCGGACGTGATGCCGTGGACCATCCTGCGACCGACCGCGGTCTACGGCCCCGGCGACCGGGAGATGCAGCCGCTTTTCGACGCCATGAACCGGGGCATACTGCCGGTACCCGGCCGCCTGGACGCGCGGATAACGCTGCTCCACGTCCGCGACCTGGTCGCGGCGATCCGCTGCTGGCTCGCCCAGCCCCAGCCGCCGCGCGGGCTGTTCGAGCTGCACGACGGCACCGCGGACGGCTACGGATGGGGCGACATCGCGCGGATCGCCGGCACTGCCCTGGGACACCGGGTCTGGCGGGTGCCGCTGCCGGGGTTCGCCCTGTACACGGTGGCATCGGTCAATCTGGCCCTCGCCCGGGCGTTCGGCTACGCGCCGATGCTCACGCCGGGCAAGGTCCAGGAACTCCGCCACCCCGACTGGCGCTGCGACATCGCGCGCTATACCGAGGCCACCGGATGGCGCCCGAGCATCCGTCTGGCCGATGCCCTGCGCCCGGGCACCGATACGTGCCTGGCGCACCACGACTGCTGAAGGTCCCCATGAACCACAGCTATCAACAGATACTGGAAACCCTGACCGGGCAGATCCGCACGCTCGCCGAGGAGGACGTCACTATCGGGGAGGACACCGATCTGCTCAGTCACGCCGGCCTCGATTCCGTCAACGTCATGGACCTGGTGATGCAGATCGAGGACGAGTTCGACGTCGTCGTCCCGGTCAACGCCCTGGCCGACATCCGCACCCCCGGCCAGCTCGCCGCCCTGATCCAGACCCTTGAGGAGGACGCCTGAATGGCCCTGCTGGACAAGTTCGACACGCTGCGCCGCGAGCGCGAGGCGCTGCTGTCCACCGGCATCGATCCATTCGACACCCCGATCGAGTCGGTGCTCTCCCCCACCGAGGCCCGTATCGACGGCCGCCGGGTCATCCTCGCCGGGACCAACAACTACCTGGGCCTCACCTTCGAGCCGGAGTGTGTCAGTGCCGCCGAGACGGCGCTGCGGGAGCACGGCACGGGGACCACGGGCTCACGCATGGCCAACGGCAGCTACGACGGTCACCGGCTCCTCGAGGAGGAGCTCGCGGACTTCTACGGCAAGGCCCACGGGATGGTGTTCTCCACCGGCTACCAGGCCAACCTGGGCATGCTCTCCAGCCTTGCCGGGCCCGGTGATGTGATCCTCATCGACGCGGACTGCCACGCCAGCATCTACGACGGCTGCCGCCTGAGCGGCGCCGACATGGTGCGCTTCCGCCACAACGACACGGCAAGCCTGGAGAAACGCCTCAAGCGCCTCGGTGAGCGCGCCTCGCGCACGCTGATCGTGGTCGAAGGGCTCTACAGCATGCTCGGCGACACCGCGCCGCTCGCCGAGATCGCCGCGCTCAAGCACGCCTACGGCGCCTACCTGATGGTGGACGAAGCGCACTCCCTCGGCGTCTACGGCCCTCAGGGCGAGGGCGTGACCGCCTACGCCGACGTCGGCGGGGACGTCGACTTCATCGTCGGCACCTTCAGCAAGAGCCTCGCCGGCATCGGCGGGTTCTGCGTCAGCGACCACGAGGCCCTGGAGCAGGTACGCTACGCGAGCCGCCCCTATATCTTCACCGCCTCGCCGTCGCCGTCGGTGATCGCCTCCACCCGCGCCGCGCTGCGCCAGCTGCGCGATCGCCCGGAGCTGCGCGAGCGCCTGTGGGACAACGCGGACGCACTCTACCGGAGCCTCACCGATACCGGCTACCGGGTCGGCCCGGAACTCAGCCCGGTGGTGGCGGTGCTGCTCGACACCCGCGAGGAGGCGCTGGCACTGTGGCACGGCCTGCTCGAGAACGGCGTCTACGTGAACCTCGTGTTCCCACCGGCCACCCCGGACGGCAAGTCCCTCGTGCGCTGCAGCGTCAGTGCCGCGCACACCCCGGAGCAGATCGAGTGGATCGGCGAGGCATTCGCCTCGCTCGCCGAGGACGGGAGCGCACAGCGCGCCGGCGGACGGGGCTGACCCCGCCATGACCGTGGCCGCAGAGGGGGGCGACGCGCTCGAGACGCTGGTCGCCGGTCGGCTGGAGCGCCCCCCGCCGGCGGCGGTGGCAGCCGTCGCGGACGCGCTCGCGGAACGCCTCGGCGACAACCTCCTGGCCGTGATCGCCTACGGCTCCTGCCTGCGCGACGTCGACCCGGCGGACGGGCTGATCGACCTCTACGCCATCGTGGACGGCTACCGCGGCGCCTTCGGGCGCCGCTGGCTGGCTCCGGTCACCGCCGCGCTGCCGCCGAGCGTGTTCTACCTGGAGCAACGCCACGAGGGGCGCACGCTTCGTGCCAAATACGCCGTACTCTCCCGCCGTCAGCTCGCCCGCGGCATCGGGCGCTGGTTCCACCCCTACGTCTGGGGCCGCTTCGCCCAGCCGGCGGTGCTCGCCTACCGGCGCGACCGGGCGGCCGCCGGCGCGATCACCGCGCTGCTCGCCCGGGCCGTGCCACGCCTCATCGACGAGACCGCCCCGATGCTCCCCGGCACCTTCGACGCGGAGAGGCTATGGGCCCGCGGGCTCGCGCTGAGCTACGCCACCGAGCTCCGCCCCGAGCGCCCGGACCGCGTCCGCGGGCTCGTTGACCACGACCGCGACCATTACCGGGCGCTGACCGAGGCGGCCCTGCCCCGGCTCGACGGCCGGCTGCGCCGCGACCCGTCCGGCAGCGGCTACCACTGCACCGCCGGGCCCTGGCGCCGGCTCCGCGCCCGCACGGCCTGGCGCGCACGCCGCCTCCAGGGGGCGGCCCTGTCGATACTGCGCCTCGCCAAGGCCAGCGCCACCTTCGACGGTGGCCTGGATTACGCCGCCTGGAAGCTCGAACGCCACACCGGCGAGCGCGTCGAGCTCTCCCCCCGGGTACGGCACCACCCCCTGATCTTCGGCTGGGGCGTGCTCTGGCGACTGCTGCGCCGGGGCGTGCTACGCTGACGGCGTTTCACGGGATCGCGCCCATGCACGCGCTGGACATCGACACCTTTCCCCTGTCCGGGCTGCGGCTGATCGAGGCGAGCGCCGGGACGGGCAAGACCTTCACCATCGCCGCGCTCTACCTGCGCCTGCTGCTCGACGCCGAGCCGGCGCTCGGTCGCGACCTCGACCTCCGCGACATCCTGGTGGTCACCTTTACCGAGGCCGCCACCGAAGAGCTGCGCGAGCGCATCCGCCGCCGCCTGCGCGGGGCCGCGGACGCCTTCGCGGCGGGTGAGGCGCCCGGAGACGACCCGGTGCTGCAGGGGCTGCTTGCCCGCCGCGACGACCACGCCGACTGCGCCCGGCGGCTCTCGGAAATGCTCACACGCATGGACGAGGCCCCGATCCACACCATCCACGGCTTCTGCCACCGCACCCTGCGCGAGAACGCCTTCGAGAGCGGCTCGCTGTTCCGGGCCGAGTTCATCGCCGACGAGCACCACCTGCGCCGCGCCCTCGCCGAGGACTTCTGGCGCCGCCGCTTCTACGGCTGCTCCGAGGCCTACGCCCGCTGGGTGCGTTCCGAGTGGGCCACGCCCGAGGCGCTGCTCGCCGCGGTGAAGGGCTATCTCGACCGCCACCGCCTGCGCGTGATCCCGGAGCCGGACGACGACGCCCTGGCCGCGCTGGAGCAACGCTTCGAGGCGACCGCGACGCGCGCGGCAGGGCTGTGGCGGGAGGCCGGCGACGAGGCCGTGGCCCGGCTCCACGAGGCCGCCGCATCGAAGGTCCTGAGCGCCTCGGCCAGCGCCTACCGGGCCGACCGGCTGGCCGCCCTCCGGCCGCTGTGGGCGACGTGGTTCGACGCCCCGCACCTGCCGCTGCCCGCGGGGTTCGAGCTGCTCACCCCGCAGACCCAGGCCGGCCACGTGCTCAAGGCCGCGGCCCGCCGCGGCACCGAACCGCCGGCCCACCCCCTGTTCGACGCCTGCGGCGAGCTGGCCGCGCTCGCCGCCGAGCTCGCCGGGGCCCGGCGCATCCAGGTGCTCCACGACGCCCTCGACTGCCTGCGTGAGGGGCTGCGCGAGCGCAAGCGCGCGGAGCAGGTGCTCTCCTTCGACGACCTGCTCACCACCCTGGCGGACGCGCTGCGCGGGCCCCACGGCAGCGCCCTTGCCGACGCCGTGGCCCGGCGCCATCCGGTGGCTCTCATCGACGAGTTCCAGGACACCGACCCGGAGCAGTACACGATCTTCCAGCGCATCTACGCCGGCCGCGAGGGCTGCGGGCTGTTCATGATCGGCGACCCCAAGCAGGCCATCTACAGCTTCCGCGGCGCCGACATCTTCACCTACCTGCGTGCCCGCCGGGGCACACCGGCGGACGGCGGCCGCTTCACCCTGGCCACCAACTGGCGCTCCACCGACAGCCTGGTCCGCGGCATCGACGCCCTGTTCCGGCGCAACCCGCGGCGCTTCATCTTCGACCAGGGCATCGACCTGCCGGCGGTCACCGCCGCCGGCCGCGCCGACGAGCGCCCGCTGACCATCGACGGCGCCACGCCCACCGGCCTGCGGGTGTGGTTCCACGAGCGCGGCGAGAAGGAACGCACTATCGCCAAGGGCCGCGCCCGGGAACGCCTCGCCGGGGCCTGCGCGGCGCGTATCGCCGGGATGCTCGCCAGCGCCGACGCGGGCCGCGCCCGGCTCGGCGACGAGCCCCTGCGCGCCCGGGACATCGCCGTGCTGGTGCGCAGCCACAGCGAGGCGGAGGCGGTGAAGAGCGCCCTCGACGCCCGCGGCGTGGCCAGCGTCCACCACAGCCGCGAGAGCGTATTCGCCACCGAGGAGGCCCGGGAGCTCGGCCACATCCTCCACGCCGTCGCCGAGCCCGAGGACGAGGGCCTGCTGCGCGCGGCGGTGTGCACGCGCCTGATCGGCCTCTCCGCCGCGGACTTCCACGAGGCACTGCGCCTCGGCCCGCCGTGGGAGGCGCGCCTGGAGCGCTTCGCCGGCTACCGCGAGCGCTGGGACCGGCGCGGCGTGCTGCCCATGCTGCACACGCTCATGCACGAGGAGGGGATGATCCGCCGGGTGTTCGCGCTGCCGGACGGCGAGCGGCGCATGACCAACCTCCTCCACCTCGGCGAGCTGCTCCAGGAGGCCGCCACCGAGCACTACGGCGTGACCGCCCTGTTGCGCTGGTTCCAGGAACAGCTCGACGACCCCGGCGCCGCCGGCGAGGCCGCCGAGCTGCGGCTCGAGAGCGACGCCGAGCTGGTGAAGATCGTCACCATCCACAAGAGCAAGGGGCTGCAGTACCCGGTCGTCCTCCTGCCCTTCATCGCCCTCGGACGCGCCCCGGACGACGCGGCGGCGCCGCTGTTCCACCCCGGCGACGACGAGCTCGTGCTCGACCTCGGCTCCGCCGAGCTCGACGCCCACCGGGCCCAGGCCTACCGCGAGGCCATGGCCGAGGAACTGCGGCTGCTCTACGTCGCCCTCACCCGCGCCTCGCACCGCTGCGAGCTTGCCTGGGGCCGTTACAACGACGGCGAGCATGCCGGCCTCGCCTACCTGCTGTTCCCGCCGCCGGACCCGGACGGCGCGCCCCCGGTGGCCGAGCTCCCCGACGACGACGCCGCCCTGCGCGCCCCGTGGGAGGCCCTGGAGGCGGAGCACGGCGGCATCGTCACGGTGACCGCCCTGGACGACGGCGGCGGCGACGCCGGCACACCGGCCGCCGTGGGCCCGCCCGGGCGCGGACAGGCCCTGGCGCTGGACGGCCATGTCCGCCAGGGCTGGCGGCTGAGCAGCTACAGCGGTCTGCTCACCAGCCATGCCGGCCAGCTCATCGAGCAGCCGGACCACGACGCCGGCGACGAGGCGGAGCCGGCGGCGGCCGACACCCCCGGCGAGGGCATCCACGCCTTCCCCCGCGGCGCCCGGGCGGGCACCTTCTTCCACCGGGTGCTGGAGCTCGCGGACTTTACCGACCCGGACGACCTCGCCGGCCACGTCGCCCGGCTACTGCCCGCCTACGGCTTCGACCGCGACTGGGCGGCCACGGTCACCGGCCACCTCAGCGGCGTGCTGGCCACGCCGCTGGACGACAGCGGCGTCACCCTCAGCGCCCTCGACCGCGGCCAGCGCCTGGACGAGCTGGCGTTCTTCTTCCCCGTCCGGGACGTGGGCGCCGCAGAGCTCGACGAGGCGCTCCCCGAGGTCGGCGACGGGCGCCGCCCGGCGCTCACCTTCGGGCGGCTGCAGGGCATGCTCAAGGGCTACATCGACCTGGTCTTCGAGCATGACGGGCGCTACTTCGTCGTGGACTACAAGTCCAACCACCTGGGCGGCAGCGCGGCGGCCTACACCCCGGCGCGCCTGGCCCGCGCCGTGGCCGCCAGCCGCTACGACCTCCAGTACGCCCTCTACGCCCTGGCGGTGCACCGCTTCCTGCGCAGCCGGCTGCCGGACTACGACTACGACCGCCACTTCGGCGGCGTGCGCTACCTCTTCCTCCGCGGCATGACGCCGGCACAGGGCCCGGCGACCGGCGTGTACCGCGAACGCCCGCCGCGTGCGCTCATCGAGCGGCTGGACGCCCTGTTCAGCGGCGACACGGAGGCCGCCTGATGGACCCGCGCCTGCGCGCCGCCGTCGATGCCCGGACACTGCGCCGGCTGGACGCCCATTTCGCCGGTTTCGTCGCCGGGCTCGCCGGCGAGGGCGGCGACGACGCCCTGCTCGCCGCCGCCGCCCTCGCCAGCCAGCAGCTCGGCGAGGGCCACATCTGCGTGGACCTCGCCCGCCACGCCGGGCGCACGCTGTTCGCCGACGCCGCCGCGGAGGGCCCGGGGATCGCCGCACCGGGACTGGCGGCGTGGCGCGACGCCCTGCAGGCCTCGCCGGCGGTGCAGCCCCCGGGCGGCCTCGCACCGCTAGTGCTCGACGGCGACCGGCTCTACCTGCGCCGCTACTGGTGCTTCGAGCAGGACCTCGCCCACGGGCTCGTGGCCCTCGCCGGCCACGACCACCCGGTGGACGACGCCCTGCTCCGGGACGGGCTGGAGCGCCTGTTCCCGCGGCCCGACGACGGCGTGGACTGGCAGCGGGTGGCCGCCGCCGTCGCCGTCCGGCGCGGCGTGACGGTGATCTCCGGCGGCCCGGGCACCGGCAAGACCCGCACGGTCAGCCGGGTGCTCGCGCTGCTCGCCGAGCAGGGCCTGGCCGGTGGCTCGGCGCCGCGCATCCGCCTCGCCGCACCCACCGGCAAGGCCGCGGCACGGCTGACCGAGTCCATCACCGCGAGCCTGCCCGGGGACGCGGCGCTGCAGTCGCCGGCAGTGCTGGAGGCCATCCCCCGGGAGGCGGTCACCCTGCACCGGCTCCTGCGGGCCCGGCCGGACCGCGCCCGCTTCGGCCACGACGCCGACAATCCGCTGCACCTGGACGTGCTGCTGGTCGACGAGGCCTCCATGGTGGACCTGCCCCTGATGGCACGGCTGGTGGACGCCCTGCCCCCGGGCGCCCGGCTGGTGCTGCTCGGCGACCGCGACCAGCTCGCCTCCGTGGAGGCGGGCGCCGTGCTCGGCGACCTGTGCAGCGGCGCGGAGGGCTACTCGCCGGGGATGCGGGACTGGCTGGCGGCGGTCACCGGCGAGGCCCTGCCCGCCGGCACGGCGACCGCCTCGCCCCTCGCCGACGGCGTCGCCTTCCTCTACCGGAGCTGGCGGTTCCGCGACACCGCCGACGGCCCGCCGGGCATCGGCACCCTGGCCCGGGCGGTACGCGACGGCGAGGGGGAGACCGCGGCGGCGCTGCTCACCGCGGCGGACGATGTCGCGGACGGCGAGCTCGCCCACCGTCACGTGGACGCCACCGCCCTGCCCGCCACGCTGGCGGAGGCCGTGGTGCCCTTCTTCCGGGGGATCGCCGGCGAGGCGACGCCGGCGGACGCGCTGAGCGCACTGGGGGCGCTGCGCGTGCTCTGCGCCCTGCGCGACGGGCCCTTCGGGGTCAACGCGGTCAACCACGCGATACGCGAGGCCCTTGGGCCGACGGCGCTGGAGCGCTGGTACCACGGTCAGCCGGTGATGGTCGCCAGCAACGACTACGCCCTCGGCCTCGCCAACGGCGACGTCGGCGTGGTCTGGCGCACACCGGAGGGACTGCGGGCGCACTTCCCCGACGCCGCCGGGGGCGTGCGCGACTTCGCGCCCCAGCGCCTGCCCGCCCACGAGTGCGTCTACGCCATGACCGTGCACAAGAGCCAGGGCTCGGAGTTCGAGCGGGTACTGATGATCCTGCCGGACGAGCCCACGCCGGTGCTCACCCGCGAGCTGATCTACACCGGCCTGACCCGGGCGCGCCGGCACGCCACGGTCTGGGGCGATCCCGCGGTGCTGCGGGAGGCGGTCAGCCACCGCCCGACCCGGCGGGCCTCCGGCCTGGCGGCGGCGCTGCGGGCGCATGCACCGGACGCCGCCGGGCCGGGCGGGGACTAGGCCGCCCGCTCAGTCCATCAGCTCGGCGGCGTCGCGCACGGTGAGCGCGATCTCCCGGGGCGTGATCACGCCGAGCAGGTCCCGGCTGGCACGACCGCGGGCGACCAGAACGACCTCGTGGCCACCCTCCTTGATCGCGCGCATGAGCACCGGCCAGCGGGTGGTGGGCGGGACCACGATGAAGCGCGTGTCCACCAGCTCGGAGAGCTCGCGGTCGCGCATGACGTAGCGCAGGTCCTCGCGGGCGAGGCCGTAGAGCTGGCCCTCCTTCGCCACCACGGTGTAGCGCGGACCCTCGCCGGGCACGTGCTCCTCCTGCCACTGGCGCAGGTCATCGAGGTCGATGACCTGGAAGTCCGGATTCATCACCCGGCGCGCCTTGCGCGAGAGCGAGACCGCCGCCTGCAGCCCCTGGGGGATACCCAGGCCGCGGCGGGCGAGCTTGAGGGTGTAGATGCTCTCCGCGGTAATCCGGGTACGCACCACGTAGGCCAGGGCCACGACGGTGATGATCGGCAGCATCGCCGAGTAGTCCCGGGTCTGTTCGAAGATCATCACGATGGCGGTGACCACCGCGGAGGTGGTCGCCCCCACCATGCCGGCCATGCCCGCGATCGCGAAGACCACCGGATCGATCTGCAGCCCCGGCACCAGCCACTGGAGACCGTCGGCGAACGACGCCCCCAGGGTGGCCCCCAGGAACAGCGACGGCGAAAACACGCCGCCGGACGCCCCGGAGCCCAGGGTCAGCCCGGTGGCGATGAGCTTGCCGGCGAACAGCAGCAGCAACAGCAGCGGGTTGGTGAGCACCTCGCGGAGGACGTCGAGGATGGTCGCGTAGCCGACGCCGGCGATGTAGTACTCGTCGAGATACCACAGGAAGCCGTACATCATCAGCCCGAGCACGAACATGCCCGACATGTGCCGCAGGTAGTCGTTGTGGAACAGCGACTCGAAGCGGTCCTCGAACCAGTAGATGGAGTGCACGAAGCCCGCCGCGGCCAGCCCCACCAGCAGCCCGAAGGGCACGCACAGCAGGAGCTGGTAGGAGCCGATGGCGTGGTCGGCGAACAGCTCCACGCTGGGGATCTCGAACGACGGCCCGATACCGGAATACAGCCGCCCGATGTAGGTCGCCGCGACCGTGGCGCTCGCCACCAGGGCCACGTTGAGCGCGGTCACCGAGATCAGCATCAGCTCCACGGCGAACGCCAGCCCGCCGAGCGGCGCGTTGAAGGTCGCCGCGATGCCCGCCGCCGCGCCCGCGCCGACCAGCACGATGCGCTGGCGCGCCGGCATGTTGCGGAACCGCCCCAGGGTCGAGCCGAAGGCCGAGCCGATCTGGATGATCGGGCCCTCGCGGCCCACCGAGCCGCCGGTGCCGATGGACACGGACGAGGCGATGGCCTTGGCGACCACGGTGATGGGGCGCATCTCGCCACCATGGTAATAGATCGCGTGCATCACCTCCGGCACCCCGTGGCCCCGTGCCTCCGGCGCCAGGGTGCGGATGATCCAGGTCACGATGATCGCCCCGACCACGGGCACGAAGATCACCCCCCAGCCCCAGATGCTCGGGTCGATATGGGTATCCGGCTGGAGATGGACGTCGAAGCGGCCGAGGAAGAAGAGGTTCTGGAAGAAGGCGATCGCGCCCTTGAAGACGATGGAGCCGAACCCCCCGAAGGCCCCCACCACCAGGGCCAGCACGAACATCCATGCACCGGAGAGCGGGCGCTGCCCGGTCGCCGGCCCGGCTGACGGGGCGGGGGTGTCGTCGTTCATGGTCGCGCTGCTCCTCCCGGGGACCTGGCCGCGGGTGCAACGCGGATACACCGCCCGCGCCGCACACGCCGCGGCGTGCATGTGCCCTCATCATTGCATATCGCGACCGTGGATTCAGGCGGGGGAGCGCAGCGATTCAGGCGGCATGCTGCAGCGAGGCGAGCACCGCGTCGCGTCCCGGCACCGCGTGTCCGCGGCGCCACACGGCCCACAGCGGCTTGCTCAACCCGGGACCGGCCAGCGGTATGGCGGCCAGCCGGCCGGCGGTGACCTCCTCGTCCACCGTGCCCGCGAGCACCAGCGAGATCCCCTCGCCGTGGGCCACCGCGCGTTTGACGGCCTCGGTGCTGCCGAGCTCGCCGGCGATCGCCGGCCCGCCCTCGCAGCGCGCCAGGAACGCCCGCAGCAGACGCCCCGTACCGGTGCCCGGCTCCCCCGCCAGCAGCCGGCTGCCGGCCAGCTCGTCGGCGGTGATGCGCTGCCGCAGCGCCCACGGGTGTCCCGGCGGGACGATGACCACCAGCGGCTCGTCGCGCCAGCACACGGCGTCGAAACCGGCACGCGCCTGCCAGGTCTCCAGCAGCGCCAGGTCCACCGCCCCCTCCTCCAGGCGCTCGGTGACGGTGGCGTTGTCCGCCACGCTGACCGCGCACGCCGGTGCCGCCTCACCCTCACGCAGGCGACGCAGCACCGGGGGCAGCAGGTAGATGCCGATGTTGGAGGCCGCACCCAGGTGGAGCTGCGGGTCGGCGACCGCCGCCATCGCGCGGGCGTTGACCCGCAGCAGGGACTCCGCGTGGGGCAGCAGCCGCGCCCCCACCGGGCTCGGCCGGCAGCGCGCGCCACGGAGCAGCACCGGGGCGCCGATATCCGCCTCCAGCCGCTGGATCTGGTGGGAAACGGTCGCCGGCGAGAGCCCCCGTTCCGCGGCGGCGCCGCGGAGGCTGCCGGTGCGCACCACCGCCAGGAAGGTCGCCACGTAGCGCAGGTTCAGCATCCATGCCCCCTCGGGTCGTTGATCGCGTCCGCCGGCGCATGGCCGGCGAGCACGCGGCGGACGTTGTCGGCGGCGTGGGCCTCGATGGCACGCCGGGTCCCGGTGACCGCCGAGCCCAGGTGCGGCGCAAACAGCGTCCGCGGGTGGCGCAGCAGTGCCCCGGGGATGGCCGCCGGACGGTCGGCGCGGGAGAGGTCCTCCATCTCGAAGACGTCCGCGGCGTAGCCCCCGAGCCGGCCGGTATCGAGGGCCTCCGCCACCGCCGCCTCGTCGGCGACCGAGCCGCGGCCGGGATTGACCAGCAGTGCGTCCGGGCGCATCAACGCGAGCCGCTCCCGGTCAATGAGGTGGAGGGTGGCCGCGGTGAGCGGTGCGGCCAGGACCACGAAGCGGCTGCGGTGCAGCAGCTCGTCCAGAGGCAGGCGCTCGCACCCCGGTGTCAGGGGATCCGCGGCATCGAGGGGCTGCGGGTCGGCGTAGACGACCTCGGCATCGAAGGCGCGCACCCGGCGGGCGATCGCCCGGCCGATGGCGCCCATGCCGATGATCCCCACCACGCTGCCCGCCAGCCCGGTGCCGTAGAGCCGCGGCCCCCAGCCGGTGAAGGCGCCGCTGCGCACGTGGGCGTCCGCCTCGCGGAGGTGGCGGCCGAGCCCGATCATCAGTCCCAGGGCCAGCTCGGCGGTGGGCACGGTGAGCAGGTCCGGCACGGTGGTCACCCAGACCCCGCGGGCGGTGCAGGCGTCGACGTCGAGGTTGTCGTAGCCCTTGAGGGCACCGGCGACGATACGCAGCCGGGGACAGGCGTCGAGGAGCGCGGCGTCGACGCGCTCGGTCATGAACGCGACCAGGGCGTCCGCCCCGGCGGCCGCCTCGCGCAGCCGCTCCGGGGGCCAGGCGGCATCGGTGGTGTTGCAGCATACGGCGATGCCGTCGCCGAGGCGCTGCACGGTCTCGGGCATGGGGCGCTGGGCGAATACGGCGAGGGGTCGGTCGGTCACTGGATCCTCCGGCGCAGGGCCGAGCCGATGCCGTCGACGACGATCACGGTGGCCAGGATGACGAGCAGGATGGCGAAGACCTCGCGGTAGGCCAGGATGCGGAGGCTGCCGATCAGCTCGAAGCCGATGCCGCCGGCCCCCACCAGACCCATGACCGTCGAGGCGCGGAAGTTGTACTCCCAGCGGTAGACGGAGACATCCAGGAACCGGGGCAGCACCTGGGGCAGGACACCGTGCCAGATCACCTGCGCCGGGCCGGCGCCGGTGGCACGGACCGCCTCGATCGGCGCCGGGTCGGCGTGCTCCACGGTCTCGGCGAAGAACTTGCCCACCATGCCGATGGAGTGCAGTCCCACCGCCAGCACGCCGGCCAGCGGCCCGAAGCCCACCGCGGCCACGAACAGGATGCCCATGATCAGCTCGGGCACGGTGCGCAGGAAGTTCAGCAGGTTGCGCGTGCCATGGTAGAGCGCGGCCGACGGCGTGGTGTTGCGCGCCGCGCAGAAGGCCAGCGGCACCGAGGCAATCACGGCGATGGCGGTGCCGGCGACGCTCATGGCCAGGGTGTCGATCAGCGGCGCGATCCAGTCCTGCCAGCCGGTGAAATCCGGCGGGAGCATGTTGCCCATGAGCTCGAGCAGCGCCGGGACCCCCTGCGCGAGCCGGGCACCGTCGAAGACCCCGACGTAGTGGCCGGCGACCGCGATCACCGCCAGGAGGGCGAGGAGCGCCCCGCCGGCACGGTACCGGCGGGCGCGCTCCGTCGCGAGGATGGCGTCGTGGGAACGCTCGCTCATGGCTACTTCTTGAGCAGCGGCAGCAGGTCACGGACCACGTCGTAGTCCGAATCGCTGATCGCGGCGAACCCCTCGGCGCCCAGCGGACGGAGGATCTCCGGGTCGTCCACCTCCAGGAAGGCGGTGCGGATGCGCGCCTTGAGGTCGTCGTCCAGCGAGGTCTGCATCACCCAGGGATACTGCGGGTAGGGCTTGGAGTAGGTGATCACCTGCACGCGGTCCCTGGAGATCACGCCGCGCTCCACCAGCGACTCGAAGATCGGCCTGGACAGCCCGCCGGCCTGGGCGTGGCCGTTCTGCACCGCGGTGGCCACGGCATCGTGGGAGCCGGTGAAGTTGCCGCTGTAGTCGTCCGGGGTCACGCCGGCGTCGATGAGCACCTTCTTGGGGATGAGGTGGCTGGAGGTGGAGGCCGGGTCACCGAAGGCCACCTGCCTGCCGGCGACGTCGTCGAGCTCGCTCACGCCGGCGGCGACGTTGCCGATCAGCACCGAGCGGTAGGTGGTCTCGCCGTTTTTGCGCTTGGCGGCGAACGGCTCCAGGTCCGCGCCGTGCTGGCGGGCCAGGACGTAGGACAGGGGCCCGAAATAGGCGAGGTCGATGCGGCCGAAGCGGGCCGCCTCGATCATCGACGAGTAGTCCGTGGTCACCACCAGCTCGATGTCCTTGTCGAGGCGCTCGGCGAGGTAGTCCCGGAAGCGCTCGTTCTCCTTGATGATGGTCTGGGGCGACTCGTCCGGCAGCAGCGCGACGCGCAACGTATCCGGGTTGGCGCCGGCCGCATGGGCCGAGCCGGCGAGCACGAGGCCGGCGAGCAGGGCGGAAAGTCGGCGGATCATGGCGGTATCTCCTTGGGTTGGGGGAGGGATCAGGCCGCGGCACCGGCGGCGTCGCGCCGCAGGTCCGCGACCGCACCGGGCCCGTAGACCCGGCAGAGGACATCGTCGTCGAGCGCCGTCGGCGGGCCGTCGAAGACCACCCCGCCGTCGGCGAGGGCGATCACCCGGTCGGCGAACTCGCGGGTGTACTCGACCTGGTGGAGACTGATGACGGCGGTGAGACCGCGCTCGGTGCAGACGTCGCGCAGCAGCGAGAGCACCTGGCGGGAGGCACCGGGATCGAGGCTCGCCACCGGCTCGTCGGCGAGCACCAGCTCGGCCTGCTGGGTCAGCGCGCGGGCGATGCCCACCCGCTGCTGCTGGCCGCCGGAGAGCTGGTCGGCCCGCACCAGGGCCTTGTCCAGCAGGCCTACGCGCTCGAGGCTGTCCAGCGCCAGCCGGCGCTCACCGGCGGGGAGGGGCAGCGTGCTGCGCCAGAAACCGTGGTGGCCGAGACGCCCGATCAGGGTGTTGCGCAGCACGCTCACCCGGGGCAGGAGCTGGTGCTGCTGGAAGATCATGGCGGTGCGCCGGCGGTGTCGGCGGATGGCCGCCGCGTCCTCCAGCGGCCCGACCCCGTCGGCGACCACGCGCCCCCCGGTGGGCGCGCGCAGCCGGTTGAGGCAGTGCAGCAGGGTGGACTTGCCGGCCCCGGAGGGCCCGAGCAGGACGGTCACCGCCCCGCGCTCGAAACGCACCGAGGTCGGGGTCAGCGCGGTCACCCCGCCCGGATAGGTCATCGCCAGCGATTCGGTGTGGATCATCGCCGCCTCCGTGTTCGAAAAACCCGATCGCGATGGCGCGATCAACGAAAACGTCGAACAGGCTGGACGTCCGGGGTGACGGCGTGCTTAAGCGCGGATGATGTTTCCGTGACGGTGGGATGCGAAGGGGTCAGCCGGCGGGGCGCGGCAGCGCGGGGGTCTCCAGGTGGCAGTGGACGCCGTGACCGGCATGGGGCTCGCGCCGCGGCGGGATCTCGGTGCGGCAGATGTCCATGACGTGGGGGCAGCGGGTATGGAAGGGGCAGCCGGCGGGCCGCGCCGCCGGGCCCGGGTTGGTGCCGGTCAGGCGCGGACGCGAGGGACGGCGGCGGCCGCGGGGCACGGCGGCGATCAGGGCCTCGGTGTAGGGATGGCACGGGCCGCCGAGGACCGCGTCCGCCGGGCCCTCCTCGACGATCACGCCCAGGTACATCACCGCCACCCGGTCGGCCAGGTGACGGACCACGGCGAGGTCGTGGGTGATGAACAGGTAGGCCACGCCCTGGCGGTCGCGCAGGCCGCGGAGCAGCTCCAGGATCGCCGCCTGCACCGAGACGTCCAGCGCCGAGGTAGGCTCGTCCAGGACCACCGCGTCCGGCGTGCCGGCAAAGGCCCGGGCGATGGCGACCCGCTGGCGCTGGCCGCCGGAGAGCTGGCCGCCCCGGCGCCGGGCGAGGGCCGGGTCGAGGGCCGCCGCGCGCATCAGCCCGGGCACGCGCTCGCGGGCGGCACGGCGCCCGAGGCCGGCGAGACGCCGGATGGCACGGGCGAGGATGAAGCCGATGCGGTGACTCGGGTTGAGGGTGCCGTCCGGCGACTGGAAGACCATCTGCAGCGGCTGCACCGCCGCGCCGCCGCGCCCGCTGCGGCTCACGGTACCGGCACGGGGCCGTGCCAGGCCGGTGAGCACCCGGGCCAGCGAGGTCTTGCCACTGCCGGACTCGCCCACCAGCGCCAGGGTCTCGCCGCGGCGCAGGGTCACGTCGACGTCCCGGAGGATGGGCACGCCGCCGAGGGTGAGGTGCAGCCCCTCGGCCCGGAGCACGGCGTCGCCGGTGCCCCCGCCGGCGTGGGTCCCCGTGGCCGCCCCGGCGCCCCGGTCCACCGCCGGGGTGTCGTCCGGGTACAGGCAGCGGCTGGCGCGCCCCGGTCCGGTCGCGGCCAGCGGCGGGCGCGTGCCCCGGCAGTCGTCCCGCGCCACCGGGCAGCGGGGCGCGAACACGCAGCCCGCCGGCCGCTCGCCGGGCTCCGGCGGTGCGCCGGGGATGGGCCGCAGCGGCCGCCCGGCGGCGTCGAAGTCCGGGATGCAGGCGATCAGTCCGGCGGTGTAGGGATGGCGCGGGTCGTGGAATAGCGTCTCCGCCGGCCCCTCCTCCACCAGCTCGCCGGCGTACATCACCCCGACCCGGTCGCACACCGCCTGGACCACGCCGAGATTGTGGCTGATGAACAGCAGCGCCACGTCGAGCTCGGCGCGCAGGCCCTCGAACAGCGCCAGGATCTCCGCCTGCACGGTGGTGTCCAGGGCGGTGGTGGGCTCGTCGAGCACGAGCAGGTCCGGATCGCCGGCAAGGCCCATGGCGATCACCACCCGCTGCTGCATGCCGCCGGAGAGCTGGTAGGGGTAGTTGTTGCGCACGCGGTGACCGTCGGGGATCTGCACACGCTCAAGCATGGTCGCGGCGGCGTCCCACGCCGCGCGGTGGCCGAACCCGCGGTGCAGGCGGTAGACCTCGGCGATCTGCTCGCCGACGGTGAGCGCGGGGTTCAGCGCCGTCCCCGGGCTCTGGTAGACCGCCGCCACGGTGCCACCGCGCAGCCGGCGCAGACCCTCGGCGTCCAGCGCGGCGAGGTCCTCGCCGGCGATGCGGATGCCGCCGGCGCTGACCCGGGCGTTGTCCGGGAGATAGCCCATCGCCGCCATCGCGAGCGTCGACTTGCCGCAGCCGGACTCGCCGACCAGGCCGTAGGCCTCGCCCGGCGCGATGGCCAGGTCCACGTCCGAGACCGCCTCGTGCCAGCGCCCGCGGCGCCGGTAGGCGATGGACAGGCCGTCGAAGGCGAGGACGGGCGCGCTCACCGGCCCTCCAGGTCACGCAGGCCGTCGGCCATGAGCGAGAAGCCCACCACCACGAAGGCGATGGCCCCGGCGGGAAACAGCACCGTCCACGGCGCGCTGGTCAGCAGCGCCCGGTTCTCCGCGACCATCAGGCCCCAGTCCGGCGCCGGCGGCTGCACGCCGAGGCCGAGGAAGCCCAGGGTCGCCGAGGTGAACACCGCATAGCCGAGGCGGATGGTGCCCTCCACCACCAGCGGGCCGCGGATATTGGGCAGGACCTCCACGGCGAGCACGTACAGCGGCCCCTCGCGGCGGATCCGCGCGGCCTGGACGTACTCCCGGCGCACCTCCACCAGCGCCGCGGCCCGCGCGGTGCGCGCGATCAGCGGCGCGAACACCAGCCCGATCACCAGCACCACGTTGCCGGTGGAGCCGCCGAGCATGGTCAGCGCCAGCAGCGCGAGGATGACGATGGGGAAGGCCATCACCGCATCCAGCAGCCGCATGATGACCTCGTCCACCCAGCGCCCGAAGTAGGCCGCGCTCATGCCGATGGCCGCCCCCAGGACGAGGCCGATGAGGGTCGCCGCCGGCGCGATGAGCAGCACGTAGCGCCCGCCGAAGAGCACCCGCGAGAGCACGTCGCGGCCGTACTCGTCGGTGCCGAACCAGTGCGCCGCCGACGGCGCCTGACTGAGTGCGCCGTAGTCGCTCACCGTCGGCCCGCTCGGCGCGAGCCACGGCGCCGCCGCGGCGGTGACCAGCCACGCCGCGACCATCGCCAGCCCGACCGCTAGCGCCGGCGAGCGGCGCAGGGGCTCAAGCACCCGCCAGGGCATGGCGCACCCTCGGGTTGAGCCAGGCATAGACGACGTCCGCGGCCAGATTGGCGAGGCCGAACACACCGGTGATGAGCAGCGCGCAGCCCGCGAGCAGGGGGACGTCCTTGTTGGAGGCGGCGTACTCCATGAGGCTGCCGATGCCCGGGTAGCGGAACAGCGTCTCCACCACCACGAGCCCGCCGACCAGCCAGCCGAGCTGCGCGCCGATGACGGTGATCGTCGGCAGCAGCGCATTGCGCAGCACGTGGTGGCGGATCACCCGCCGCCGGGGCAGGCCCTTGAGCACGGCGGTGCGGGTGTAGTCCGCCGCCAGCTCGGAGAGCATGCCGGTGCGCACCATGCGGAAGAGATAGGCGAACAGCAGCAGCACCAGCGCCAGCGCCGGCATCAGGAGGTGGCGCAGCCACGTCAGCAGCCCGGCCCCCTCGTCCGGCAGCGCCTGCACCGGCAGCCAGCCGAGCCCCACGCCCAGCCCCACGATCAGGAATACCCCGGTGACGAACTCGGGCATCGCGCCGAAGGTGAGCCCGACCACCGAGGCGACCCGGTCGAACCAGCCGCCGGGCCGGCGCCCCGCGGCCACGCCGGCGGCGATGGCCACCGGCACCAGCAACACCAGGGCGTAGCCGGCGAGCAGCAGCGAGCGCCCGAGCCGGGCCAGCGCAAGGGGGAGCACGTCGGTGTCCAGGGTCAGCGAGCGGCCCCAGTCGCCGGTGAGCACGCCGCCGAGCCACTGGAGGTAGCGCAGCACCGCCGGCTGATCGAGGCCGAGCTGGCGGTTGAGCTCGGCGACCGAGGCGTCGCTGGCGAACGGGCCGAGCACGATGCGCCCGACGTTGCCCGGCATCACCGAGGTCATCAGGAAGATCAGCACCGAGGCGACGAGCAGCGTCACCCCGAGCAGCAGCAGCCGCCGGAGGACGAACCGCGTCACCGGCGCCTCCCCGGCGCGGTGTCGGGCATGCGTGTCACGCTGCGCCCCGGCGCCCTATCCCGCCAGCCAGGCCCCGCGCAGGTCCAGGTAGTTGGACATGTGCGCGCTCACGCCGCGGACGCGGCTGCGCACCGGGCGCAGGGCGTTGGGGAAGTAGGTGATCACCGCCGGCACCTCGTCGTGGAGGATCTGCGCAAGGCGGGTCGCCAGATCGTTGCGCTCGGCCTCGTCCGTGCTCGCCTCGAACTCGTCGAGCAGCCGGTCGAATTCGTCGTTCCGCCAGTGCGGGGCGTTCCACTCGGCGTCCCCGCGGAAGGCGGCGGCGAGGATCTGCCCGGCTGTGGGCCGGGCCGTCCAGTCCGTGAGGCCGAGGGGGACCTCCGTCCAGTGGCCGTAGTACACGTTGAGGGGCTCGACATTGATCTTCACGCGGATACCCACCTCGGCGAGCATCTGCTGGGCGAGCACGGCGTACTGGGGCAGCTCCACGAACCGGCCGGTGTACAGGTCGATCTCGAAGCCGTCCGCATGGCCCGCCTCGGCGAGCAGACGCCGGGCCTCGGCCACGTCGCGCTCGCGCTGCGCCACCGACACCTTCTCCGGGTAGATCGGGGCGACGGGATGATCGTTGCCGAGGTCCGCCCGCCCGCCGAGCAGGGTCTCCACCATGGTCGGGCGGTCGATGGCCAGCGCCACCGCGCGGCGCACGCGTACGTCGTCGAAGGGCGGCTGGTCGGTGCGCATGGTGAGCTGGCGGGTCATCGCCGACGGCGTGGTCAGCACCTCCACCCCGGCGGTCTCGAACAGCGGCTTGGCGTCCACCGGGCCGGCGAGGAGCATCATGTCCACCTCGTCGCCGCGCAGCGCGAGGATCTGCGGCTGGGCGGCGCCGTAGATGTCGCACTCGACGCGGTCGACGTACGGCCGCGGGGCGTCCCAGTAGTCCGGGTTGCGCTCGAAGACCACGGACTCCTGGGGGGTGTAGTCCACCAGGCGGAACGGGCCGGTGCCCACCGGGTTGGCGGCGAAATCGCCGTCGAAGTCCGCCGGCAGGATGATGGCGTTGTAGGTCTGGGTGTAATAGGGGAAGCGCCCCACCGGCTGGTCCAGCTCGAAGACCACGCGGTAGTCGCCGTCCGCCGACACCCCTTCCGGTCGCAGGAACGGCAGCTGCGAGGCGGCAGCGGTGGGGTTGTCCGGGTCGACGAGGCGGCGGAAGGTGGCGACCACGTCGGCGCTGGTCATCTCGCGGCCGTCGTGGAAGCGCACGCCCCGGCGCAGCTCGAACGTCCAGCGGCGGCCGCCGTCAGCGGCCTGCCAGTCGGTGGCGAGGACCGGGCGCAGGGACAGGTCGTCCTCGGCCCAGACAAGGTACTCGCCCACCTGCTGGATCGCGGCGATGCCGCCGCCGCTGCTCACCTTCAGGGGGTCGATGGTCTTTACCGAGGGCAGGGCCACCCGCAGGGTGCCGCCGCGCCGGGGCTCGCCGTCCGCCGCGGCCCTCAGGGCGCCGGACCAGAGCCCCACCGTGCCGGCCCCGAGACCGGCCAGCCCCATGGCCTGGATGAGTCGCCGGCGACGCCGGTCGATGAGGGGCGCGCCCCCCGTGCTGTCGCGATCCGCCACGGCATCCTCTCCCCGGTGGGTGTGTTCCGCCCGACTCTAACGGATCGCCGGAGCGGATTCACCCGTACCGGCCCGTCCGGGAGGTGGCGTCGCCGCCGCGAAGGTTAGTAAGCTCTTCGCGCCGTTCACCCAGCCGCCGGGGAAAGCCTGATGAAGATCGCCTCCTGGAACGTCAACTCCCTCAAGGTCCGTCTGCCCCAGGTGCTGGAATGGCTGGGCCAGGCCCGGCCGGACATCCTCGGGCTGCAGGAGACGAAGCTCACCGACGAGAACTTCCCGGCCGCCGAGATCGAGGCCGCGGGTTACCACGTCGCCTATTCCGGGCAGAAGACGTACAACGGCGTCGCCGTCCTCGCCCGTGAGCCGGTGACGGACGTGGTCACCGACATCCCCGGCTTCGAGGATCACCAGCGCCGGGTCCTCGCCGCCACCGTCGGCTCCACCCGGTTCGTCAATCTCTACGTACCCAACGGCAAGGCCGTGGGCGACGAGAAGTACGACTACAAGCTCGCCTGGCTGGCGCATCTGCGTGAATGGCTCGCCGCCGAGCTGGAGACCCACGACGAGCTGGCGGTGGTGGGTGACTTCAATATCGCCCCGGAGGACCACGACGTCCACGACCCGGAGGCATGGCACGAGCAGGTGCTGTGCTCCACCCCGGAGCGCGAGGCCCTGGCGGCGCTCACCGCCCTGGGGCTGAGCGACAGCTTCCGCCGCTTCGACCACCCCGAGGGGACCTTCTCATGGTGGGACTACCGGATGAACAACTTCCGCCGCAACCGCGGGCTGCGCATCGACCTCATCCTCACCGCCCCCCGGCTGACCGAACGGCTGAGCGCGAGCTACGTGGACCGCGACCCCCGCGGCTGGGAACGTCCATCGGATCACGCCCCGGTCGTGGCGGAGTTCACGCCCTGAGTAATCAACAACCTGCCACCCATCGGGGTTCCGGAAACCGGGACCCGCTAGTGTGACACAGGTCCTCGCCCGGGACCCGGCGGTGCTGGCCTAATCCGGGCTTCCAAGCGGCAGCGGTCCCCGGGGGTGGGGGAGGGAGCGTTCCGCCGCGATCACCCCAGCGACGACTGCACCCGGCGTGAGCCGGCGTGCTGGAGGACCTACTATGTCCCGCACCTTACGCGTGTGCCGGTTGGCCGCACTCGTTCTCGGTGTTTCCCTCTTCGTGACCGCCTGCGGGGGCGGCGGTGGCGGCGGCAGCTCGAGTAGCAGCGACAGTCCGCCGGCGGCACCGGTAACCGGAGATGCCGCCATTACCATCTCCTGGCAGGCCCCGACGGAGCGGGAGGACGGCTCCGCGCTGTCGATGTCGCAGCTCGCCGGCTATCGTGTCTACTATGGCACCAGCCCGGGCGACTACAGCCAGGAAGTGGACATCAGCGATCCCTACCAGCAGTCCTACACCATCGAGGGACTGTCGTCGGGCAGCTACTACATCGCGCTGCAGGCCTACGACGACAGCAACCGCCTCAGCGCGATGTCCGACCCGGTCAGCGTCCAGATCAACTGACCGGCTCGCGCCGGCACGCCGGGCGGCGTGCCGGCCGGGCTCAGCCGAACCACCAGTCGGTGGGTGCCGGCACCGCCTCACGGCGCTCCAGCCACTGCATCCCCTTCACACAGCGCACGATCAGCCAGATCACGGTGAACAGCAGCACCAGCCAGCCGATGAGGATCAACGAGGTGATCATGCCGATGAACGACAGCCCCAGGCCGATCCAGAAGGTCCGGATCTGCCACGTGTAGTGGCTGCGCAGCCACTCCGGGGCTCCGTCGCGATAGATATAGGCCATGACCACGCCGATCAGCCCGGTCACACCGAGCACCAGCGCCACCAGGTAGAGGATGTAGATCACCCGGACCTTGCCGGTATCCCCCTCCGGCACGAGCGGCTCCGCGCCCCCGCGGTCGGGCTGCGTGGTGTCTTCTTCTGTCATTGTCTCTCCCGCGTTCCTTGTGCCTGATCCCTGCCCCAGTATGGTCAAGCAACGGTGACAGGCAATAGCGCGAGCAGGCAGTATCGTGACTCTCGCGCACGGCAGGGGACGACGACGTTGCAGTATCACGACCTTCGGGAGTTCATCGAGAAGCTGGAGGCGGCCGGCGAGCTCAAGCGCATCAGCCATCCGGTAGACCCGGTGCTGGAGATGACCGAGGTCTGCGACCGCACGCTGCGCCGCGGCGGCCCCGCCCTGCTGTTCGAGAACCCGGTCGGCCACGACATGCCGGTGCTCGCCAACCTCTTCGGAACGCCCCGTCGCGTGGCCCTCGGCATGGGCGCGGACGACACCGAGGCGCTGCGCGAGATCGGCCGGCTCCTCGCCTTCCTCAAGGAGCCTGATCCGCCCAAGGGCATGCGCGATGCCTGGCGGAGCCTGCCGGTGTACAAAAAGGTGCTGGACATGGCGCCGAAGAAGGTCCGCCGCGCGCCCTGCCAGGAGGTGGTGATCGAGGGCGACGACGTGGACCTCTCGCGCATCCCGGTGCAGACCTGCTGGCCCGGCGACGCCGGCCCGCTGATCACCTGGGCGCTGGTCACCACCCGGGGGCCGGAGAAGAGCCGGCAGAATCTCGGGATCTACCGCCAGCAGGTCATCGGGCGCAACCGTGTAATCATGCGCTGGCTCGCCCACCGCGGCGGCGCGCTGGACTTCCGCGACTGGCAGCAGGCCCACCCCGGGGAGCCCTTCCCGGTGGCGGTAGCCCTCGGCGCGGACCCGGCGACCATCCTCGCGGCGGTGACACCGGTCCCCGACACCCTCTCCGAGTACGCCTTCGCCGGGCTGCTCCGCGGCCGGCGCACGGAACTCGTGGGCTGCCTGGGCTCGGAGCTGCAGGTGCCGGCGAGCGCGGAGATCCTCCTCGAGGGCCACATCTACCCGGACGATGTCGCACCCGAGGGCCCGTTCGGCGACCATACCGGCTACTACAACGAGGTCGAGCACTTCCCGGTATTCACCGTCGAGCGCATCACCCACCGGCGCGACCCCGTCTACCACAGCACTTACACCGGCCGCCCCCCGGACGAGCCCGCCGTACTCGGGGTCGCGCTCAACGAGGTATTCGTCCCGATTCTGCAGAAGCAGTTCCCCGAGATCGTGGACTTCTACCTGCCGCCGGAGGGCTGCAGCTACCGCATGGCGGTGGTGAGCATGAAGAAACAGTACCCCGGTCACGCCAAGCGGGTGATGTTCGGGGTCTGGTCGTTCCTGCGCCAGTTCATGTACACCAAGTTCGTGGTGGTCGTGGACGACGACGTCGATCCCCGTGACTGGCAGGACGTGATCTGGGCGATGACCACCCGCATGGACCCGGCGCGGGACACGACGCTGGTGGACAACACCCCCATCGACTACCTGGACTTCGCCTCGCCGGTCTCGGGGCTCGGCTCGAAGATGGGGCTCGACGCGACCTCCAAATGGCCCGGCGAGACGACGCGGGAATGGGGCACGCCCATCCGCATGGACGACGCCGTGCGCGAACGCGTCGACGCCTACTGGGACGAGCTTGGCATCGACTGAACCCCGGTACCCGGGCGTGGCGGCGGCAACCCGGGCACGGCCCGCCGCCGGTGATTACGACCAGGCCCTAGGCCCGGCGGCGACGTTGGGCGAGAATGGCGCAAAGGCACGCGGAAAGCGGCATACACGATGAGCTACCGAGTCCGGATCGAGAACACGCAGCACGAGTTCACCGTGGAGGATGGCGAGGCGGTGCTGAGCGCCGCGCTCCGCCACGGCCTGATCCTGCCCTATAGCTGCCGGGGCGGTACCTGCGGCACCTGCATGGGCAAGGTCGTCGAGGGCCGGGTGAGCTATCCCGACGGGCGCCCGCCCGCGCTCTCCGAGGCCGAGGAGGCGGTCGGCCAGGCCCTGTTCTGCCAGGCGCGGGCCGACTCGGACCTCGCCATCGAGGTGCGAGAGGTCCGCTCGGCCGACGATATCCGGCCACGCAAGCTCCCCTGCCGGGTCGAACGCATGGACACCCTTGCCCACGACGTGCGCCGGCTGTGGCTGCGCACGCCGGGCAACGAACGGCTGCAGTTCCTGCCGGGCCAGTACGTCGACTTCCTGCTGCGGGGCAACCGCCGGCGCAGCTTCTCGCTGGCGAACCCGCCCCATGACGACGAGCTGCTGGAGCTGCACGTCCGCCAGGTGCCGGACGGGCGCTTCACCGGCTACATCTTCGAGGAGCTCAAGGAGCGCGCGCTGCTGCGCTTCGAGGGCCCGTTCGGGACATTCTTCCTGCGCGAGGACTCGCCCCGCCCCATCCTCATGATCGGGGGCGGCACGGGCTTCGCGCCCATCAAGTCCATGCTCGAGCACGCCTTCCACCACGGCATCGACCGGCCCATCCACTTCTACTGGGGCGTGCGCGCCCGGCACGACCTCTACCTCGCGGACCTGCCGGAGCGCTGGGCGCGGGAGCACGCGAGCTTCCGTTACACCCCGGTACTCTCCGAGCCCCGGGCCGGCGACCAGTGGAACGGGCGCACCGGCTTCGTCCACGAGGCCGTGATCGAGGACTACCCGGACCTCAGCGGCTACGACGTCTACATGAGCGGGCCGCCGCCGATGATCGAGGCCGCGAAGACGGCATTCGCCATCCACGGGCTGGACCCCGGACATCTCTACTTCGACTCGTTCGACTTCGCCGTCGACCCGGAAGACGATCCGGCCTGAGCGGTCACGCCGATGCAATCGGACAGGCGAAAGTCTATACTCGAGCGCTGTTTGTTCAGTGCAGCAGAGACCCACATGCCTTACGTAGATACGGGCGACGCCCGGCTCTACTTCGAGACCCACGGCAACAGCGGCCCCGCCGTCGTCCTGATCATGGGGCTGGGGGGCACCGTCGAGGCCTGGGGCATGCAGATCCCGGCGCTGAGCCGGGAATGCCGCGTGCTGGTAATGGACAACCGCGGCACGGGCCGCACCCAGAGCCATACCGAGAGCTGGACCATCAACGACATGGCCGCCGACGTGCTCGCGGCCATGGACGCCGCCGGTATCGCGGAGGCCCACGTGGTCGGGGTCTCCATGGGCGGACTCATTGCCCAGGCCCTCTACCACATGGCGCCAAAGCGGCTGTGCAGCCTCATACTCGGCTGCACCGGCCCGGGCGTGAACGACCCGGCCTTCGCCCGCCCCGCCCGGGCGGTGGAGGAGATCCTGCATATCGACCGCGAGGCCGTGGGCCACGCCAACGCCGTGCAACGGCTCACCGAGGTGTTCTACCATCCCACCTACCGCGAACGGGTGCCCGACCTCGCGGAGCGGCTGCTGCGCTTCGAGCGCGAGCTCGACGTCGACCCCAAAGGCCCGACCCGCCAGCTCGAGGCGGTCTACAGCCAGCCGGGCCAGGGTGACAGGCTCGCCGACATCGGCATCCCGGTGCTCGTCCTGCACGGCGAGGACGACATCGTCTGGCCCATGGAAAACGGCGAGTATCTCGCCGAGGCCATCCCGGAGGCCCGGCTCCAGCTCTTCCCTGAAACGGGTCACATGCTCATGCTGGAGCGGGCGCGGGAATTCAACCGCAGCGTACTGACATTCATCCGTGAGCAGGAGTGAGCCGTGACCGCCACCGCCCACAATGCACTCCGGGCCCTCGCCCCTGCCGTCCTGGTGTCGGTGCTGGCCGGCTGCGCGAGCACGCCGCAGACGACACCGGATCAGGCCTACGACCCGCTGGAGGGCGCCAACCGCGAGGTCTACGACTTCAACGAGGGGCTGGACCGCTACGTGCTCGCCCCCGCCGCCCGGGGATGGACGGCCGTCACCAACGAGCCGGTACGCACGGGCGTGGACAATTTCTTCGACAACCTCGCCTATCCGGGCGTACTGCTCAATGACCTGCTCCAGGGCAAGATCGGCTACGCCTTTGCCGACACCGCGCGGTTCATGTTCAATACCACCCTCGGGCTCGCGGGCTTCCTCGATCCGGCGAGCCGCATGGGCCTGCCGGACCGCACCGAGGACTTCGGCCAGACGCTGGGCACCTACGGTGTCGACAGCGGCGCCTACCTCGTCGTGCCGGCGCTGGGACCGTCGAGCACCCGCGACGTCACCCGCTATCCGGTGGCCTACTACACCAACGTGCTGACCTACACCGCGCTCAACACCGTCACCCTGGGCGGGCTGACGGCGCTCAACTTCGTCAACACCCGTGCCCAGCTCGAGGGCACCGTGCGCCTGCGCAACGAGGCCGCACTGGACCCCTACGCCTTCACGCGCTCGAGCTACCTCCAGTACCGCCGCAACCTGGTCTACGACGGCAACCCGCCGGAGAAGGAAGACCCGTACGGCGACCTCTTCGACGAGCTGGATCAGCCGGCCACCGGGGACGGGACCGGCGGCAAAGAGTGAACGGCAGACAACGCACATAGCCGCTCCGCCCCCGCGCATACCATCTTGGATTGCGACGGGAAATGGGGCAGCATGTAGCGGAGTCCGGGGCAAGGAGACGGCAACGGCACCCGGCGCACGGACAAGCGTGATCCCCGACAGCCAACCAGGGAAGGTGGCCAGACATGAGCGATACCTGCCGCGCCCCGCCGTGGGGCCCTGCCTGCACCGCAGTCCCCGCTAGCGGGCGCGATCACACGCCTGCTGCCGTCAGGCGCGCCCGTTAGCGCTGATTCCCCTCTTGATGGAACGTGAGGGACGCAGACAATGGATGTCCTGCCAGACGACGCCTGGATCAAGCAGGCCACCTGTGCCGGTCTCGGCCTCAACGACTGCCGCTGGTGCACGCGCCGCGGCCTGCCGATCCTGCCGGTACGCTACGCGATCACCCGTATCGACGAGACCCCGGAGGTCCCGGTGCTGCC
>NZ_JBHFPQ010000052.1:0-1108 GCF_041949875.1 Arhodomonas sp. KWT2
TACTAACCTTAAAGAAAGTAAAGCCATGATGTGTTAGGTTTTGCATCATGAGATGCAAACGCTCCAACGATGGCCGCACAATTGACAAGGCGGCGATGCACGCGCTGCGAATGCAGGCGATCAAAGCGGTGCGCGGTGGGCGCACGGTGGCGGATGTTGCCGAGGCGTTCGGATTCAACGAGCGCACGGTGTTCAAGTGGCTGGCGCGCTACAACGACGGCGGCCAGAAAGCGCTGCAGTCGAAGGGCAAATCTGGCCGGCCGAGCAAGCTCACCGACGAGGAGATGCGCTGGCTTGCGCGGGCGGTGCGCGACGAGACGCCGCAGCAGATGAAGCTGCCCTACGCGCTGTGGACGTTGTCGTTGATCCAGGAGCTGATCCGGCAGCGCCTGGGCAAGTCGCTGACACTGCCGTCGGTGAGCAAGGCGATGAAGACGCTCGGATTCTCGGCGCAGAAACCCCTCTACGAGGCCTGGCAGAAGAATCCGGAGCTGGTGCAGGAGTGGCAGACGCACACCTACCCCGAAATCCGCCGGCAAGCCAAGGCGGCCGGGGCGACGATCTATTTTGCTGACGAGTCGGGGCTGCGCTCCGATTACCATGCCGGTACGACTTGGGCGCCGGTCGGTGAAACGCCTGTCGTCGAAGTCACCGGGCGGCGGTTCTCGGTGAACATGCTCTCGGCGGTCGGCCCTCGGGGTGAGCTACGGTTCATGGTCCACGAGGGCAACGTGAACGCGAAAGTCTTCCGCGAGTTCCTCCGGCGGCTGCTCGCCGGTGCCCATAAGCCCGTGTACGTCATCGTCGACGGCCATCCAGCCCACAAGGCCAAACTGGTCAAGGACTTCGTGGCTTCGACCAACGGCATGCTGAAGTTGTTCTTCCTGCCGCCGTACGCTCCCCACCTCAATCCCGACGAGCAGGTCTGGGCACACGTCAAGCGTGATGTCAGTTGCCGCGGGGTCGAGAACATCGAGCAAATGAAGCGCATGGCCATCGCCGCGCTCAGGCGCATCCAGAAACTCCCGCGGCTGGTGCGCTCATTCTTCCAACAGCCCGAATGTCAGTACGCCAAAGCATGACTTTACTTTTTTAAAGGTTAGTAGTT